>JAZDGX010000155.1:0-3132 GCA_043806645.1 Candidatus Eiseniibacteriota bacterium | reverse complement strand
CCACGAGGTCGACGGCGACGGGGGCGTGCACTGGTTCTTCCGCCGCCAGCATTGCTTCCACTGCACCCAGGCCGCCTGCATCGAGGCCTGTCCGGTCGAACCGGTGAAGGCGATGACGCGCCATCCCGAGTTCGGCACGGTGTACGTCAACCAGAACCTCTGCATCGGCTGCGGCGCCTGCGTGGAGGCCTGCCCCTACGGCGTGCCGCACGTCAACTACGACATCGAGAAGTCGCGCAAGTGCACCGGCTGCTACGACCGTGTGGCCAACGATATGCTGCCCGCCTGCGCGAAGACCTGCCCGACCCGCGCGATCCGCTACGGTGAGAAGAGTGCGATGTACGCGCTGGCCAAGGCCCGCGTGAAGGAGCTGAAGCAGGCGGGTTGGAAGGACGCCCACGTCTACGGGGTCGACCAACTCGGCGGGCTGCACTCGATCTATGTCCTGCAAGCAAAGCTGGCGGTCTACGAACTGCCCGCCAAGCCGCAGTTCGGCAGCCTGGAAGATGCGCAGCGCCAGGGGCGCGAGAAGTTCGCCGCCTGGCAGCGCGAGCACGGAGAGAAGCTGGCGGATGCCGCCGGCGGTCTCGGCGGCGCGACGCTGCTCGCGGGGCTCGCCGCGCTCGGCGTGCAGAAGCTGAACGAGCGGCGCGCCCGCATGGCTGAGGAAGAGGCCCGGGAGAAGGAAACGCAGTGACGCTGATCAGCCGCGCGCCCGGCGCGCGACTTGTCTGGAACCTCACGAATGCCGCGCACGCCTGCGCGGCATTCGCCTTCTTCAGGGTGGAGACCGCCCCGGGCACGCGCGACCGTGGATCCTCCGGAGGACCCGTGATAGGATCCCGGACCTGGCCTGCCTGAGATCGAACTGGACTTGCTCGCTCGCGCGAGGGCATTACGGTGACCCAGGCTCGCACGCTCACCGGCATGCTGCGCACGGCCCTCCACGGAACCCAGTGCTTCACCCTGATCAACCGAGAGGACATGGAAGAGATCGCGAAGAACTACGAAATCGAACTCGTCTTCCGCGATGACGACGCCTGCCTGCTCCGGGTCGGCAATCTGCTCGGAGCCGAGCGGCTGGTGGCCGGCGAAGTGGGGTTGCTGCTGGGAGAATTCGTCATCAATGCGCGCCTGGTCGACATCAGCGGCGATGCGCTGGTCAACGAGCGGGTCGCCACGCAACGCAGCGGGCCAAGCGCCGACGCCTTGGAACAGGCGATGGGCGCCCTGGCCGAAACCCTCGCCGGCCGCCCGCTGCCTCCACTCACCAGATCTCCACCCGCTGCGCTTCGTCCCGATACATCGCATCGCCCGGCCGGACCTCGAAGGCCCGATGGAACTCCGGAATGTTCGCCAGCGGGCCGTTCACCCGCAGGAAGGGCGGTGAATGCACGTCGGTCATGATCATCTTCGCCAGCAATTCGGGTCGCTGGTGCCCGAGCCAGGCGAGCGCGTAGCCCAGGAAGTAGCGTTGGTCCGGGGTCAGGCCGTTGATCACCTCTCCGCTGCGGTACTGTCTCGTCTTCTTGAAGGCGTCGTAGCCGATCACCACTCCGCCCAGATCAGCGATGTTCTCGCCCAACGTGGCCAATCCGCGCACATGCTTGTCGCCGACGACATAGGCGTCGAATTGCTCGACGAGCCGCTCGGCCCGCCGCGCGAACTGCGTCGAATCCTCCGGCGTCCACCAGGGGCGCAGGTTGCCCTCGGCATCGTACTGGCGCCCCTCGTCGTCGAAGCCGTGAGTGAGCTCGTGGCCGATGGTCGAGGCCCCCGCGTAGGCATAGAGCACGGCATCATCGATCAGTGAATCGGGAACGCCTGGGATCAGGAACACCGCCGCCGGCAGGACGATCTCCACCCGCGACCCGTCGTAGTAGGCGTTGTAGGTCTGGGGCGTCATCTCCCACTCGGTGAGATCGACCGGTTGGCCGAGCTTGGCGGCCCGATAGCGGAACCACCACTCGTTGACCCGGATCTGGTTGCGCACGTACGAGTCCCGATCGAGCGAGAGCGATGAAAAATCCCGCCAGTGGTCTGGATACCCGACCTTCTTATTCACCCGCGCCAGCTTGGCCAGCGCCTTTTCCTTCGTCGGCTCGCTCATCCAGGCCAGCCGGCGGATGCGTTCGGCATAGGTGTCGATGATCTCGTCGACGAGCCGCTCGTAGCGCGCCCGCGTTGCGGCCGAGCAGTACCGGCGCACCCACGCCTGCCCCATCAAGTCGCCGATGGCCTCCTCCTCGGCGTCCAGCACGCGTTTCCAGCGTGGGCGCTGCTGCGGAGTGCCGTTGAGCAGCGTGCCGTAGAAGCGGAAGTCCTGTTGCTCGAAGGCGGCGCTCAGGCGGTTGGCAAAGGTATTGATCAATCCCCAGCGCAGATAGTCCCGCCAGGCCTCGAGCGGAAAGGCCGCCAGCGCGGAATCGACGCGCGCGTAGAATTCCGGCTGCCCCACGACGACCGAGTCGAGCGGCGCCACGCCCATCATGCGAAGCTGCCCGGGTATGTCGAGGGTGGGTGCCAAGCGGCCGAGCTCCTCCATCGACAGCTTGTTGTAGTTGGCTTGGGGATCGCGCCGTTCCTCGAGCGTGCGTGAAGCCTCCGCCAGGGCGGTCTCGATCTCGATGACCGCATCCGCGGCGCGCCGAGCCTGCTCTTCCCCCTGGCCCATCAAGCGGAACATGGCCGCGATCTGGCCGGGATACTCCTCGCGGATTCGTGTCGTCGACGGATCGTCCAGGAAGTAGTAGTCGCGATCGGGCAGGCCGAGGCCGCCCTGATGCAGGAAGACGACATAGGCCGAGCTGTTCTTGTCGTCCAGCCCGATCCACAGGCGATAGAGCGGCTCGACGCCGCTCACGTGCAGGGCGGCGATTTCGTGCTGGAGATCGGCCCGCGTGCGGATCGCGTCGATGCGGCTGAGTTCGGGACCCAGCGTCGTGATCCCCACGGTCTCGATCCGCGCCGAATCCATGGCGGCGGCCCAGAAGTCCCCGACCTTCTGCTCGATGCTTCCCGCGGCCGCGCCCGCGGCGGCAGCAGCCTCGCAGATGCCGCGCAGCTGATGGTAGGTCTCTTCCTCGACCTCATCGGCGATGCTCCAACCCCGCTCGTCCGCCGGGATCGGGT
>JAZDGX010000154.1:0-14740 GCA_043806645.1 Candidatus Eiseniibacteriota bacterium | reverse complement strand
GCGGGCGCGATCCTGGCCGGCGTGTGCCGCTGCAGGATCTCGACCGCGTGGGCGGAGGCGAGCGCATGGCGCCAGACCTCGCCCTCGGATAGTCCATACGCCGGCAGGGCGGCCATCATCATGGGGGCGGCATGGGACATCACCGCCAGGGTCAGGATCTTCGGAACGCCGAGTCGGGCGATGGCATCCTGTAGATCCGCGATGGAACCACCGGCCGACTCCGCTGCACCGTTGGCGTAGGCGAGCAGACCGCCGGTCAACGTGGCGTCGTAGCGCACGACGGTCACCACCTCGCTGATGCCCGTGCGTTGGTCGCGCGCGATTCTGGCAAGCCTGCCGGCGACAGCGGGCGGAGGTGCCAGCAGATCGATTCCCTGGACCAGTTCGGTGAACGCGATCACAGTTCCTGCTCCCCGTCATGGAACAGCAGCCAAGTGCGGCATGGACCCGTTTCCAGGCGCATCGTGCGCGTGCGAGTGCCTCCTACGTGTTCGCGTTCGATCGACAGCCCGCTCTTCCAGAGGATCTTGCGTGCCATCACCTGATTGCGCATGCCGATCGCGAAGAGACTGGTCGGGTCGACCGGCTGAGCCCCCCCGGCCATCGAGAGCTTCATGTGAGGCGGGGCGGCCCCCATGGCCGTGGCCGCTCGCAGGAAGAGCGGGATACCGGTGTCGGCAAAAAGGCACGGGTGATCGGCGGCGCGCCCGGAGTCGGCATCGGATGCGGGCAGCATGAAATGAAGGATGCCCGCCACCTTCGCTACGGGATCGGTGAGGGCCAAAGCGATGCCCATACCGATGGGCGAGGTGACGAGAATCTCCCCTGAGGAATCGACAAGCCGCATGTCTCCGACGCCGACGACGTGGACCATGACGGACCTCGAGTCACTTTGGGGCGGGTCCGCATCTGCGGGCCGCTTCCGTGGCGCTCCCGCGCCGGGCAGTGGCGCACTTCTCGGGGCAAGGTCCCCTGTAGGAATTTGCGGCTGGAATCCCCGTGGTCTTGAGAAAAAGGAGCAGAGGCGATTGCCCGCTCCGGACTCCATGGAAGGCCGCGGCGCGGGGGCGGGAGACCTCCGATTGACAGAGGCGGCATGCGGAAAGCAGACTGGGCGGCGGTGCGAGCGGTTGAGGCCGATTGCAGGGATGGCGGCAGGCAGAGGGGCGACATCCATGAAGGATGGCAACGATACTCGGGCCGGATTCGTTCCGGTTCTCTATGAAGACGAGAAGCGGGGATGCACGGTCTGCCGCCAATTCCTGAGGGTCCGGTATTCCGAGACCGACCGCATGAGCCTGGCCTACAACGCGCACTATCTGACCTGGTTTGAATTGGGTCGGACGGAACTGATGCGCTGCTCCGGCATGTCCTACAAGGAAGTCGAGGAACGGGGCATTCTCCTGCCGCTCGTCGAGGCGACGCTGAAGCTGCGGGCCGCGATCATCTATGACGACGTGATCCGCGTGGAGGCCTGGATTTCCCGGATCAGATCTCGTGCAGTTTCATTCTCCTACGCCATTTACGATGGAGAGCGTCTCGCGGCCGAAGGCACCACGATCCATGCGAGCGTGGCGGCGGGGAGTGACGCCACAGTAGTCCTTCCCGACTGGCTCCGGCGCCACCTCATCCCTCTGCTGCCCACACGATCCGTCTGAGATCGCGCATCTCGGAGGCGGCCCAGTCCGGCCCCGGGCGCGCGCCGGCCGAATGTGCCGGAACTTTCGTATTTTCAATGGGTTATCGACCCTTGAGCCTTGTGGGCAGTGTGAACGGAGGGGGTCGGCGTAGACCGGGCCTGCCAGGGGGTCGGGCAGATGCATTTGTCGTGGAATGGCTCGTCCCGAAAGTGGGAACCGAGGCGCTCGAATCATGCTAGTATTGTTGCGAGGCGGGCAGAAAAAAATCGCCACGGGATGTGGAAAACCTGTGGGATCTTCCGGGATCGGGGCCTCTCTCGGATTCGGGAATGGTTGACAGGGATTCCGGGATCTGAGAAACATGGCACCGCCGTTGGGGGGCGGGCGAGGGGCGACGACAACGCGGCACTCTCACCAAGTCGTCCGTCAAGACCGGCACCAGATCGGCTGGATGGTCCGTAACTCTCGAATTCTCAACTAGTATTGCGCCTCGATCGAGAGAAGCGGCCGCAGATTGGCGAGAATCGTCCCGGCGGCGCCCAGGGAGTAGGTGCCCGGTCGACGGGAAGTTCTCGACACTGCGGAATTCCCGGACAGCGTGCTGCGGGGAGTTGTGGATAACTCCCGAGGTTATCCACGGCTCTGGCTGGCGTCTGTGGATAAGAGAGCCCGGGAGGGCGAAATCGAGGCAGGGAGCTCATGGCCACAAGAACGTTCGTGCGCGGGACCAGGGGTCCGAGGCCCCGGGTGCAAGCAGGAAGCGCGGGTACTTCAGATCCAAGGGCCGGAGTGCCCGGCAAGGCCGCGATAGCCGACATCGCGGTCCCCGAGTTTCTCCGGATGCAATTGGAGCGGACGCTCGGATTCGATGATCCGGAGGCGTTGATTGCCACGATGGCCGCTGTCCAAAGGCAGCGGCCGACGGCGGAGGCGGGCGCTTTCCAGACCTGCGTCATCCGCAGGCTGCGCGGCGACGCCGATACCGGGGATTGCCGCCGGAAGATCTGGGTCTGGACGAGACTCTGCTCTTCCCGCCCTGAAGCGGAGGCGCGGCAAGTCGCTTGCGCGCTTCTCGACACCTTCTGGAAGGATCACCGCAAGGAAGTCGAGAAGCTCACCCTCAATCTCGCCCGGGATGAAGAGTACGAGGTTCGCCTCTACGCGGCCAGCACCATGGCCCGCATCATCCGATCCAATTTCCGGGCCTATTTCCGGCACATGCGAGCGTGGAGCCGCCATGCCGATCCCTCGGTCCGGCGTCAGGTGATCATTGCGACCGTCGCGGTGGCGGACGCCGATCGTCCCGAATGGGCCCGGCCGCTGCTCGATCTGCTCGAGCCGCACATGTCGGACCGAGATCCCTACATTCGGCGCAATCTTGGTCCCTTTGCGCTCGGCCAGGGCATGCTTCGCGTCTATCCGGAAGAGACGCTGGAGCGCTGTGAGAAGTGGCTCGAGGCTCCGGATGAGATCGTGCGCTGGAACATCGCCATGGCTTTTGCGACACCCGTGATCCCGGTCGACCGGGAACGGACGCTGGCGATCCTGAAGACTCTGGCTTCCGATCAGCGACGCTTCGTTTGGGGCGCCGCCGGGGCCGCCTTGCGGAATCTCGTGAAGGCGGAACCCAAGCAGCTTCTTCCCGTGTTGAAGCAGTGGCAGGAGGAGCCGGACCTGCGGGTCGCCGTGTCCACCGCCTTCAGCCGATCGGTTCGGTAACTCTTCAGATCCGAGGCGGCCACGGGGATGGAGCTTGCAGCCCTGCGCATCCGACCATCCCTTGACAGGCTCTGCCGACCCTCTAAAATCAAACGCGCTGACGCCGGCCTCGCTCGCGATGGTGCTGTCGAGGTGCGCGGTGAGCACGACTGGGAGGACGATATGCCGGTTCCAGCAGCCGGCCTGGGCTATCTTCGCTTTCTCCTCAGGGCGGAGACCGACGGCATTCTCGCCGAGAGCAAGCGGGCCGCACCGACCAAGATCCCGGAGCCGCGCGAAATCCGCGCGTTGCTCAAGATCCTGATCGGGCGCGGTGTACGCCGCATCCGTCTGACGGGAGACGATCCTGCTCAGCGCGCCGATCTGATCGATGTCGTTGCAATGATCTCGGGCATGGCCGGGGTTTCATCGGTCACCGCCACCACGCGGGGCATCGGTCTGGATGAGCGCGTCGGCGCGTTGGTCGAGGCCGGCCTGCGCGGGGTCAACTTCCACCTCAACACCCTTCGTCCCGAGCGCTACGAGGGCGGGGGACGCGAGGCGGAGTTTGCCGCCGTCTGGCGCGCGATCGAAGCCTGTCTGGCGGCTGGGATCACCGTCAAGGTCAACACGGTTCTCGAGCGGGACGTGAATTCCGACGAACTTGCGGATTTCGTCGACCTGACCGCGTCGCTGCCGATCGATGTTCGTTTTGTGGAATGGAACGTCGATATCGATCTGATCCCGCCTCCCGAGCGATTCATACCCACCTGGGAGCTCATGAGCCAGATCGGCCCTCCGCTGCAGGCCGTAGGGACCTCCGAACAGAATGGCCCCGCGCTCATCTTCAAGGCTCCGGACCATCAAGGCGCGATCGGTTTCATCCCCAATGTGAGCGATCACTTCTGCAGCGAATGTCACCGGATGGGCCTGACCGACGCCGGAGAGATCGTGAGCTGCGTCTTCGGGCGCGGCCTCGACGTGATGCGCCATCTGCGCGGCGAAAACGGAATCGCGGATGCGGAGACCTTCATCGACCGCGTGATCCGCCGCAAGACCTCCTTGGCCGCGAAGCTGGCCGGATTCGAACGTCCGGCGATGATGGCCCCGTCCGCATCGGACCGAGACGCCGGCAGGCGGCAGCCTTCCTCCGGCCTCTGAATGCGGCCGCTTTCCTTCTCGCGGTTCCGGAGGCCCGGCGTACGCCCCGGAGGAGCCTTGCGGTGAAAGCCCTGCAGGTCGTGGGTCGCAAGAAATCGGGCAAGACGAGCCTGACCCTGCGTCTCATCCCGCTGCTCCAGGGCCGCGGGCTCCGCGTCGGCACCGTCAAGCACAGCTCGCATCCCCATCCGCTGGATCGCGAGGGCAGCGACTCGTGGCTGCACCGCAAGGCGGGCGCGGAGGCGACGCTCGCGATCAGCGCCGCTGCGGCCACCCTTCACTTCGATCTCCCCGAAACCGAAGAGGCCATCCAGCGCCTCGTCGAGGAACGGCTCGGACATCTCGATCTCGTGCTGATCGAAGGTTGGAGCAACCGCCAGGGACCGAAGATCGAGGTGCTGCCTGCGGACAAGGAGGGCCGTCCCCGCGAGCCTCGCTTCCTTGGGAGCGGCGATCTCATCGCCGCCGTTCTTGCTCCCGGCCTGCGTCCCGCCCCGGATGCGCTCGCGCCCTGGAAGCTGGAACTCCGTTCCCTCGGAGACAGCGCATCCTCCGAGTTGCGCTTCTCCCCCGATCACTGCCCGGCCTTCCACTGGGAGGACCTACAGGCACTGACCGAGTGGATTCTCTCCTGGCACCGCACGAACTGAGATGGCGATCCCGTTGCGGGCCCGATTCCAGGGGTCCGCTTGGCTGAACGGGAGCGATCCGCTATGCTGTGCGTCACCATGGTTCCCCACGCTAAGACAAGCGGCCACCCATGAGCGGAGCCGATCGGGTGCAGGACGGCTCGTCCGTCGATTTCGAGGCCGACCTTTCCCGCGCGAAGCCGCATTCCGAAGATCCGGTGCGCATTCGCGCGCGAGACTTATTCCTTCTGCTGCTTTGCTTCTTTGCCCTGCAGACTTCGGGTCACGTCTACAGCCCGGATGGGGTCGTAATGGGCCGCGTCACGGAGAGCCTGGCCCAAGGGCGAGGAGCGAAAGTCGATCCGTTCTGGATTCCGGGCGGCTTTCTCTACGAGGGTGAAAATGGAGCACTCTATGCGAAGTACGCTCCCGGGCTCTCCGTCGTCGCGCTACCCTTCTACACCGCGGGTGCCGCGATGGGAGAAGTGGCCCCAAGCTCTGCGGTCGATGCCTTCGCCGGGCACCGCATTCTCTGGTACTCCGAGCGCAACCCCCACGATGCCTGGCGCTTCTTCGGCATGGCGTGGACGAACAGCGCCGTAGTTGCCGCGATCGCGGCGCTGCTCTTTCTCCTCGCGCTTCGCCTGGGATGGGGAATGAGGGCGGCGCTTCTCGTCACCCTGACGGCCGCGCTCGCCTCGCCCCTCTGGCCCTACGCCAAGACCTTCTTCTCCGAGCCGCTCGGGGGGTTGGGATTGCTCGCCTTCGTGCTCTTCGCCGAGACAGGCATACAGGAAGGGCGCGCGCGACTGTGCTTTCTCGCAGGCCTTGCGCTGGGGATCTCCGTCCTCGCGCGGTACGCGGACGGCCTCTTCTTGCTGCTCGGCCCGCCGGTCTTTCTGGCCATTGCCGTGCGACGCCATCCTCCAGGCAGAAAAGGGGGTGGGGCCTGGCCGGAGCGCGCGCGTTGGATCGGAGCCTTCGCGGCGGGAGCCGCCCTCGTTCTGCTCGCCATGATGGCCTACAACCTTGCGCGCTTCGGCGCCCCCTGGACCACCGGGTACGAGAAAGAACTCGCCCTGTCTTCGCGCGGCATGGGTGAGGCCCTACGCGGGCTGCTCGTCAGCCCGGGCCGCGGCCTTCTGATCTACTTCCCGGCCGCGATGCTCGGCCTGCTCTGCCTGCCCTCCGTCCGGAAGAGTGCCGGGGCGGGGATCTCCTGGACCTGGCCGTTCTGGACCGCCTTCACCTGGACGGCGCTCCTCGCTCTCGTTGCGCTCTACTCGCAATGGCACGAATGGGAGGGTGGCTGGTGCTGGGGCCCGCGCTTCCTCGTGCCCATCATTCCGCTGCTTTGTCTTCAGCTCGCGCCGTTCTATTCCAGATGGTCGGCCGGGAGCCAGCCGCGGGGGTATTGCTGGAAACGGCGGGCGCTGCGATGGGGGGGCGTGACTCTCCTCGGGCTCTCCTGCTTCATCGCGTTTTCCGGAACGATCGCTTCCTATACGGACTATCATCACGCGCTTCGTGAGCAGTTCGGCCGCGAAAGCTACTACGAGGTCGCGCTCTGGGACTGGTCCGCGTTTCCTCCGCTGACTTGGTGGGGCCTCGCGCCAAAGGATTTCTTCGTCATCCGCTCGCTGGAAACCCCATCGCTCTGGTGGTTGGCCGCGTTCTTCGGGGCTCTCGCGGTCTTCACCCTTTATCGCGCCCGGCTGTTGGTGGCGCAGGTCCTGCTGAAGAGGATGCGCCGACCGCAGCGCCGGGAGAGCAGCTTGTGGATCGCGGCGGGCGCAATCGCCGCCGCCGCCTGCGCGCTGGGCGCCTGGTCGAGCGGACCGCATGTCGTCCTGCACTTCGACTTCGAGGAGCCGATCTATGGAAGCGGGTGGATGCCTTCGGGAGAAGCGTTCGGCGAGGGCCCGTCCCAGGGGGCGCGGGAGGGCCAACCGGGCATTCAGGGATGGTTCGGCCGGCGGCTGGTCAACAGCCATTCCATGGATCCGGCCCGCGCGACCGGCACGCTCCGTTCCCCCGAGTTCCGCATCACCGGCGAGAGGGCGGCCTTTGGGATTGGAGGCGCGCGGGACTTCTCGCGGGTGTACGTGCGGCTGCTCGTCGATGGCGAGGAAAAGATGCGCGCCTCGGGGACCGGGGGGGTGGTCTTGACGGAGATGGCTTGGGATCTCACAGGACTGCGTGGCCGGAGCGCCCGGCTGGAACTCGTCGACCAGAGCCGGGAAGAAGGCGGGTACCTGCTCCTCGACGACTTCCGCATCCAGGCGGCAGACTGAGATCGCCGGCCATGCCCTTCCTTGCGGAATCCCAAGGCGCAGTCTTCCGGCTCGTGGCCGGATCCGGCCGTCTGGGGCGCGCGCCAAGGAATTCGGATTCGGTGCGGCGGGGCGAATCAGGGAGCGACCGTCAACCCGCCATCGATGACGATCGTCTGCCCGGTGATGTAGGTGTTCTCCATGGAAACGAGAAAGGCGATCAACCGGCCGAGTTCGGCGGGGTCTCCGTGCCGCTTCAGCGCGATTCTCGCGTTCGCCTCGTTTTGAACTTCAGAGAGTGTGCGTCCGGACTGGAGCGCGATCGCCTCATGCACCTCGCGGGAGCGATCCGTGGCGAAGAAGCCGGGCGCTATCACATTGACAAGAATCTTCCGGTCGGCGAGCTCCCCGGCCAGATGGCGGGCGAGGCCGACCAGACCCGGCCGGATGGCGTTCGACAGCAGCAACCGCTTGACGGGACGGATCGCGGAGATCGAGTTCATGAGGATGATCCGGCCCGAGCCGCTTTCCGCCAGCAGCGGCAGGCAGGCCCGGATCAAGCGGATGGGGCTGAGGAGGATCAGGCGAAAGGCCGCTTCCCACTGGGCGTCGTCCAATTCGCCGAAATCGCCCGGCGGGGGGCCACCCGCGTTGCAAACGAGAATATCGAGACCACCCAGGTTCTCGCGCGCCATGGCCGCGAGGCGCGGCGCGGTCTCGGGATCGAGAACATCGGCGGCAAGCAGGAACGGGCGTGCGGCAATCGCCGCGGCGGCCCGGCGCAGTCTTCCTTCAGCGCGACTGCACAGGATCAGGCGGGCGCCGCGCACGGCCAGTTCACCGGCGACGGCGGCGCCGAGCCCCGCGCTCGCGCCCGTTATGATCGCTCTTCGACCCTCGAGCCCGGCCATGGACAATCCCTCCTTCTCAGTCGAGGCGGCCGACCGCCCAGGGCATCGTGCGGTTGTCGGCCGCTCCGACGCTCGAGGCCGCCACGGCGATGATGCCGGCCGTGTAGGGGTCGGGAAAGTCGTCGACGCCTCGTCGGCAAGCTTCCTGAGCGTCCATTCCCGCCGCGATCCAATCGTAGACCCGCTTCGCGAGAAGCTGGCGCATGATCTCCTCGCCGTCGCCGGTCGCCGCGACCGCGCCGTGCGGTCCCGCATACAGCCCGGCGCCGATGATCGGCGTGTCTCCCACACGGCCGAGGAGCATGATCGAAGTTCCGCCCGTGGAGAGCGCCACCCCGAAGCCGCCCCGCGCGTCGCGCACCACCGCACCGACCGTGTCGCTCGTCGATTCCAGCGCGGCCTCGCGGAGCAGGGAGGCTTGGATGTCGCTCGGGAAGTTCCAGTACTCCTCGGGCCGGCGTCCGCGCCAAGCGGCGAAGCCGTCGCGATCCTCGTGGGCGAGGAAGAAACGCCGCACCTGCGCGTAGCGGCGGCGGGCCCGCTCCGAATCGGGGTAGAAATACGGGATTCCGTGCGAGCGGGCAAAGGCGGTGGCGCCCTCGCCCGCGAGCAGTAGATGCGGCGAGTCGAGCACCAGACGCGCGACGCGGATCGGGTATTGGACGTTCTGGATGGCGGCCACCCCGCCGAAGCGCAGCCGATCGTCCATCACGGCGGCGTCCATCTCGATCGTCTTTCCGTCGAGGCGGTAGCTCGAACCGACGCCGGCGTTCAGGCGGGGATCGTCCTCGAGGAGCACCGTCGCCTCGACCGCGGCATCCATCGCGCTCGCGCCCCCGCGCAGCTCGGCGAGTGCCGCTTCGCAAGCGCGCTCGCAAGCGTCATAGTGCTCCCAAGGTCCGCCGGCGCCGCCATGGGCAATGACGATGGGACCGCGGCCGGAATACGATGGCGCGCGTCGGGGCTCGGGCCTCTCGGACCCGGACTCCGACGGTGTGCGCTCGGGCTCGGACCATGCAGGTCCTGATGCGGAGGGGGTGCTCACGGCTGCACCACGAAGTTCATCAGGCGATTGGGCACGTGGATCACCTTGACGATCTGCTTGCCTTCGAGATGACGCGTCACACTTTCGGTGGCCAGCGCGGCCCGGCGGACGTCGGCCTCCGCGGCGTCACGGGCGATCGTTATGGTTCCGCGCAGCTTGCCCAGCACCTGGATCGCGATTTCAACCTCGTCGGCCACCGTGAGCTGCGCGTCATACGCGGGCCAGCGGGCATTGAAGATGCTGTCCGTGCGGCCGAGCATCTCCCACAGTTCTTCCGCTTCGTGCGGCGCGAACGGTGCCAGCAGGATGTTGCAGGCCTCGAGCGCGAAATCATCGATGGACGGGGCCGCCCGCAGGTCGTTTTGCAGCTCCATCAGCGCGGCGATGGCCGTGTTGTAGCCGAAGGCCTGAATGTCCTCGCCGATCTTCTTGATCGTTTGGTGAAGCTTGATCGCATTCGGGCGCGCCAGCGGGCCGCGGGCGGGGGCGCCGGGGGCGCCTTCGAGCACATCTGTGTACAGGCGATGGAGGCGCTCGAGGAAGCGGCGGATGCCGATGATACCCGAATCGCGGAAGTCGCCCCCTTCGGTGTAGGGCCCCAGGAAGAGGAGGTACATGCGCAGCGTGTCGGCGCCGTACTTGTCGACGTACTCATCGGGATTCGTGACGTTCCCGTGGGTCTTCGACATCTTGGAACCTTCCTTGATCAAGAGCCCGTGGGCGCGGAACTTCTTGAACGGCTCTTCGAAGTCGATCAGACCCATGTCCTTGAAGGCCATGCAGAGAAAGCGCGTGTACATGAGATGCAGAACGGCGTGTTCGTTGCCGCCCACATACATGTCGACCGGCAGCCACTTGCGGGTCCGTTCCGGGTCCCACGCGCGGCGGTCGTCGTGAGACGACGGGTAGCGCAGGAAGTACCAGGCCGAGTCGAGGAAATTGTCACTGACATCGGCGTCGCGGTGCGCCGGGCCTGCGCATTGCGGGCAGTTCGTGCGGTAGAACTGCTGATCGCGCTCGAGCGGTTTGCCGCCGGGGCTGTCGGGGCGAAAGTCCTCCAACTCGGGCAACCGCACCGGCAGGTCGCCCTCGGGCACCGGCACGATCCCGCATTGTTCGCAGTGGATCATCGGGATCGGAGGGCCCCAGTAGCGCTGGCGCGAGATGCACCAGTCCCGCAGCCGGTACTGCACGCGGCCCGCGGCGATGCCGCGCGCCTCCAGATCGACGATGATCCTCTTCAGGCACTCGCGCGACGGCATGCCGTCGTAGGGCCCCGAATTGGCCATCCGGCCCTCGCCGGCATAGGCCTCGCCCGGCGGCAGCTCGCCCGCCTCGGGCATGATCACCGGTACGATCGGCAGCGTGAACTTGGTCGCGAACTCATAGTCGCGCTGATCGTGGGCGGGCACCGCCATGATCGCGCCGGTTCCGTATTCGATGAGCACATAGTCGGAGACCCAGATCGGGATCGGTTTGCCGGTCAGCGGATTGATCGCATTCGCTCCCAGCGCGACGCCGGTTTTCTCGCGCGCCTCGTCCATGCGCTCGACATCGCGCAGGCGGTGTGCCGCTTCGCAATAGGCGTTCACCGCGGCGCGCTCTCCCGGCGCGGCCAGATCGGCCACCAACGGATGCTCGGGCGCCATCACCATGTAGGTCGCGCCGAAGAGCGTGTCGGGCCGGGTGGTGTAGACCCGCAGCGTGTCGTCCCGTCCCGCCAGCGGGAACTCGACGTCCGCCCCCTCGCTGCGCCCGATCCAGTTGCGCTGCGCGGTCGTCGTGATCGCCGACCAGTCGATCCAGTCGAGATTGTCGAGCAGACGTTGGGCATAGGCGGTGATGCGGAAGAACCACTGTTCCATCGTGCGGCGCTCGACCGCGGTGCGCGGGTGGCGTTCGCACATGCCGTCGATCACCTGCTCGTTCGAGATGACCGTGTGACACGCCGGGCACCAGTTGACGGGCGCCTGCTTGCGATAGGCGAGCCCGTGCTTGAAAAGTTGCACGAAGATCCACTGGGTCCACTTGTAGTAGTCGGGATCCGTGGTCAGGACTTCGTGCGACCAGTCGAGCATCAGCCCCATCATGCGCAGTTGCCGGCGGAAGTTGGCCACATTGTGCGGAATCAGCTTCGCGGGATGGGTGTTGATGCGCAGGGCGTAGTTCTCCGAATGGATGCCGAAGGCGTCGAAGCCGATCGGCTCGAAGACGTCATGCCCGCGCAGGCGATAGTAACGGCCCTGGATGTCGGCCCCCGTGAAGGCGTAGACGTTGCCGACGTGGAGCCCCTCCGCGGAGGGGTAGGGGAACATCATCAGGGTGTAGAAGGGGTGCGGAGAGCGGGCGAGATCGGGTTCGTTGACCTTTCTCTCCTCCCAGCGCGCCTGCCATTTCTTTTCGATCCGTTGGGGATCATAAGGCTCGAACGTCATCGGGCACCTCCGCTGCGCCCAGTCCCCGGTCGCAGGCCTGTTTGGTGTCTGTGCCATGGGGGGACAGGGTGCCGGGGAGTCTATCGGAGCGCACGCGCCTGGACAAGATCGGCCTCATGGGTCTCGGCCTCGCGGGCGAGGCGGCGGCCCTCGGCGACATTCACGCGGGTGAGCAGCGCGCCCCCGATCGCGAAGAAGGCGATCAGCGCGAGAATGCTCAGACGGCTGTTTCCGGCGGCCTGGGAGATCAGCCCGAACAGGACCGGGCCGGCGATTCCCGCGAAGCGAGAGCTCGTGCTGTAGAGGCCGAAGAACTCCGCGGCCTTGTGTCGGGGCACCATCGAACCGAAGAGCGAGCGGCTGAGCGCCTGGCAGCCGCCCTGGACCAGACCCACCGCCGCGGCAAGCATGTAGAAATGCAGGGCCGTGCGCATGAAGTAACCGCCGGCACAAATCAGGGCGTAGAACGCGAGCCCCAAGAGCAGGCCGCGCTTGGCCCCCAGGCGGGCCGCGATGGCGCCGAAGAGGAGCGAGCAGGGGATGCCGATGAACTGGGTCAGAAGCAGCGCGCGAACGAGGTCGGTGAGGGAGATTCCGAGCTCATCCCCATAGGCGACGGCCATCTTGATGATCGTCCCGATGCCGTCGCTGTAGATCCAGAAGGCGACGAGAAAGGCGAAGAGCTGGCGGTAACGGCGCATCTCGTGGAGGGTCGTCCAGAGTCTGCGTAACGCCAAGGTGATCGAGTGCGCGGGAGAGGCGAGCTCCAAGCGGAGTGTCCGCATCCGCCGCCCCACCGTCACGCTCCCGTCGTGCGGCTCGCGCCGGGGTTCGGCGGGAACGGGACCGGTTCCCCTGCCCGGCTCCGGGACGCGTCGCAAGAAGGGAATCGCGAAGAGGGCCCACCATACGGCGACGCTCGCAAAGGCGGCACGGACGGCGAAGTCACGGCCGGGCATTCCAAAGAGCGAGGGCTGCGAGATCCACAGGGCATGCAGGGCGAGCAACAGCCCTCCTCCCGCATAGCCCAGCGCGTAGCCGCGTGTCGAGATGCGGTCGATGTCCCCCGGGCGGGCGATGTGGGGCAACAGCGACTCGTAGAAAACGATGCTCGCGGCGAAGCCTATGTCGGCGGCGACGAAAAGCGCGGCGGCCAGGATCCAGTTGCCTGCCGGGATCAGGACGAAGCTGCCCGTGGCGAGAATCCCCAGTCCGGCGAAGACCGCGAGGTGACGCTTGACGCTGCCCGTAGCGTCGGCGATGGCGCCGAGAACCGGGGCGATCAAGGCGGCGATGAGCAGCGCCGCCGCGGTCGTGAAGGCCCAGGCGGCGGTGGCGCGGCCCTCCGGCATGCCGGCCGCGGTCGCCAGGCTGCGGAAGAAGGGCGGGAAGAGCGCGGCCATGACCGTCGTGGCGAAAGCCGAATTCGCCCAGTCGTACACGCACCAGGCGTTGACGATGCGGCGATAGGCTCGATCGGTCAGGCGCGAGCCGCTCATCGCACTTCCGCGGTGCATCCCTCGACCGGAGCCTTTCCTGGAGGAATCGATTCGCATCCGTGGTCCTCGCAGAAGGCCGATCCGACAGTCCGTGCCGGCCGCCGCGAGCGCACCATTCACCTCCCGCGGGCGACCGCCGCGGCGAAGGTATCGAAGTAGCGCTGCAGATCGGGGCCGGTGGAGCCGTACTCATTCTCTCCCACCAGGAAGTCCAACAGAACCTCTCTTGCTCGCGCAACCTCCCGGAGGCGTTCGACGGAGTGGCGGTATCGAGGGTCGGCCAGCGTGAGGTCGAGCAACTCGAGCGCGCGTTCCAGAGCGCTCCGCGCGATCTCGGGATTGCGCGTCCGCCAGTTAAGGGTCCGGCCGACCTCGCTGCCCACGTGGGCCATTTGCTCGCAGATCGTCAGCTCCCACCACCGTCCGGCGGCCATTTCGCGGTGGCGGGCGCCGGGGAGGGCGGCCGGCCGGAGAGGAACATCGTTCATCGAAGCACCAGCCGGTCCAGAAGGGCGACGATCTTCCCTCTCGTAGCGGGGTCGTCGACTCCGCGGGTGCGATTGCCGAAGGACGGCCGCAGGTTGATCATGGAGTCAAACTCGATCCACTCTTCGCCCGGCAGATCTGGATAGAGATTGATGCCCCACAGGTCTTGTTGTCGCGATCCTTCCACGAGCAGCTCGGCCTCCTCGTCGGAGTGCAGGTCCGCGTCGAGGACCATCCGCTCTCTCGCGAGGTCGACGACAGCCTTGACCATGTCCCCGAAGCGGCCGGCGGCCAGGCGGCGCAACTCGTCGCGGGAAATCGGCTCCTGAGGCGTGACGGTCGTCATGGTGGAGGTGATTTCACCATCGGCGCGGGTGCGGGTCAAGGTCCGCTCGGGAACTCGCGAGGACGGAGGCGGCCGGCTACGCGCTTCCCCTCGACCGCCGGGGCTGGCAGATGGGGCAGAAGTGCGTGCCCCGTTGGGCGACCAGGATGCGGGCGATCGGTGTCCGGCAGCGCAGGCACGGCTTGCCGGTACGCTGGTAGACGCGCAGCCGGTCGAAGTACTCCCCCCCGCCGTAGGCGTCGTCGAAGGTCGTTCCGCGGTGCCGGATCGCCTCGTGCAGGACGGCGCGAATGCTGCGCCTGAGCGCCCGCCCCCGGTCCGGGGGAAGATCGCAAGCGCGCGCGAGCGGGTGGATGGCCGCGCGATGCAGGGTCTCATCCGCATAGATATTGCCCAGGCCGGCGAGAAAGGTTTGGTCGAGGAGCAGGGCCTTGATCCGTCCCCGGCGCTTCGCGAGCATGGCGAGGAAGCGCTCAGCCGTAAAGGCGGGCTCCAGCGGTTCCGGTCCGAGTTCCGCCAGCACCTCTTCCGGCCGATCGGTCAGCCACACGCGGCCGAACTTGCGCGGATTGCAGAAGACCAAACGCCAGCGCGCACCCAGATCGAGGGTGAGCCGG
>JAZDGX010000153.1:0-3941 GCA_043806645.1 Candidatus Eiseniibacteriota bacterium | reverse complement strand
TTGCGGATAGATGCCCCAGGATAGCGTCCGCCCTGCCCGCCAGGGCGGAGATGGCACCGACACGAGTGAGAACGCTGCAAGACCGAAACCTGGACTCCCTTGGCCCCGTCGATCCGCAGATTTCAGACCACAACCATCGGTGCAGATGGTGCGTTCTCATGGAGGGTCTCCTTTCAGGCGCGAGTTGCTCGACGCCGGCATTGTCTCTGGGACAGCCCGCTGCCGATCGGTTGGTTGCGCCATGGGGCGGAATACGGACGGCAGAATCCGCCGCACGAGGGCGGAAGCGGCAGGCTCCCGGTCGAGGGCCGGCGCAGCGACGGTCGGTCGGGCTTTGAGGCTCTTCCCGAAGTCGGTGAAGCGATGCGATGCTTGCCCGCTGCATCCCGAATCCTCGAACCTCAACATAGAACTTCCCGGGGTGGCGGGCCGATGAATATAATGGGTTTTTCTCACCCATGTCTCGCGCCGCGCCACCGGATGGGCGCCCCGGAAGAGGAGGGCTGCATGGCAGCGGAAGGTCTGAATCACGATAGCGAGAAGCGCATCGGCATCAGCTTCACCGAGCACATCGCCGAGACGCAGCACCGCCTGTCCCCGGCCGCCCGGGGCGAGTTGACCGGTCTGCTGCTCCACCTGATGATCGCGGCGAAGATCATCAGCCGGGAGACGCGCAAGGCAGCGCTCGTCGACATCCTGGGGCTTACGGGACGGACCAACGTGCAGGGAGAGCACGTCCAGAAGCTCGACGAATACGCCGACGACATCATCATTCGGAATTTGCGCTACACGGGACACCTCTGCGTGATGTCCTCGGAGGAGCATGAGGACACGATCGAGATTCCCGAGCGCTACGCCATCGGCAACTACACGCTGACCTTCGATCCCCTGGACGGCTCCTCGAACATCGACG
This sequence comes from Candidatus Eiseniibacteriota bacterium, assembly GCA_043806645.1. Classification (GTDB taxonomy): domain Bacteria; phylum Eisenbacteria; class RBG-16-71-46; order CAIMUX01; family WJJG01; genus JAZDGX01. Next base: position 3,028 of record JAZDGX010000153.1, on the reverse strand, counting down.
CGAATGTGAGCATCGGAACGATCTTCTCGATCCAGAGGAAGATCAGCGACGGCGCGACGGGCACCCGTCAGGACATCCTGCAGCGCGGGAAGAACCAGGTCTGCGCCGGGTACATCATCTACGGCCCCAGCACGATCCTGGTCTACACGACCGGCCACGGCGTGCATGGCTTCACGCTCGATCCCAGCGTGGGGGAGTTCCTCCTCTCCCACCCGGACATCCACATCCCGGAAGAGGGGGGGATCTACAGCGTCAATGAGGGCAACTACTATGCCTGGGATCGACCCACACGGCAGCTGATCGAGGCGTTCAAGAGCAGCGAGAACTATCGTGGCAAGCCGTATTCGGCGCGCTACATCGGCTCACTGGTCGCCGACTTCCACCGCAACTTGCTCTACGGCGGCATCTTTCTTTATCCGGCGGATTCGAAGCACCCGAGCGGGAAACTGCGGCTGCTGCCCGAGGCCAATCCCCTCGCCTTCGTGGTCGAGCACGCCGGCGGACTCGCCTCCACCGGAGGCCAGCGCATCCTCGACATCGAGCCGCGCCGGCTCCATCACCGCGTGCCTCTGATCATCGGCAGCCGCAAGGATGTGGAGTTCGCCGAGAGCTTCTACTCCAAGGAGCAGCAGGCCTAGCCATCCGGGCGGAATCATGCGCGGCTCCGATCGAGATCCCCTCGCGGTCGCTCCAGCGAGCGCACAGGCCACCTGGGCCCCGGCGGCTTTCCTCGGCCGTGCGCCCCGTGCCTGCCATCTCATCACGCGGCTCATCCAGGGGGGGGCCCAGCGTCTGGCCCTGGAAACCGCCGCCTGTTTGAGGGACCGCGGCTGGGAGGTCGAGCTCTGGGCGGGCCCCCAGACGGGGCCGGAAGGAAGCCTCTGGCAGGAAGCGGAGGCGCGCGGCTTGCGTCTGAAGGTGATTCCCGCTCTGGTCCGGGAGGTCTCTCCGCTGCAGGACCTGCGCGCGTACACCGGCCTGGTCCGATCCTTCCGCCGGCATTCGTTCGATCTGGTCCACACGCACAGCTCGAAGGCGGGGATCCTCGGACGCCTGGCGGCGGCGCGGGCGGACGTTCCGATTCGCATTCACAGCGTTCATGGCTGGGGCATCACGCCCGAGACCGGCGCGCCCGACCGGGCGCTCTTCACGACCCTGGAACGGCTCGCTGCCCGGCGCTGTCACGCGCTGATCGCGGTGTCGCAGGCGGTGCGCAACGAGGGAATCGCCCGCCGTATCGGCATCGCGTCCCAGTACCGCGTGATCCACGGCGCGGTGGAAGTCGCCGCCGTGCCTGGATCGGAGGTCCGGGAGAGGATCCGTCGCGAGCTGCGCATTCCCGAGAATGCGGTGGTGCTCGGCACGATCGGAAGATTGGACCATGCCAAGGATCCGCTTGGCTCCTGGGAGGCTCTGCGGACGCTGCTCGAGGCCGACCCGCGCTTGTGGGTCGTTTACGTGGGCGACGGGCGGCTGCGCGAGGCCCCTTCCCGCGCCATCGGCCGTTGCTCTGCCGGGGATCGCGTCCGGCTGGCCGGCTTCCATGCCCCCGCCGCGGAGCTTCTGCCCGGATTCGACCTCTTCTTCCTGGGTTCGCGCTGGGAAGGGTTCCCGCTGGCCGTGCTCGAGGCGATGGGACGGGGCCTGCCGGTGGTCGCCTATGCGGTGGCGGGGGTACGCGAGGCGGTGGTCGATCAAGTCACAGGCCACCTTGCGGAGCCGGGAGACAGGGAGGGTTGGCGGGGCGGCATCGCCCGTCTCGCCGCCTCGCGGGAGCTCCGGCTGCGGATGGGGGCGGCCGGACGGGAGCGCGTCGCGAGCCGGTTCACCTTGCCGGACATGCTCGCGCGCACGCTCGATCTCTACCGGGAATTGGTGGAGGCGCGCTTGCGGCCCTGAGCAAGATCGCCCCGAGCAAGATCCTGGGAGACGTCGCTTCCAGCCCCGAGGGGAATCACCGGCCACGCCCCCGGCCCCCACGCCCCCTGCTTGGGCGGGGCGCATCCCGGCGCGCACGTGCGGACAGGCTCAAACGTCCCGCGGGGCCTTCGCCGAACGCCCCAGGCGCGCCGAATGGGGTTGGGCGTGCATGGCCTGGAAGATGTGCAGCGCGCAGACCGGTTCCTCTCCGAGCACGCGACTCGAATGCATCACCCCGGGCCAGATCGAGATCATCTGTCCGGGGCCGACGCGGAGGGCATCTCCGTTGACTTCGAATTGCAGGACGCCCCGCTCCACGATCGTGATCTGCTCTTGTGGGTGCACATGGGCTTCGAAGCCGCTGCCGCGCGGATAGAGGCAGCGCACGACGACGAGCCTTTCTGTGGCGATGATTCGCTCTTCCAGCACCTTCTGAACGTCGGCCGCCGGGAGGCTCTGCCAGCTCCCGAGGAGGTACTTTCCCGGAAGCGTCCGCGTCCGCCCCTTCACGCTTCTCGAACTCGAAGCCGTTTCCACTTCGCCTACCTCCCTGTCTTGTCCCAAGCACCCGTTCTCTGCACCAACGCCTCTCAGGCCCACGCGCTCGCGGCGCCCGCACTCACCTACCCATGATCCAGGCGCTCGCGGCGCCCGCGCCCGCCTCTCCTTGGATCCACGCACACCCCGCACCTGCGGCCGCTCCGCCCACACGGACGACACCCTGCGCTCTCTTCATCGGCCCCACTCTGCGCTTTCTGGAGCGCGCCTCCCGCCCCAACTCCGCTCTAACTCTCTAGGCCGCTGGGAAGGCAGGGGATGACTTCACCCGTTGGGTGAAAAAGGGGACTCGATTTGGGACACTGGGCCGAAGTCAGGCGTTCGGGCGATGGGGGAAGGAACCGAAGGTTGCTCGGCGATGGGATCGCGAGCCCGCCAGGGTCTATTGCCTTTTCGAATGGAGGCTGCGTCTCGGCCGATGGACATGACCTCTCAGGCAGGGTTGCCCTTGGTTGCGGAGGTTCTGCAGGCCTTGGGAGTGGACGAGCTGGTCGAGCGGGAGCTGTCGATTGGTCAGCGTCGCCGGGGGTTGACGGCGTACGAGAAGCTC
>JAZDGX010000152.1:0-2010 GCA_043806645.1 Candidatus Eiseniibacteriota bacterium | reverse complement strand
CTCGCGGTGGTGAAGTCGCCTATCGTCGGGATGTTCTACCGATCGTCAGAGCCCGGCGCTCCGTCGTTCGTCGAGGTCGGGTCGATCGTGAAGAAGGGGCAGGTGCTGTGCGTCATCGAAGCGATGAAGCTGATGAATGAGATCAACTCCGAGTACGAGGGCGAAGTCGTCAGTATCTATGCGGAGAACGGGCACGCTGTGCAGTACGGCGAGCGCTTGTTCGCGATCCGGACGAAGTAGCGGAGCGGGGCGCGTGGGGGCCCCGCGCGTAGCGTGTCCGGGGGATGGCTCGCACAACGAAGCGGAGCGGGGCATTTAGGGTCCCCGCGTAGCGTGTCCGGGGGATGGCTCGCGCAACGAAGCGGAGCGGGGCATTTGGGGTCCCCGCGGAGCGTGTCCGGGGGGCAGGGGCCCCCGGAGTAAAGAATGTTCAAGAAGATCTTGATCGCCAATCGGGGCGAGATCGCCATGCGCGTGATCTACGCGTGCCGCGAGCTTGGCATCAAGACCGTCGCCGTCTACTCCGAGGCCGACGAGAACTCGCTGCACGTCCGCTTCGCCGATGAGGATGTCTGCATCGGCCCCTCGCGGAGTGCCGACAGTTACTTGAGCGTGCCGGCGGTCATCAGCGCCGCCGAAATCACGGGCGCCGACGCCATCCATCCCGGCTACGGATTCTTGTCGGAGAGCGCGTACCTGGCCGAAGTGTGCGAAGCGTGTCACATCAAGTTCATCGGGCCCGACCCGACGGTGATCCGGCTGATGGGCGACAAGGCGCGGGCGCGCCGTGTGATGAAGAAGGTGGGCGTGCCGATTCTGCCGGGCAGCGATGGCCCCGTGGAGAGCGAGGACAAGGCGCTCAGGGCCGCCAAGGAGATCGGGTATCCGGTCATCATCAAGGCGACCGCGGGCGGCGGTGGGCGCGGCATGTGCGTGGTGCGTACGGCCGCCGACCTGCCGCAGGCATTCAAGACGGTACAGCGCGAGGCCGAAGCCGCGTTTGGCGTCGGCGATCTGTACCTCGAGCGGTACGTCGAATCGCCTCGGCACATCGAGTTCCAGATTCTGGGCGATCAGCACGGCGCCGTCGTGCATCTTGGCGAGCGCGAGTGTTCCATCCAGCGGCGCCATCAGAAGCTCCTCGAGGAATCGCCGTCGACCGCGCTCACCGACAAACTGCGCCGGCGGATGGGCGGCGTCGTGATCGACGCGGCGCGCGCCGTGCAGTACGCGAGTGCCGGCACGTTCGAGTTCCTGATGGATTACGCCGGGCGCTTCTACTTCATGGAGGCGAACACCCGCCTTCAGGTCGAGCACCCCGTGACCGAGATGGTGACGGGCATCGACATTGTCAAGGAGCAGATCCGGATTGCGGCGGGCGGGCGGCTGTCATTCAAGCAGAGCGAGGTCACGTTCACGGGACACGCCATCGAGTGCCGTGTCAATGCCGAGGATCCCGAGACGTTCGTGCCGTCGCCGGGACTGATCCACGCCTTCAGCGTGTCGGGCGGGCCCGGGGTCCGGGTCGAGACGGCCGCGCATGCCGATTGCACCATCTCGCCCTACTACGATTCGCTGGTCGCGAAGATCATTGTGCACGGGCGCGACCGCCAGGAGGCCATTGCGCGGATGCGCCGTGCGCTGGAGATGACCGTCATCGAAGGTATCCGGACGACCATCCCGCTCCATCTGCGCATCCTCGCCGATCCTGACTTCGTGGCGGGGAAGCTGAGCACGTCGTTCATGGAACGCCTGCTCGCAGAGCCCCGGCCCGACGGCCGCCTCGCCGAAGCGGTGTAGTGGAGCGGGTGGGGCTGTTCGCGGACAGGACCCGCCAGGGCGCTTTACACCTCGACGATACGCTCCAATTAGGAAGACGTTGCTGCCTCCTCTGAATGCCATCCTCGATGCGGAGACGGCGGCTCGCTTCGGCTGGTCGCTGATCGATCTGGCCGCCGCCTGCCTGGCGGGCGGCGCACGATTCATCCAGGTGCGCGCGAAGCAGGCGGC
>JAZDGX010000151.1:0-4681 GCA_043806645.1 Candidatus Eiseniibacteriota bacterium | reverse complement strand
GGCGGCGCGCCAGGGTCGCGGCGGGGAAAGAGCACCGAGGCAAGCACGGAGAGCGCGAGCGTGGCGACGACCACCCCCAGCGCCCAGCCGATCGGCACGTGATAGTAGCGCGAGATGAGCATCTTCACGCCGATGAAGACCAGGATGAAGGAGAGCCCCCGCCCCAAGTGGTGGAACATGCCCATCAGACCCGCCAACGCGAAGAAGATCGAGCGCAGGCCGAGCACCGCGAAGAGGTTCGAGGTGTAGGCGATGAAGGGGTTGGGCGTGATCGCGAGCACCGCCGGAATCGAGTCGACCGCAAAGACCACATCGGTCGTTTCAAGCACGAGCACCACGACCAATAGCGGCGTGATCATCGCCCGTCCGCCGATGCGCACGATGAAGTGCCCGTTGTGGAAATCGGGGGTCACCGGCGCCCACCGCCGCACGAGCCTGAGGATCACGTTCTTCTCGGGGTGGATCTCCTTTTCCCGCTCCAGGGCCAGACGGATGCCGGTGTACACCAGGAACGCGCCGAAGATGTAGATCGTCCAATGGAAGCGGTGGATCGCCGCGGTGCCCAAGAGAATAAAGGCCGCCCGCATCACGATCGCCCCCAGGATGCCCCAGAAGAGCACCTTGTGTTGGTACTGCTGGGGCACGCGGAAGTACTTGAAGATGATGAGAAAGACGAAGAGGTTGTCGACGCTCAGCGACTCTTCGATCAAGTAGGCGGTGAGAAACTCCAGCGCGGGGCGCTCGCCCAGATGGATGCCGGCTGCCAGTATCCGCGGGCGCAGCAACCATAGCCCGCCCGCGAAAAGCAGCGCCAGGCTCACCCAGAACGAGGTCCACCGCAGCGCCTCCCGCATCTGGATCACATGGGTCCGGCGATGGAACACCTTGAGATCCAGCACCAGCATGACGGCGATGAACAGATTGAAGTAGAGCCACCAGCTCAGGGGAACCGAGTTTGCACCCACCCTTCACCCCACTGCTTCGCGAACCCGGCCGCGGCCCGCCATCGCTTACGCCGGCGGAACCGGCCAGAGGAAGTCCCCCGCACGCAGGAACCGCTCCACCTGTGCGATCGTCTGCGCGGCTTTCCTTTCGACGGCCTCCTCGGTATTGAACGCATTGTGCGGCGTGAGGATCACCTGCGGATGACGGGCCAGCTCGAGCGTCTGCCGCGTTGCTTCGGTCAAACCCTCTGCACGGCTCTTCGCCGACCCACTCCCCGCCGGCTCGCCGCCTGCCCCGTCCCGCCCCGGGTGCATCGAACGCAACGCCACCGCCAGATCGCTCTCGTGATCGTGGACGTCCAAGCCCACGCCCCCCAGTTGTTCCGCCTCCAGCAGCGTTAGCAGCACGCCCGGCGGCGACATCTCCCCGCGCGCTACATTGACGAAGAACACCCCCCGCGGAGCGGTCGATAAGCGCTCCAGGTCGAAATAGCCCACGTTGTCCGCGGTCAGATTCATGGAACAGACGATCACCCCGGCGCCCGGCAGGGCCACCTCCGCGCTTTCGTAGCGGACGAAGTCATGCCGGTGGACGGGATCGACGCCGATCACATTCATCCCCAGGCCGGTCCCGATGCGGACCACTTCCGATCCGACATTCCCCACGCCGACGACGACGAGCGTCTTGCCCGCGCATTCACGCCCGGTCAGGCCGTCGCGCGTGAAACTGCGGAACTGGGCGATCTGCTGCGGGAGTCGACGCAGGAGCGCCATCCACAGGAGCATCGCCTGCTCCGCGACCGCCCGGTGGCAGTAGAGCGGCAGGTACCCCAGCGCCGGCCCGCGTTCCGCAGTTCCTGTCCCCGCAAGGTCTGTCGCTGCCGCGGTTCCGGCCCCCGTAGCGGACTTCGATCGATGCCCGGACCGATACTGCGCGAGATGATCGTAGCCCGTGCTGCGACTGAGAACGCCGCCCAGCGCCCGCCCCCACGCCCCCGGCACGATCGATTGCGTGCGAATGGAGATCAGACCCGCGGGGGGCATGCCGTCGTCCGCCTCTTGAATGGTCTTCCATGTGAAGCCGGCGCGGATCGTCGCGGGCAGCAGGCTTCGCAGCCAACGCTCTTCCTCCCGGAATGCTTCATAGAAGTAGACGTCGAGCATGCCCGGCCCCCTGGGCGAATCCCCCCTCCCGCACTGGGAGGATCCCCGATCCTGCGCCACCGGCTCTCGTGTTCTCATGGCAGAGCGCAGGGGATAGTAGCGCATCGGCCGCCGAATGCCACCCCGCGAACCCGGCTGCGCGAGGCCGGCTCGCGGCCCCGGCCGGGGGTACAGGAACCCCGGCGCGTGGGGATCGGTAGAGTCCTGATCAACGCCGTGGTCCACCACGACCCGTCCCTGCACGGACATCCTGTGACGTTGAGACACGAGGAGGAAGGATCATCATGGAAGAAAGAACCCTGCACCTGCCGGCCATGAGCTGCCCCCGCTGTGTCGCCAGCATCGAGCGCGAGCTCAAGGCCGTCCGCGGCGTCACCTTCGTCGAGGCCCACCTGGCGACCAAGACCGCCACGGTGCGTTGGGAGGAACCGGCGACCTGGGATAGGATCCGCACCCTGCTCACCCAGATCGGCTATCCTCCCCGCGAGTGAGTCGGCGGCGGGAGGACCACAGAATGGACAAGCGCAGGGTCGAATTGCCCGTGCTCGGGATGACCTGCGCGGCGTGCGCGGCCACGGTCGAGCGCACATTGCGGACCCGGGTCCCGGGAACGCTGGCCGCCGATGTGAATCTGGCCACCGAGACGGCGGCGATCGAGTATGACGCCGATCGCGTTGGGCTGGCTGAGATCGCCGCGGCCCTCGACCGCGCCGGCTATGCATTGATCTTGCCCGGAGCGGGGGATGAAGAGAGTCGCGCGCGGGAAGCCGAGCAACGGACCGAGCGGCGCGCCTTCCGGGTCGGCCTCGCCCTGACGATGCCCCTCTTTCTGCTCAGCATGTCCCGCGATTTCGCCCTCCTGGCGTCCTGGGCTCATGCCGCCTGGTTCGATTGGCTGCTTTTCGCGCTGGCCACCCCCGTGCAGTTCTACACCGGCTGGGCCTTCTATGCCGGCGCGAGCAAGAGCCTGCGCAACGGCAGCGCCAACATGGATGTCCTCGTCGCGCTCGGCTCGTCGACGGCCTACGTCTATTCGGTGGCCGTGCTGCTCCTTCCCGGGACAGGCATGCATGCGTACTTCGAGACCGCAGCCATGATCATCACGCTGGTCCGGCTCGGCAAGGTGCTCGAGGCGCGCGCCCGCGGCCGCACATCCTCAGCCATCCGCAGTCTGATGAATCTGGCCCCCGCCCGCGCCAGCCGGCTGGATGCCGAAGGCGTCGAGCACGAGATCCCGGTTGCGGAGGTGGCCGTCGGGGATCTGCTGATCGTCAAGCCCGGCGAGGGGATTCCCGTCGACGGCCGCGTCGTGAGCGGGGCCTCGGCCGCCGATGAAAGCATGTTGAGCGGCGAACCGAATCCCGTGGACAAGGCCCCGGGCGACCCGGTCACCGGCGCCACGACCAATCTGCACGGCAGGTTGAAGATCGAAGCCACGGGCGTGGGCGCCGATACCGTGCTCTCCCGCATCATCCGCCTGGTGCGCGCCGCCCAGGGCAGCAAGGCGCCCATTCAGCGCCTGGCCGACCGCGTCGCCGCGGTCTTCGTCCCGGTCGTGCTCGCCATTGCGCTCGCGACCTTCGCGATCTGGTGGATCGCCGGCGGCGCATTCGTGCCGGCCATGATCCGCATGGTCGCTGTGCTCGTGATCGCCTGTCCCTGCGCTCTGGGATTGGCCACCCCGACCGCGGTCACCGTGGGCATGGGCAAAGGCGCGCTCGCCGGCATCCTGTTTCGCAATGGGGAAGCGCTGGAGAAGGCCGAGCGACTGACGACGGTGATGTTCGACAAGACCGGAACCTTGACGGCCGGGCGGCCGGTGCTCACCGATTGGATCCCGCTCTCCTCCTCTCCCGACCAGGCCTTCTCCCTGGCCGCCTCCGCAGAATCCGGCTCGCGCCACCCGGTCGCGCAGGCCATCGTCGATGGTGCGCGCGCCCGCGGCATCCCCATTCACGAACCGGACGAAGTGACCGATGTGTCCGGCTTCGGCATCCTGGCGCGCGTGCAGGGCCGGCGGGTCCGCGTGGGCAAGCCCGACTGGCATGCAGAAGAGGTGAACTCCGCAGACCCGGCTGATGTCGACTCCCAGCGCCACGAAACGTCGGAGATACTGGAACGCCTGAGTTCGGAGGCGCGCACGCCCGCCGTCGTTTCCATCGACGGCCGGATCGCAGGCATCCTGGCCGTTTCCGACGAGGAGCAGCCGGGGGCGGCGGAGGCAATCCGGCGGCTGGAGGCCCAAGGGCTCGAGACCATCATGGTCACGGGCGACGGCAAGGCATCCGCGCGCAGAATCGCCTCCCGCCTAGGGATTCGCGAGTTCGTCGCGAACGTTCTGCCGGATCAGAAGGAAGCGATCGTGCGCCGCGCGCAGCAGGAAGGCCGGACGGTGGCCATGGTCGGTGACGGCATCAACGACGCCCCGGCCCTCGCGCGCGCCGATCTGGGCATCGCCATCGGGGGCGGCACCGCGGTGGCCATGGATGCGGCCGACGTCACCCTGATGCGGGGTGATCTGGACGGCGTGGCCCGCGCGATCGCCCTTTCACGCGCGACCATGCGCACCGTGC
>JAZDGX010000150.1:0-6082 GCA_043806645.1 Candidatus Eiseniibacteriota bacterium | reverse complement strand
ACGAGCGGTTCGGTCATCAGCATCAGGTCGATGCGCAGGCCCCAGCCGCGGTGGAAGGCGCCCGCACGATAGTCCCACCAGGTGTAGTGGCCCCCCTCGGGAGTGAAGCGGCGGAAGGCATCGACGAGGCCCCAGCTCATCAGATCCTGCAGCGCCTTGTGTTCGTCGGGGTGGAAGAGAATCTGGCCGCGCCATGCGTCCGGATCGTGGACGTCGCGCTCTTCGGGCGCGACGTTGAAATCCCCGCATACGAGGATCGGCTCATGCGGATTGCAGCGCGCCTCCAGGTGGGCGCGCAGGCGGCGCAGCCAAGCCAGCTTGTAGGCGAAACGCTCCGAGCCGACCTCCGTCCCATTGGGCACATAGACGGTGATGATGCGAATGCCGGCCACGCGGCCCCCGATCAGCCGCCGCTCGGCGTCCGGCGCATCGTCGATCAATCCGCGCTCGACGCCCCCGATCTCGACCCGGCCGGCCAGCGCCACGCCATGCAGGGTCGGCTGCCCGAAGGACGCGACGTGATAGCCGATCTCGCGGAAGGCGTCGACGGGAAAGTCCTCGTCGCGCGCCTTGATCTCCTGCATGCCCAGCAGATCCGGCTGCTGCTCCTCGAGCCAGGCGAGCACGCGCGGCAGGCGCGCGCGCACGGAGTTGACGTTCCAGGTCGCGATTTTCAGCGCCCGGCTTCCCTCCGCTCCGCTGTCGGCGCGCGCGTGCATAAACAGGCTCAGATGATCTTCCCCGCCTTCATGATGATCCGCCTCGCCCCCGCGCGGCCCAGGGTCGCGATGGTCGGCGATTGGATGAGGCAATCGAGGTGCGTGAAGGCTTCCGCATCTTCGTCGTAGTTCGAGCCGATGGCCACATGGCAGGTGCCGAGGATCTTCTCGTCCTCCAGCATGTTGCCCGTCACGCGCGCCGCCGGGTTGAGACCGATGCCCAATTCCCCTAGATGCCGCACGTTGCGTGTGTAGGAGGCGACCCGCTTCGCCGACCAACCCGGCCGCCCGCTCATCTTGCGGGCCGCCTGCTCACCGAGGGCGAAGGACTGCTCGAGGCGCCGCGCCCCCGCGCCGCCGCGCACGGCGGTCACGAAGCCGTCGCGCACCTCCACCGTGACCGGCCGGCGCGGGACAAAGGCGCCGCCGTCGGCCGCCGAGAGCGAGCCGTCGAAGACCATCACGCCCTGCGCGTCACAGAGCGCGGGAGAGATATAGGCCTCTCCGGCGGGGAGGTTGCCTCCCGTGCCCGGCTTGCCGAAGGAGCCATCATCGAGATGAGCCTTGCGCCCGCGCAGTCCGATCTCGATATCGGTGCCGCCGGGGGCCGTCACGTGCACGCGGTCGGCGGCGTCCAAGACGCGCTTGAGCTTGCGCGCCTGGGCGGCGATGCGACGATAGTCGACGGCCACGGTGCGGCTGAACATGTCGAGCGTCACCGAGGGCGACCAGAAGGCCCGCGCCTTCTTCGCCCCCATCAAGGCGTCGAAAATGTGCGGCCATTTCCCCGGGTGCGGCGGGAAGCGATAGGCCTTCTCCAATCCGAAGCGGTCCTTGCCCAGCTTCGCCGCGCTGATCGAGCAGATGACATCGGGGTGCGAGCGCAGCGCATGGATCACGGCGTCGGAAGCCATCTCCAGCGAGGTGCGCACGGGTTGCACGAGGATGACCGCATCCGCGCCCCGGTCGAGGGCCGCGTCATAAAGGGCCGCCGAGATGGTGAGCACGTCGTCGAGGGGATTGGTGATGATCACCACCCGCTCGCCGCGGCGCACCCGCATCACCTCTCCCATCGCCGTGCCCGCCGCCACGGCCAGCCGGCTGGTCCGTCCGCGCGTCGCCCGCCCCCGCGGCTTGCGGCCGCCCGTGCCCGCCCGGCTCCCTGGATCGCGCTTCGTTACCGACATGCATGCCTCCTCACCGGTTTGCCGCAACCCCGGGGTTGCACCCCTGTGCCTGTTCATCCTGGGGCTTGTTCATCCTGGGGCCAATCCATCCCAGGGCCTATCCGCTCTGCATCCAGGCTCGACACGCGTAGGGTAATCCCGCGCGCCCGGGTCGCGCAATGCTCCCGACATGCTCCCGACATGCTCCCGACATCCCCGGCATCTCCGGCATCTCCGGCATCCGTTTCCGAAACCAGGACCCACCGCGGCGCCGGCCGGGTTCTGTTCAGGCCTGCGGGCTACGGAGGGAATCCAGGGCCGCGGCGAGCTGGTCGGGGTGTTGAGAGCCGATCAGGATTCTTTCGCCGGAGTTGAATTCCAGCTCCACGCCGCGGTTGCCGCTCGCATTGTAGGCTCTCCCGCGCCGGCCCTGGCGGATGCCCCAGCCGCCGTATTCGCGGATCGGGCTGTAGGTGCGGACCTCCCAACGACGCAACCCCTCGATGGGGATGCGCCGGAACGAGGGATGGAACGGGAAATAACGCACATAGAGACCGTCGGCACGGACCTCGGTCTCCAGGCGGAGGATCCAGAAAAGGACGGGCAGGCCGAGGCCGAAAACGACGGCCATGACGATCAGAAGCCCATCGGGAGCCGGATGGTCACCGAAGGGGTGGTCCCAGACGATCTGCCGCAGCACGGCATAGAGGAGCACGGTGGGGCTGATCAGCACGAGTCCCCACACCCACGCGCTTCGCATGCGCTGGACCTCGCGAAAGAGCATCGGAACCTGCATGGAACACCCCTCCCGTGCCGCGCCGGTGCGCCTGCTTGCGGCATTCTTCCTGGACCCGCCTCTCTCCTGTGTCTTTCCGGTGGACTGTCGCACTCTGACGCGTCCGCCCTCCCGGACCCTACCAGTCGCACACCCCGTCGGAAATCCAGACCGGCTCCATCATCGGCAGCGGGCGTCCGCGCGCTTGAAGGAACCGTTCGAGGAATGCCCGCTGCTGCGGCGCCAGTTCAGAAAGAGGATCGCTCCCGACGGTTGCTTCGATCAGCTTCGGCTTGAGGAAATCGAGGCGCACGGCACCGGGATGCGGCGCCTGGGTCACTTCGATCCGGCGGCCCTCCGGGATGCCGGCGGCTTCTCTGGCAAGCCCGAGCGCCAGCCAAAGCCCGCCGATCTCGTCGACCAGTCCCTGCTCCTTGCCGCGCGTCCCGCTCCAGATGCGTCCTTGGCCCACCGCGTCGACCGCCGCCTCGGTCATGCCGCGTCCCTCGGCGACCTGCGCGACGAACTCCCCGTACATCGTGCGGATCAGTTCCTCCATTCGCGCGCGCTCTTCGGGGGTGAGGTTGCGCTCGGGAACGACCATCCCGACGAGGGGCAGATGCATCCCCTGGCCGAGGTCCGCATGGGCGCCGCGCTGCACGCCGTCGAAGGTGATCCCGAGTTTCTCGCCCAATCCGGAATCCCACAGCCATCCGCCGATGACACCGATCGAACCGGTGATCGTGAGGGGTGAGGCGACGATCGTGTCTCCGTACATCGAGATCCAGTATCCGCCCGACCCGGCCACGCGCCCTTGGCTGACGATGACCGGCTTTTCCTCGGCCGTCTTGCGCAACTCGCGGGCGACCAGATCGCTCGGCAGGGGATCGCCCCCCGGCGAGTCGGCGCGGAAGACCAGCGCCTTCACTCGGACATCCTCGCGCGCCGACTTGATCGTCTTCGCCAGCGCGGGACCGCGGATCCCGCTGTCCATGGCGCATTCACCCACGCCGTAGATGACGGCGATGCGGTCGCGCTCGCCCCACTCCATCGGCCCCCACACCGGATCGCCCACGACACTCGCCAAGCGCGCCGCGCTCGGGTCCTCGCTTGCACGCCGCTCTGCATCGCGCGCCGATTCCTTCGCCTCTTCGACCGTGCCTATGGAATCGACGAGTCCGGCGGCCAGCGCCTCCCGGGGCAGCAACATCCCTTTCTCGTCGATCAGTTCGTCCCACGCCGCCCGATCGATCGGACGGGCCGCCGTCACCGCCGCCGCGATGGTCTCGTAGAAATCGTCGATCAGCATCTGGAGCTGCTCGCGATCCGGGTCGGACATCGATGTGCGCGAGAGGGTCTCAAAGGCCGACTTGAAAGTGAAGAACCGCCATTCGTCGACCCCCACGCCGAGCTTGTCGAACATCGCGCGCAGGTATGTCTTCCCGGCCGCGAGACCCATGATCTCGATCTCGCCCTGCGGATCGATCCAGATCTGATCGGCGACCGAGGCGAGCAGATACCCCGCCATGCCGACGCGGTCGAAGCAGACGATCACCTTCTTGCCGGCCGCTCGCAGCCCGGCCAGCTGTTCGCGCACTTCCCACGTCATCTCCGCATCGAGCTGCATCTGGGAGAGGTCGACGACGACGCCGTCCACTCCCGGGTCCTGTGCCAGCCGGTCGATGTGCAGCAGCGTCCCGAGCAGTGTTCGGCGGTCGTCGAAGAAGCGGTAGCGCTGATAGGCCATGGGACCTTTGAGCTTGATCGTCGGATACTCTCCACCCCCGCGATGGATCGCCACGCGCGGTCCGGGCAGACCCGATTCGAGGGCCACAGTCGTCGCGAGCGGGTTGCCGTCGTTGTCGAGCGATGCCCGCACCGAGGTCTGCGGCGCCCCGCCGAGGCCGACGCCGAGGCGAAACGCGACCTCGCCGGTGTTCAAGGCCTTCGCCCCGAGAACGAGCCCCTGGAGGGGATGGAGCTCGAGCCCATAGCCCGTGCGTATTCTCTCGAAGTCCTGATCCTTCTCCCAAGCGGCCTCGGCGAAGAGCGTCAACCGCGGCCCGAGCGGCCGCAGGCCGACGTCCATCTGTGCGAGATATCCGTCTCCATCCAGGTCCCAGATCCCCAGCCCGCCGACCGAAACCCAGCGGTGGCGCGTGACCGAGCCCAGACTGAGACGGTTGTGACGCTCTCCCAGAAAATCGCGGCCCCGATTCCAGGTGTAGGCAAGCCCCATGGAGCTTCCGCGCGATCGCCCGCCCAGGGCGAGGGTGTAGTCCTCGCCATGCAGCCGGGATCCGCCCTCGCTATCGATTCCGTAGCGGCGGACGGCAAACGTGGCCAGCTTGAGGGAGGCGATGGCGGTCCAATCGCGAGGATCCACGGTTCCCGCGGGCCAGTCGCGCGCTACCGCTTCCTCATCCCAGGCCTCCCAGGCGAGGTAGAGGCCGCCGCGGTCGCGCATGGACCAGGCGGCTGGGTTGAGCAACCCCGCTCCGAGGCTGTTCGATGCCCCGGGCACATCCACGAGGAAGCGGCTCTCCCCCCAGTAGTCGTAGAACGAGGGGGACGCAGATTGCTGCGCCGCCGCCGTCGAGATTCCCGCGATCAGGAACACCACGAGTGGGAGGCCCCAGCGGCCGACCTGACATGCGCAGGACACCACCCGCTCCCAAACCACCCTTGCCCTTGTTCCCATGGACTCCTCCCCCTTAGTGCTCCCGTGGAACCCGCCGCACTCATAGACGTGTGCCGTGCCCACAAGTACGCACGGATCGACATGAAGATGCGCGAGCTCTTGTCCCCCGGCAATCTCGCGTTGCGCGGCACGGATCGTCAATGCCCGCCAGCAAATTCCCTGTCCGCCAACAAACTCCCTTGCATCAAGGTATGCCGAAATCTGCCCGGCTCCCGGACACTCGGAAAAAGAGAGGAACCTAATGTCTACTGTGTTTGTTGACATAGATGACAATAAGACCTCCAGACCTGGCGAGAGGTCGAACCCAAGCGGCAAGCAGTCAGGTTGGATAGAGATGCACGGTTGCGAGGGGATCCGAGTCCGAGACTCCAAGGTGCTAGGTGGCAGGGGGGCGTAGAATTGACCGGCGTGGGTGCGGAGAGCGAAGGCTCTCGCAAGCATCGGTCCCCCTGCCACTAGCTTTTTAGGCCCGCACCTCCCTCTTCTGAATCCCGCCGCAGCAGCTCCAGAAGATAGCCTTCGAATTGCGCGATCATCTTCTCCACGGTGAACTCGCGCAGGATTCGTTCGCGTGCCCGCCGCCCCAGGGCCGCCGCTCGCGGGGGGTCCTCCAGCAGGCGATTCACCTCCGCGGCCAGCGCGACGGGATCCCCCGCCGCAACGATGACGCCCCCCTCGGATCCGGATGTTTCCCCCGCGGCCCCGAGCAGTTCCTCCACAC
>JAZDGX010000149.1:0-6306 GCA_043806645.1 Candidatus Eiseniibacteriota bacterium | reverse complement strand
ACATCGGCGGCGCAGGGAGGATGCCTCGTTCATGAAGGCGGACCTTCACGTTCATTCCAGCTTCTCGCATGATGTGCCCAGCATCCCCGAGTTCTCCCCTCGCGCGCTCTACGATCGCGCGGTCGAGCGCGGCATGGATTTCTTCACCCTGACCGATCACGACACGATGGAGGGCATCGAGGAGCTGCAGCGCAGCCTCCAGGCATCCTTCGGCGATCATCCGCCCATCCCGTGCCTGCGCGGGGTGGAACTGAAGGTCTACGATCGTCGCATCGGCCACACGATCCACATCAACATTCTCGGATTGGCTTCCGGCCAGCTGGAGGAACTGAAGCGACGGCGCTACAGCCTGGCGCGCTTCATCGGATACTGCCGGCAGGAGAGGTTGTTCCACGTCTACAACCATCCCCTCTGGTTCGAACGCGGCGAGCGCGCGCGGCTCGAAACGGTCGAGAGAGTGATGCAGATGTTCCCGGTCGTGGAACTCAATGCCGGACGCATTCCGGAGCTCAATGCCCGCACGGCCGCCATGGCCCGCCGCCATCGCAAGCCGTTGATCGCCGCATCCGACACCCACGTCGGACAGGTAGGCAAGGCCTACACGCAGGTTGCGGCGGCGACACCTGAGGAATTCCTGGCGGGCGTATTGGCAGGCGAAGCGCAGTATGTCCCCAGCCACTTCGGCTTCCACACGTTCTTCCGCGAGGTGTCCGAGGCGGTGGATCTGTGGCTGCACGACATGTCGGCGTCGATGCAGAAGCGCGCCCTGCCCAGCGGCCACTCCGATCGCTATTGGCTGGCCCACCGCATCCTGGGGCGGCGCTTCCTGCGGCGTCCCCTCCCACGGCGCACGCTGGGGATCCTGCTCAAGCTCGTTGCCCGGGCCACGACCTATGCATTCATCCGCCAGCAGCGCCGCATGGCCCTGCGCCTGAGCGATGCGTGATGGCGTCTGCCATCCTGCGGACCGGATGCGCTGAGCGCCGGGCGCCGCGTTCCTCGCGCCGACTCCATCAACGCTGGCGCGCCTTCTTCAGCCGCTGCCAGAAGGGCTTGTAGAGAAAGCTCTTCTCGTCCAGCGAACAGAGCCGCTCGAACATCGGCCTGGTCACGGTGAAGGCGAGCAGATCCCGGGGCAGATACTGGCGCATCGCAATGTCCGTCGCGCCGATGACGGCCTGGGGCTGGTCCAGATCGGGAAACGCGCCCGCCAACTGCATGCAGCCCGAACCAAAGGGCGCCAGCACCGGGGGCGGGTCCTGCGGCGAACTGTGGTACTGCGCCCCCAGCACCAGCATGCCGAGTTGATCCGGATTGACATGGAACGTGACCGTGCGCAAGTGCTCGTATTGGGCGTCGCGCAGGGGTCCGACGAAGAGATGCGGATGCCGCGGCGCATAGGGCCGGGTTACCGCGAGCCATTGTTCCATCAGTTCCCGCGAGGCTTTCAGGCCTTCCCCGTTCACCAGGAAGTCGACGAAGTCTTCGCGTGAACGCGTGGAGACCCCGCACACCCAGGTCCCGGCACCACCGCAACCGAAGTTCTCCCGGGTGAGGTAGAGCATCTTCCCCTCGCGCCATTTACGATAGAAGGCGAAGAGGCAGACATGCCCTCCGGTCTGCGGCTCGATCCATGGCCGAAAGGGGATCGGATCGGGAGCGTCGTAGAAACCGATCGGTGGGGTCTCGATGCCCACAGCCTCCAGCAAGCGGCCGGCATCGGGTTGGCTGCGGGGCGGATTCGGGATCATGAATCCCTCCCTTTCTTCATGCGAACCAAACGCCCTGGGACGTCTCTCCTTTTCGCCCGGCGTGGTCGACGTACTACACACTCCGCCCCCGCGAAGGTTCGTCCCGGCCTGCATCCGCTTCGTTTCGGGAGACCGCGCCCGGTGGGTTCAGCCCTTCACGCCGCCCAGGGTCAGGCCGCCGACCAGGAAGCGATTGAGGATCAGGAAGAGCGCAACGACAGGCACCGAGACCAAGAGGCTGCCGGCGGAGTAGGTCGCCCACTCGGTCTGGAAGGTGCCCGCCAGGCCTTCCAGGCCCAGCGGCAGCGTGTAGAGCGACTGGCTGCTCACGATGACGCGCGCGACAATGAACTCCGACCACCCGGCCATGAAAGAGAAGAGGCCGGTGATCATGAGCGCCGGGCGGGCGAGCGGCAGGACGACCCGCACGAAGGCGCCGAACTGGGTCGACCCGTCGACCATCGCCGCCTCCTCCAGATCGCGCGGAATGGTGTCGTAGTAGCCCTTCATGGTCCAGATCGTGAAGGGCAGGACCGTGGCGGTATAGGCGATCACGAGCCCGATCAGCGTGTCCACCAACGCCAGGCCCCGCATCAGGATGAAGAGCGGCAACAGCAGCATCGTCGCCGGGAACATCTGCGTGACCAGCAGCGCGATCATGCCCGCCTTGCGGCCGGGAAAGCTGAAGCGCGAAAAGGCGTAGCCGGCGGTGGAGGCCAGCGCCAAACCGAAAATGGTCACCGCCAGGGCGACGATCAGGGAATTGCGCATCCAGAGCAGGAAGTCCTTCTGAAACAGAATCGCATGATAGGCGCGTAGCGTCGCGTTCTCCGGGATCAGGCGCAGCGAGGTCGTGTAGAGCGCATCCGACGGCCGCAGGGAAATGTTTATTACGACCAGCACCGGGTAGACGGTGACGATCGTGACGCCCACCACCAGCGCGTAGAGCAGCAGTCTCGAGACGGCCTTGCGCAGCCCGCCGCGCTTCATCGCGCCTCCGCCAGCGCACGCGTGGTGCGCAGATACCAGAGGATGAACCCCAGGAGAATCAGGAAGATCATCACCGAGAAGGCGGCCGCATAGGCGTAGCGGTAGTAGGTGAAGGCGGCCTTGTAGACATAGGTGACGAGAATGTGCGTCTGGTCGGCCGGCTGGCCGCCGCGCGTAACCAGCCAGATCACGTTCAGGTTGTTGAAGGTCCAGATCGTCCCGAGAGAAATCGCCGGCACCATGATCGGCTTCAGCATCGGGACGGTCACGTGGCGCAGCTTCTGCCAGGCCGAGGCCCCATCGATCGAGGCGGCTTCGTAGAGCTCCCCGGGGATCGATTGCAGCCCGCCCAGCGCGATCACCATCATGAAGGGAAAGCCGAGCCAGATATTGGTGATGATCGCCGCGACGAAGGCCCAGCTCTCCTGCGACAGCCAGGGAATGGGGTCGGCGCCGAAGACCTTGGCCAGCACCAGATTCACCGCGCCATACTGGTAATTGAACATGCCGCGCCAGGTCAGGGCGACGATGTATTGCGGCATGGCCCAGGGCAGGATCAGCAACGCGCGGAAGAGCCCCCGGCCGCGGATGTGCCGATTGAGCAGCAGCGCCACCGCCACGCCGATCACCACGTGGAAGAAGACGTTCACCACCGTCCAGACGATCGTCTTGGCGAGAATCACGTAGAGCTGCGGCTCGCTGAAGATGCCGCGGTAGTTCTCCAAGCCCACCAGACGCGCGTCGTGCACGTGGTAGAGGCTCATGTTCGAGAGCGACAGCCAGAAATTGTACAGGAATGGATAGACGACGACGGCCGCGATCACGACGGCGGTCGGCAGCAGCAGCACATAGGGCAGACGCTGGCGCGGCGGCACGAGCGACATCGTGGCAGCGTTCCCTCCGCGGAGGCGCGCCCGGCCGCGCCCCGAAGCTACGTTCCAACGCTCGCGCAGCGCCGCGCGTCCGCCGGCAGGCCCGGGCTGCGCGCGGCTACTGCTTCATCTCCGCGATCTTCGTCACCGCCTGGCGTTGCATCGCCGCGGCGGCCTCCGCCGGGGCGAGGTTCCCGTTCCAGACGCTCTGGAGGGCGGGGCGCATGGCATCCCAGATCGCGCGCATCTCGGGAATCACGGGCATGCGGCGGCCCACCTCCACTTGCGAAAGGGAGGCACTCAACACGGCATCGCCGGCGATGCGGGGGTCCGCGTAGGCCTCCTTGCGTGTCGGCAGGGTTCCCATGCGCGTCGCGAATTCCACCTGCGAAGCGGGCGAGGTCAGGAAGCGCAGCGCCGCCAGGACTTCCCCCAGGTGCTTCCCCGATACGCGGCGATTCACCGAATAGCCTTTGGAAGAGACCATCGGCGCCGGCCAGCGTCCCGTTTCCGTGATCAGCGGAATGCGCGCGATGCCGAAGGGGATCCCCGCCTTGCGATAGGCCGACCAGGACCAGGGACCATTGACGATCATCGCGGCCCGCCCCTCCTTGAACATCGTGTCGGCCAGTTCGTAGTCGCACTCGGCCGGCATGATGCCGTGCTCCGCCTTCAGAGAGCGGACGAAGGCCAGCGCCTTGACCATCGCGGGCGTATCCAGCGTCGGGTTGCCGGCGCCATCCATGACCCAGCCTCCGTAGCCGGTCAGGATCGGAACCAGCCAGAAGGGCTCCGTGGCGTCGAAGACCAGGCCGTAGCGGTCAGGCACACCGTCGCGGTTCGCGTCGGTCATGGCCGCTTTCGCCGCCGCCAGCAACTCGTCCATCGTCTGCGGCGCCTGGGGCACGAGGTCCCGGTTGTAGACCAGGGCGAGGTGATTGCCGAGTTGATCGGGCAGAGCCCAGATGTGTCCGCCCAGGGTGTCGAAGGCCTCCTTGCGGAAGAGGCCGAGTTCATCCGGCGCGAGCAACTCGTCCAGGGGATGGATCAGCTGCATGACCGAGAAGGGCCCCACCTGGTCCGACGGCCCGAAAACAAGATCGGGGCCTCCGCCGCCCAACGCGGCGGTCTGGAATTGCGTGCGCACATCCTCGGTGCCGTAGTGGGCCACCTGGAAGGTCACGCCCGGATGTTCCTGTTGGTATTGCGCCACGCGTTCGGCGAGGATGTCGCGCTCCTCCGGGTCCATCTGCTCCCAGAGGATGATCCCCTGCTCGCCCCCCCCCCCGCCACAGCCGTTCAGCGCGAGCAGCAGCAGGCCCGCGGGCGCGAGAGCAGCGGCCAGTACCGACGCGCCTGCGCGCACCCACCGGCCGGCGTTTCGTATCGCGGTTCTCCCGGTCATTCCCGAATCCTCCGTTCGCTGCGATCGAAGAAATGCGCACACTCGAGATCGAAGCGGAAACGCGCTTCCTCGCCCAGTTTCAGGCGGATCGTTCCCGGCGCGCGCGCCACGAGCGCGATCCCCGCTACTTCCGCGTAGACATACGACTCGCCGCCGGTCGGCTCGACCAGCGTTACCCGGGCGGAGATTTCCCCCTCGGGATTCAGGCGGACGTCTTCCGGCCGCAGGCCCATGACGACTTCCTGGCCGCGGTGGCCCTGCAGCCGCCGGACGGCCGCTTCGGGAAGCGCGAGACGGTGCCCGGAAAAGCCGACCGCGCGCCCGTCTCCCCCTTCGACGGCCACCTTCAGGAAGTTCATCCGCGGGCTGCCGATGAAGCCGGCGACGAAGAGATTGTCGGGCTCCCGGTAGATCGTGAGGGGTTCGCCGATCTGCTGGACGATGCCCTGGTTCAGCACGACGATCCGCTGCCCCATGGTCATGGCCTCGACCTGGTCGTGGGTCACGTAGACCGTGGTCACCTGCAGGCGCTGGTGCAGCGAAGAGATTTCCGCACGCATCTCGGTGCGCGGCTTCGCATCCAGATTGGAGAGCGGTTCGTCGAAGAGAAAAACCTGCGGCTGGCGCACGATCGCCCGCCCCAGGGCCACGCGCTGGCGCTCGCCACCGGAGAGATGCTTGGGCAGTTTCTCGAGCAACGGTTCGACCCCGAGGATCCCGGCCGCGTCGCGAACCGCGCGTTCCACCTGCTCCTTGGGGGTATGCCGCAGGCGCAGACCAAAGGCGATGTTGTCGAAGACGGTCAGGTGGGGATAGAGCGCGTAGGTCTGGAAGACCATCGCGATGTCGCGATCTTTGGGCGGCATCCCATTGACCATGCGGTCGCCGATCCAGATCTCTCCGCGCGTGACCTCCTCCAAACCGGCGATGATGCGCAGCACGGTCGACTTGCCGCAGCCGGAGGGACCGACCAGGACCAGGAACTCGTGATCCCGGATGTCGAGAGAAAGATCGGCAAGGACGCGCTTGCCGCGCCCGTAGATCTTGTCCACGTTTTTGAGAACGACCCCGGCCATGCGGGGACGATTAACGCCGAAACGCAGCGGTGGGGCAAGTGCTGTTTCGCCACCGAGTTGGGCGCCGCGCTCCGGCTCAGGTCCGACTGGATCTCGGGCCCCGAATATGGTAAGGTTACATGGGTTTATGTGCCTTCCGATGGGCAGTCCGCGATCACGAGCGTCGGGGGCATCAGGATAGCCATGCAGTGCTGTAGCTCGGCAGCAAAGCA
>JAZDGX010000148.1:0-2591 GCA_043806645.1 Candidatus Eiseniibacteriota bacterium | reverse complement strand
CAGCTCGATCAGGAAGACGTCACCCTCATCGAGATGGGCCGCGGCGGTGTTGATCGCATCGGCCACCGACATCTCGGCGACCGATACCGCGCCCACCTGGCACTGGTAGGCGATCCCGGTCACGCCGAGGGTGTTGCTTATGCCGCGCATCTCCCCCATGACCGCAGTACCGTGATTGCGCCAGCTCTGATCGTTGAACGGAGTGCCGGCCGTGAAGAAAGGCGCCGGCAGATCCTCGTGAGTCCACAACCAGGCGCCTTCGATATCGATCACCTTGACCGACTGTCCGGCCCCGCCGGGAACGCCCCAGACGCCCTCGGCATCCACGCCGGCCGGCGCGGGATCGAGATAGAGTTGCAGGCCGCTGAAATCGGGAGAGAGCGGCGCGCCGACACTACCGGCCGGCACGAGGTGATCCGCCCCGCGGCTTGTCTGGCCGGCATCGAGCGGGCCCGTCTGCTCTGGGTCGAGGCGGCCCGCCTGGTCGGGATCGAACTTCCCCGTGAATGCGTCGAATCCGAGGGCCGCGGGAACCGCGACGGGCTCGAGGAATGCGGTTTCAACGGATGGATCGGCGATCAGCTCGGAGACGATCTCCAGAAGCGCCGCGTGCGTAAGCGACAGGTCCGGAACGATGCGCGCGTAGCGGTTCAGATTCGGGAGCGCGCGCCCCAGCCGCCGCTGGCCGTTGCGGCGGTCCTGGTCGATTTCCTCGGGGCTGCGCGTGAAATGCCGCTCCAGCCGGAGGGACCCATGCACACTCGCCAGCCGACCGAGCAGGCTCTCGATACGGGCGTGGTCGGCATCCGCAAGCCGCGGTTTCAGACGGCCGTTCTCTACCGTGAGACCGCTCGACTCGACGAACTTGACGATGATCCGTCCCGTCGGGGCCGGCGTTTGAAGAAGCAGATGCGCGTCGTGTGAAACGGGGGCGGCCGGCATGCCGAAGGCGGGAAGGACCGCGCCTGCGTTCCAGAGGGCGACCGCCGTCACCAGCAAGAACAACGTTCCGACCCGGCTCGAATCGAAGGGGCGCGTCCCGCGCCGGCCCTGCATTTTCATCTGATGTCCTCCTTGGTGCTCACGGCCGCAGGGACCGGTCGCATCGCAGCGGTAGCCTGAGAATCCGCGCAGGATTCCCAGAGTGCGATTCATTCCATCCATTATAGCATTCGCGCGCTTGGTCCGGCCGGGCGAATACCCGGGCCGATCCCCGCGCCCGCAGCCGTCCCACTTGAATCAAACCAGTAGAACCCGAGGTAGGTCCGCACTTGGACGCGGACTCAGGGGATCCCCGGCAGGTCGGCGGTCGCCTCGAGACGCCACTCGTCTGCATCGGCCTGGTAGTAGCCCGTGAGATCGATCGCGGCCGGGAACTCCGCAAACAGCATCGTGCGCAGGTACAGGCCCACGCCCACCGAGTTCCGGCTCTCCGTGCGGGCGGCATCCCACAGCGAACCGCGATCCCAGCTCGTCCCCCAGTCGTGGAACACCCGCCCGCTCAGGACGTCGAGGTAGACCGGCAGCCAAGGAAGCTTCCATTCGATATAGGCGAGCGGAAAGTGATAGGCCGTGTACTGGCGCAGTTCATGCTCGCGGCCACGCTCGGAATGTCCGATCGGCACGCTCCCGGCCGAGGAGTAGTTGTAGTCCCCCTTCTCCCACTCGTAGGTCGTCGTGACCGCCAGCGTGTGATGCCGGATCGGCGAAGGCACATAGACGGTCCCGCGCAGGTTGGTACGCTGCCCGTCGTATTCACTCCCGAGTTCGGTCAGGGTGCGGTCGTGGAAGGCGCGCAGGCTGATTCCGTTGCGATAGACCACATACCGCGGCGTCCACGTCAGGCGGCTGAACCCCGCACCCGCCTGAAAGCCGCGATAGCGCGATTTCCAAGGCCGCGCGGGCCCGCGCGAGGGTTCTTCGTTTTCTCCGATCAATGTCACATAGGGTTGGAGCGAACCGGAGTAGACGTTGTTCTCGAATATCAGGGGCAGCGCAACGCGGATGCTCCCACCTCTCAAGCGCCACCAACTCTCATGCACACCCGAATGGACGTGGTCCGGACGCGAATATCCGCGCAGCGTGAGCAGCGGCCATCCCCAGTCCATCGCGCAGGAGAAATCGAAGCTCGCCGGAGCGCCGCCGGGCGAGATCGCAAGAAAGCCGGACCAGCCATACTCGCCCAAGGCGTCGGCGCCGAGGGCGTAGAGTGCGGGCGAGATGCCCTCCTCGTCCTCGTACACGAAGGGGAGCCATCCGCGCGGCAAGAGTTGTGCGAACGGGCGGTAGTTGTGAACTCGAGCGGCGAGAAGTGGAGCGGACCGATCCTCTTCGGCCCCGCTCGCTCCGGGCGAGTCCGGCGCGTCCGGGCCGGCGTACTGCAGGAGGAACGGATTGTCCTCGCGGGGAACATTCTCCTCGGGAATCCAGCGGGCCTGTTCGACGGGCAACGTGACCACGCGCAGACCGTCGTCCTCATAGCGCGACACGGCCAGCTCCCCGCCATCGGGAGAGACGGCCGGGCTGAAGGCCCCCAGAGGTTCATCGCTCACGAGCCAGCGCCTGCCGCTCGCTACTTCGGCCGCCCAGAT
>JAZDGX010000147.1:0-12506 GCA_043806645.1 Candidatus Eiseniibacteriota bacterium | reverse complement strand
CTTCGAAGCCAATGCCCTGACTGTGCTCGCATTCTGGACGACCCATTGCGCGGAGTGCGTCCGTCGCCTCGAGGTCTGTCAGGAACTGCAGGACTGGGGCCGCGACGATGGCCTTGGAGTGGTCGGGGTCAATTTCGACGACTCGCACAGCGCCCGCATGGAGACGATGGTTCGCGAAGCCACGCCGCGGCTGCTCCAGCTCCTCGATGCCGGCGGGCGTGTCGCCGCGGCGTACGGGGCCGGAGCGCATAGTTTCAGCATTTGTTTGATCGATGAGGCCGGGACCATTCGGCGGACCTATCACGACATCCCGGCCGATTCGCTGGCCCGCCTGCGCCCGCAGATTGAGGAGATGATGTCCGCGGTCTATGCGGCGCCCGCGCGCGAGCCGTCGCCGGCGGAGCTCGAGCCCGCAGCCTCGTCTTTCGCGGCGTCTCATCCAAGCTGGTTGCTCGAGAAGCTCGGCGGCACCCTCGGTCGGCGCCTGGAGATTCATGGGGGCGGGCGGATCCGCTGGATGGACATCGATACCACCGGCACCGGCGCCACCGGGCCCTTCGGGGAAGCGGTGGATCCGGGATCTTCACTGCGCCAGCGGCTGGAGTTGGAGCTGATCTACGCCGCGACCTCGAAGCTGCGCGTCGGCGGATTGATCTGGCTCAGCAATGAGGGCGAGGCGGTGCTGCGCAGCGGTCCGGACTATCTGTCGGCCCCATGGGGCAGCGCATTCATTCGCTACGACACCGCGGCACGCATCGCGGGGCTCGGGCGTCTGTTCAGCTCGCTGCGCGCGGGCTACTACGATCTCAGCTTCACACCGCTCACCCTCATGCGCTGGGATGATGACGATTCGCCGATCAGCGGAGGGCAGCGGGTCCAGGGATGCGGCGTCTGCGGCGGCGAGGCGGGTCTGGCAGGCTTCATCCGCTCCGAGAGCCTCGAGCGGTTGGCTCCCGAATACACCTTCGAAGGCGCGCGCTGGGGGCTTGCCCTGGGCGGCCGGCTCGACCTGACGGCCATGTACGCGCGTCCCCTCATGCACTGGCCCCGGCAGTACGACGAGATCCTCCCGCAGGATGATCCGAACTACGCGGACTTCCGCGTGCAGATGAGATTCAAGCAGGAGATCTACGGCGGACACCTGTCCTTGCACCTGCCGTTCGCCTGGTCTCCGGATCCGGCCACGCTGGCGGGCACGCTGCTTTTCGTCGACGATGATGCCGAGGATTGGCCCTGGGGCCTTGCGGACGGCTCCACCGGAATCTATCCGCCGTATGCTCCGGGAACCGACCGACTGGCGGGAGCGAGCCTGCGGCTGCCGCTGCCCTATCGGATCGAGTGCGACGGAGAGGTCGTGCAGAGCCGGTGGGACGCCGGCGTCTCTCCCGGTTCCCCGGACGATCCCGCACCGGTCGAAGCGAGCGCTTTCCGCGCCCAGGCCGGCATGGATCTGCGGGAGCGGGGCGGTCCCGCGCCGTTCGATCTCCTGCCTGCGGGAATGACCGCGAAGCTGCGGGCCGGTTACCAGCACATCGGTACCGACTTCTTTTCGCCCTACAGCGCGCTCAGCTATGAAGCCAATGCGCATCCATCGCAGGACGGATCGTTGGTCGGCTTCAGCGGCCCGCGCTTCTCGCTGCGCATCGATCGCGCACCCTTCGGCGTGGGGTTCTTCGCGAAGCACCTTGCGCCGATCGACGAGGAAGCCGACAACCCCCTCACCATGCCGGCCGGCGAGCGCCGCATGGCCAGCCTGTGGGCCGATGCCGCTCCTTGGGCTTCCACCACGCTCACCCTCGGCTGGATCAAGGATGATCGCGACCCGCTGCCCCTTCAGAGCAGCGCCCCGGCCGAGGAGCGCCGCATCTGGATCGCCAGCGCCGAATTCGAGCTCGGGCCCCGCGCGGTTCTCATGATCGAGGCCCAGTGGCTGAAGGGCACGCGCCTGGGGGACGAAGTCGAGCCTGCGGAGAAGGAGTACTCGTCGAGGACCGTGCGCATGATGCTGGACGTGGAGTTCTAGATCCGGCGCGCTGCTGGCCGTGCACGGGGGCGATGGGGTGTGTTGGGTCCCCCGGGATCGGCGCCCTCTCTCGGAACCACAATCGCCAAAGCGCGCGCCTTGACTCCGCTCGCGCGAAAGACGTGGGTGGACATTCCCGCGGCAGCGGACTGCGCGAGTGGAGACATCCCGGGGGACCCAACACACCCCATCGCCCCCCCCCTCGACCAAGCCGGCCGTGCTCGTCCTTGCGGATCACCCCGCGTGCAAGGTACTCTCCCAGGTTCCGGCGTGGTGTTCGGGACGGCTTCGCCTGCTCGACACGATGCGGAGTCGCGATGTATGGGCCCGACGGCGGCAACCGCCGGCCCCCATCGTCGGTTGCGCCGGCGGTCCCCATGGGGCAAGGCGACCGGGAATCGGGTGTTCCCGGTCGGGAAGGAGGGTGACGTGGACCCGCGTATCACTGGTCTGGCGGAGTTGTTGGTCGGCTATTCCTGCAATGTCAAACGAGGGGAAAACCTGTTGCTCGAATCGTCGGGGTTCGCGCCGGTGCCCCTGATGGACGAGATCA
This sequence comes from Candidatus Eiseniibacteriota bacterium, assembly GCA_043806645.1. Taxonomy (GTDB): domain Bacteria; phylum Eisenbacteria; class RBG-16-71-46; order CAIMUX01; family WJJG01; genus JAZDGX01. The sequence goes on along the minus strand of JAZDGX010000147.1, from coordinate 9,930 downwards.
TCCGGATTGCCACCCGTAAAGGGGCGAACGTCTTCTACCAGTTTAACAACGACCGGCTCCAGCGGTCCTTGCTGCTGCACGCCGATGAGGAGCAGATCAAGGCGCAGACGAAGCACCCGCTGCAGCGCATGAAGGACATGCAATGTTGGATCGGCATCCGCGCTCCGGAGAACAGCGCTGAGTTGTCGGACGTGCCCAGCAAGCAGAACCGCCTGTGGGGGCTCCACTACCGCAAGCCGATCCATCTTCAGCAGCGCGTCCCGCACACGCGCTGGGTGGCGCTGCGCTATCCCAACGACTCGATGGCTCAGGGCGCCCGCCTGCCGCTTGAAAAGTTCACCGACTTCTATTTCTCCGTCTGCACGATGGATTATCCGCGCATGTCCAAGGCCATGACCCCGCTGAAGAAACTGATGGAACGGACCGACAAGGTCGCGATCAAGGCCCCGGGCACCGAGCTCAACTTCTCGATCAAGGGCCTGCCGGCGATCAAGTGCGACGGCAAGATGAACATCCCCAACGGCGAGCTCTTCACCGCGCCGGTGCGGGAGAGCGTTTCGGGTACGGTTTGTTTCAACGCCGGGTCGCTGCTCGAGGGCACGGCCTTCGGGGACATCCGGCTCACTTTCGAGAAGGGGCGCGCGGTCCGGGCGGAGTCGGGGCCCGAAACGAAGAAGCTGAACGAGATCCTCGACCAGGACGAAGGCGCGCGATACGTGGGCGAGTTCTCCTTCGGCTTCAATCCCTACATCACCGAGACGATGAACGACACGCTCTTTGACGAGAAGATCGCCGGCTCCTTCCATATGGCGCTGGGCAACGCCTACGACGAATGCAATAACGGCAATCGCTCGGCCCTGCATTGGGACCTGATCCAGATCCAGACGCCGCGCAAAGGCGGAGGGGAGATCTGGTTCGACGGGAAGCTGATCCGCAAGGATGGGCTTTTTGTGCCGTCCACGCTGCAGGGACTGAATCCCGAGCGCCTCAAGTAAGCCAAGACCGCCGCCCGTGCGGGTCGCGGTTCTGGTATACTCCTTCTTCTCCGGCCTGCGCCGCGGCCCCACCGGCCGCGCCGCAATGGGCGGCGTTCGACGGCCGCGAGAGGGGGAATCGGGGGACTTCCGATGCCCGGTTCGGTGAGAAAAGCGCAGATCCGCCGCATGATCTGGGAGCGGCTGACCCGTGAGGGCCTGGCCCTCTTTCCGGGCGTCTACGGCCGCACGCCCCGCTGTTCGGGGCAGGCCGAGGGCATCGCGCGCCTGAAGGGACTGGACATCTGGAGCGGCGCCGAGCGGATTCTCGTCCTGCCCGACATGGCGCTCGACGCGATCCGCGAGCAGGTGGTTGGCGCACGCAAGACGCTGATCATTCCGGACCTCACCCGGACCGATGAGGATTGGATTCTGGAGATCGACCCGCGCCGGGCGGGGGAACGGGTCTCCTGCGAGGCCGCCCGGTCGCTGATCCGAGGGGATCACGCGCCGGTCGCGGGCGTTCGCTTCATGCGCGGCCGCGAGACGCCGCCGGTCGATCTGATGGTGATCGGCGCGGTCGGCGTGAACCGGTTGGGCACACGCGTGGGCCGGGGTTGCGGCGGGGCCGATCTGGTCTATGCGCTGGGGCGCGACCGGGGCTTCCTGCGCTCGGAGACGCCGGTCGCGGTGGTGGTCCATCCGCTGCAGCTCTTTGACGAGCCCACGGACCGGGAGGCGACCGACCTGCCGGTCGACTACATCGTCACGCCGCAGGAGACAATCCGCATCGAGACGTTGGTCATGCGGCCGAAAGGCCTCGACCCCTGCATGGTGACCCCGCATCGTCTGGAGTGCTTCCCCGGACTGCGACGGATCCTCGAACGCGAGGGCATCTCGATTCCGCCCGGGGCGTGCAAGCCGCTTTAGGCCGACCCTTACCGCGGACCACCACGAACAAGGAGAGAACATGGGGCTGTTGGACGGGCTATTCGGCAAGAAACAGACGGCCACCGGGCCGGTCGCGCCGCGGGCGCCGCTCGCGCCGGCAGGTGCCTTCAAGCGACCCGCGCCACCCTTCGCCGGGATGAACAACTACATCCTCGTGATCCTCGATAGCTGCCGTTACGATTCCTTCATGGCGGCCGCGCCCAAGGTGATCACCAAGCTGGGGACCGTCGAGCGCCGCTGGAGCTACGCGTCGTGGACTGCCCCGTCCCATTACAATCTGCTGATGGGGCTGCTGCCGCACACGAGCCCGCCGCACGTCTATGCATCGGACTACTACAAGGAGGACTTCCTCCGCTTCAACGAGCGCTTCGGCGCGCAGAACGTCGAGTTCGCGAGTTTCGTGCCGCACCTCTATCTGCCGACCTACCTGCGCCAGACGCTCGGCTACCTGACCCACGCCAAGGTGTCGCTGCCGGTGCTCAATCCCAAGACGGCGATCAATCGGGACTTCGACAGCTTCAAGCTCATGCCGAAGCACAACGACATGAACGCGATGCTCGATGAGATGACCTTCACCGCCGAGCGCCCGTCGTTCTACATTTTCAATGTGGGCGAGACGCACTATCCCTACGCGCGTCCCGAGGAGCCGAAGGACCTCTGGCCGCGTCTGAGCGGCGTCCACGGCGTCTTCAAGCATCTCGACGACCACGTGTTGGACGGCAAGTTGAAGAGCGACGCGCCGCCGCAGCCCTTCTTCGATCAGGAGAAGCTCGACATCCTGCGCGCGCGCCAGATCGACACGGTGCAATATCTCGACGGCGTGTTCGCACGGCTTTTCGACATGGTGCCGCAGAACACCTATATCACGGTGACGGCCGACCACGGCGAGCTGTTCGGCGAAGAAGGCTACTTCGGACACGGACCGATCCAGCACGACAAGGTCTACGAGGTGCCGTTCCTGGAAGGGAAGATCCGCTAGGAGCAGGGGCGACCCGGGGGCGGTACGTGCGGCGTGCCGGGGAAGTGCCGGCTCGGTCTGCGACGCGCACAGCGCGGTCCGGGCGCCGGTCTACGAGGGAGGCTGCGCGCGGATGGCCGCCAGAAGATCTTCTGCGGGGCCCGCCTTGGGCAGGTAGGCCTCGGCGCCCGCGTCCAGCATGCGCTTGAGCAGCGCCTCCTCCTCGAACATCGAGAGCGCGATGATCCGCGTCTCGGGCAGGTGGAGCAGGATCTGGCGCGTCGCCTCGTCTCCCTGCATGACCGGCATGGAAACATCCATGATGATCACCTGCGGCTTCAACCGAAACGCCAGATCGACCGCCTCGCGCCCATTGCCTGCCTGACCGACGACCTCGATGTCCGATTGCTCCTGCAGCAGTGCCGCCAGGCCTTCGCGCACCAGCTTGTGATCGTCGACCAGCAAGACCCGGAGGCGTGGGGCCGGCGCGTCGCCGGGGCCGTGTTCCGGGTGCGCCAGGCGGGTGGCGTGCGACCCGCCGTTCGGAGAAGCAGAAGCGCCTTCCTGAGGGTCAGGCACCGAGAAGAGCAGCCGGCTCCCCCGGCCCGGCGCGCTGGAGATGCGCATCCGCCCGCCCAGGAGCTGGATTCGTTCGCGGATGCCGAGCAATCCGAGGCCCCCGGTCTTTCCGATCGCTCGGGGGTCGAACCCGTGACCGTCGTCGCAGACGGCGAGACGCAGCACGTTTCCATGGCGGCGGATCCGCAGGCGGGCATCCTTGACGCCGGCATGCTTGACCACGTTGAAGAGCATTTCCAGCACGGCGCGATACAGGAAGGCCCGCAGGGCCTCGGAACGCGTGTCGACGGTGCCGCGCGCATCGATCTGCAGTGTCAGGCCGTAGCGCGACTCCATTTGCCGGGCCAGCCAATGGAAGGTCTCGCTCAGGCTTCCCTGATAGAGCACCGCGGGGCTCAGCTCGTGGGAGAGGCTGCGGGACTTGTCGATCGCCTCTTTGAGGAGGCGATCGAGATCCGCGACGGCAGCATGGATCGGCGCGTTTTCGCCGGCGCGACGGTCCAGCAATCCGAGATGGAAACGGGCCGCGACGAGCACCTGTTGCAGGTCGTCATGGAGAATCTCCGCCAGCCGGCGCCGCTCGCGATCCTCGGCTTGGGATAGGTCCAGCGCCATGATCTGCAGCTGGCGCGCCCGATGCTCCAACTCGTGATAGGCATTCTGCTGAGGGGTGACGTCCTCGATATTGAGCACCAGTGAATCGACCGCGCCGTTCTCGTCGATGAGCGGCGTGAGGAACCGGTTCCAATACGTCACCCGTCCAGGGTCATCGGGATGCGCCAAGGGTTTGGCATACACCCGATAGGGCTGTCCCGTCCGCACAACCTCTTCGTAGATCGCCTGGTCCTCCGCGTGGGGATAGAGGTCGAAGTGCTTCTTGCCGGGGAAGTAATCGGGGGCCCGCTTGGCGGAGGCGGCATAGGCCGCGTTCACGCGGATGAAGTTGAAGTGCCGGTCGAGAAAAGCGAGCGGTGTGATCGTATGGCGGAAGAACCCCTCGAGCAGGCGGGAGCGCTCCTCCAGCTGGGATTCCGCCGCGCTGCGGCGGGAGATCTCCGCCTGCAGGCGCTCGACGGCGGTGCTCAGCTCGCGCGTCCGCGCGGCGACCTGGCGTTCCAGATCTTCGTTGAGGCGACGAATGCGCTCTTCCGATGCACGCAGCGATTCCTCCGCATGCTTGCGCTCGGTGATGTCGCGGTTGCTCACGCGAACGCCCAGGGGTTGCCCTTCGCCGTCGCGGAGCTGATGGCAGATGTGTCCGATCCAACGCACGATGCCGTCGCGCCGGGTGATGCGGAAATCGATGGGCAGGGTTTCGCCGACCTCTCCGCGCAGGTGGCGATGTTCCTTCCACGCCGCGCGATCCTCGGGATGGACCAACCGGTCGATCAGGTCGGGATCGTCGATGAACGCCTGGGGATGATAGCCCGTCACGCGCTCGCAGGAGGGCGAGACGTAGACCAGGCGTCCGTCGGGGTCCAACCAATACTCCCAGTCAAAGGTGTAGTCGGCCACTGTGCGATAGCGCCGCTCGCTCGCAGCCAGCTCGGCCGTCCGCTGCGCGACCCGCTGCTCGAGATCCTGCTTGGCCAGCCGCAGGGCCTCCACGGCCCGGCGATGGTCCGTCACATTCCGGGCGATGTGCGCCGCTCCGATCACGACACCTTGCAGGTCGCGGATGGGATTGAAGCGGATCTCGTAGAGGTTGCGCGCACGATCGGGATCGCCGAACTCTCCCTCGACCGTGAAGGCCTCGCCGCTCAAGGCGCGTGCCCACAACTGCCGGGCGATGCGCTGATCTTCGGGGAGATGGCCGAGGGCCTCGATCATGCTGGCGCCGATTGCGATCTCGGTGCCGAAGATGAGCTTGAACTCATCGCGATAGGCGTCATTGAAGGCGATGAAGCGGAAGTCCTGATCTTGGGCGGCGATCAAGTCCTGCGTGCCATCGACGATGGCCTGTAACAGACATTGGATTCCGGACGGCAGGGCGTGGGGCAGAACTAGACCATCCGGCCGCGCGACGGGCTGCGGAGTTTCCCCTTCGGGGCCGGGGCGGCCCGGAGCGTATCGTTTCATGTGCTGACCGATCCGATCAGGCCTGCCGGCATCCCCGCGGGCACGATTCCCGAAGCTATAGATGGAATCCACCCATGAGATCGACCACGAGATCACTCTAGAAGATCGCATCAAGCGGGCCTATCTGCACCCGGAGATGCGGGTCGGGAGATCCCCGAGGTGCGGCCCCAGGAATTCCCCAGCGTGCCGGTGACATTCTGTCGGGCCGCTCCACCCGGGGGCCACACCGGGCTGGAGGGGTGCCACGCCGAAGGACGTGGCCAAGGTCCGATCCGCAATGCTAGAGTCACGGTTCTCGCTTCCAGCCGCGGCAGGATCGTGGGTTGCACGGCGTGCGCGCACACGCACGGGAGGGACCATGGCCACGAGAACCGAGCAGCTTCCCCGGTGGGATATGTCCAGCGTCTACTCGGGCTTGGACGGCGCCGACTACCTGGAGGATCTCGCTCGGGCGGGCCGGGGGCTGGGCGAACTCGAGGCGCTGGTGCACGGAGAGGGAATCGGACGTCTCGCGGCCGTGCCCGAGGATCTGGGCCCGGTAGCCGCCACTGCGGACCGGCTGTTGCAGCGGTTCAATGACCTGGCCCGGCTGATCGATACGCTGCGCGCCTTTGCGTATGCCTTCGTCACGACCGATTCCTACGACAAGCTGGCCGCCAAGAGAATGAGCGAGATCGAGCAGCTCTCGGTGCGGCTGCGCAAGGCCCATGTCCGTCTGCAGGCGTGGGTCGGTTCGTGGGCGGAGAAGCTGCCCGCGATCTGCGCGCTGGGGCAAGAGGCGAAAGAGCACGAACTCGTGCTTCGCGAGTATGCCGAGCAGAGCAAGTACCTGATGGATGCGCGGCTGGAGGATCTTGCCGCGGAGCTGCAGCTTTCCGGCGGCGGGGCCATGTGGAAACTCCAGGGGACGGTAACGAGCCAGCTCAAGGTGCATTCTGAGGAGCCCGGGCGCAGCGAGCATCTGCCGATCACGAAGATCCGCAATCTGGCCAACGATTCCGACGAGGGCGTGCGGCGCCGGGCGTACGAAGCGGAACTGAAGGCTTGGGAAAGCGTCCGCGAGCCGGTGGCCTTTTCGCTCAACTGCGTCAAGGGCTCGGCAATCACGCTCGCCAAGTGGCAGGGGCGGGAGGATGTGCTGCACGCGACGCTCGATCGCAATCGCATCGACCGGGAAACGCTGGAAGCGCTGCTGGCCGCGATGCGCGATGCGCTGCCCGGCTTCCGGCGCTATCTGCGCCGCAAGGCTGCGCGGCTGGGCAAGCAACAACTGCCCTGGTGGGATCTCTTTGCGCCCGTCGGCAAGGTCAAGCTGAGCTATACCTGGGACCAGGCGCGCGAGTACATCGTGACCCAATTCGGCCGCTTCGATGACGAAATGGCGGCCTTCGCGCGCAACGCTTTCGAGCGTCGTTGGATCGACGCCGAACCGCGCGACGGCAAGCGCGGGGGCGCCTTCTGCATGCGGGTCTCGAAGGTCGAGGAATCGCGCGTGCTGGCCAACTTCGACGGCAGCTTCGACCAGATGACCACCGTGGCGCACGAGCTGGGCCACGCCTTTCACAATCACTGCCAGCGTGGTCTGCCGGTGCTGCGGCGCGGGGCGCCGATGACGCTCGCGGAGACGGCGTCGATCTTCTGCGAGACGATCGTCTTCGACGCTGCGCTCGCCGATGCTCCCGCCGACGCGCGGCTGTTCATTCTCGAGAACTCGCTCATGGGCGCCACGCAAGTGATCGTGGACATCTACTCGCGCTATCTGTTCGAGACGGAGGTCATTCGGCGGCGGGCGGCGGCGGAGCTGAGCGCGGATGAGTTGTGCGAGATGATCCTGGATGCGCAGCGCCAGAGCTACGGAGACGCGCTCGATCCCGCCCACCTGCATCCCTACATGTGGCTGCTCAAGCCGCACTATTACTATGCGGACCTGCACTTCTACAACTTTCCCTACGCCTTTGGGCTGCTGTTCGGGCTTGGGATGTACGCGATCTACCAACGGGAAGGCGCGGCGTTCGTCCCGCGCTACAAGGAGTTGCTGCGCTCGACCGGAGAGGGCAAGGCGGCGGAGTTGGCGGGGAGGTTCGGGATCGACATCCGCCGGCGCGAGTTCTGGGACCGGAGTCTGGAGATCGTCGGGCGGCAGGTCGAGGACTACTGCGGGCTCGAGTGAGGGCCGGAAAGGGCGGCGGGGATTCCATGGTCGCAATCGGGCCGCCGCCGGAGCGGGCCCGCTGGCCTCAGCCTCTGGCGGCATTCGAGTATCCCAACTACCGTCTGTGGTTCGCCGGTCAGGTGATCTCGCTCGTCGGTACCTGGATGCAGATGACCGCGCAAGGGTACCTGATCTTTGAGCTAACGCATTCTTCGGCCTACCTGGGATACGTGGCTTTCGCGGCCGGCGTGCCGACCTGGTTCTTCACTCTCTACGGAGGCGTCATCGCCGATCGCGTGTCCCGGCGAACGCTGCTGGTGGTCACGCAAACGGTCATGATGGCGCTGGCCTTCGTCCTGGCGGGGCTTGCCTTCGCGGGAGTGATCCGGCCGTGGCACATCATCGCGCTCGCGTTCCTGCTCGGCATCGCCAATTCTTTCGACGCGCCCGCCCGGCAGGCGTTCGTGCTGGAGATGGTGGAGCGCCGGCATCTGACCAACGCGATCGCGCTCAACGCGACCATGTTCCACGCGGGAACCGCCGTCGGGCCCGCCGTCGCCGGTTTCACCTATGCCGCCTTCGGTCCCGGCTGGTGCTTCTTCCTGAACGGGGCGACCTTTCTCGCGGTGATCTTCGCCTTGCTGCTGATGAAGCTGAAGCCCGCGAGCTCGTCGCACCAACGCATCTCGCCGCTAGCGGACATGGTCGAGGGAGTCCGCTACGTGCTGGGGCATGCGGTCGTGCGGGCGATGATCGCGCTGGTCGGACTGACGAGCCTGTTCGGGTTTGGGCTGCTCACGCTGATGCCGGCCTGGGCGGTCGAGGTCTTGCACGGAGACGCGCGCACGCTCGGCCTGCTGCAATCGGCGCGCGGCGCCGGCGCGCTGGCGGGCGCGCTCGCGCTGGCTTCCTTCAGTCAGTATCGTTTCAAGGGCCGACTCCTTACCATCGGCACTTTCGTATTTCCGACCATGCTGCTGGTCTTCGCCCTGATGCGGAGCGTTCCGCTCTCCCTGCTTGCGCTCGCCGGCATGGGCGCCGGGCAGATCCTCATCATGAACCTGGCCAACGCGATCGTGCAGGGCCAAGTCAGCGACTCCCTGCGCGGCAGGGTGATGGGCCTCTACACGCTCGTCTTCTTCGGCCTGCTGCCGGTCGGGGGGTTGCTCGCGGGGGCCGTCGGCCATGCCTTCAACGAACCGCTGGCGATGATCCTGGGCGGCGCGGCGCTCCTGTCGTGCGCTGGCGGGCTCTGGATCCTGCAGCCGCGGGTGCGGGCGCTCGAGGGGGATTGAAGGCCTCGAGGTGCCTTGGGACTGTCGCACCACGGTCATGTGGCGCACGGTGCGCGCGGGCACGCCCCGCAACGCGAGCGCGGCCGCGCCCTGGTGGCTCGCCGCGATCCACCCGCGCCGGTCGGGGATTTCGTCGAAGCTGCTCGCGTTTCTCATCTCCAGATGGTCGCCATCCCACTGATGCCAGCCGACCAGCAGCACGGCCATGAGGCTTGCGATGTGCGGGAACCCGGCGCGGGGTTTGCTCGGTCGGCTGCCGGTCAAGCTCCCTCCTCCACCCTTGATTGTACCGCAGCCCTCGCGGGATCGGGCGCACGATGGTAGAATGCGCACGCGGATGCGGGAGGGCGGTCTTGCGGCGGGATGTCTTGCGGCGTGGCGTCCTGCGTCGAAGCGTCAGGCTGTGAAGGGTCCCGCGCGGTGGCGTTTCGCAGTGCGGCGTCCGGCAGCGCAGGATCCCGCGCGGGGGTGCCCTGCAGTGCGGCGTCCCGCGGCCCGGAAGGAGGGTCGATGTCGCTCTTGAATCTGCTCGGCCTCGCGGGGGACAGCGCATCGACGCAGTCACCTGCGCCCGTCTCCGCCACGGTGCGCGAGATCGTCCGCGAGCTGCAGGCGCTGGAGCCCGGGGCGGCCCGGTATCTGGCGGCGTTTGCCTACATCTTGAGCCGGGCCGCCCATGCCGATCTAGAGATCAGCGCGGCCGAGACCCGCGCGATGGAAGAGGTGGTCGTCCGCCACGGCCGCCTCCCGGCCGAACAGGCACGGCTCGTCGTCGAGATCGTGAAGGGCCGGGCGTTGCTTTTCGCGAGCACCGAGGACTTCCTCGTCACCCGCGAGTTCAAGACGATTTCCACGGTCGCGCAACGCATCGAACTCCTCCACTGTCTGTTTGCGGTTTCCGCAGCGGATGACTCGATCACGATCGTGGAGGAGGAGGCGATC
>JAZDGX010000146.1:0-6609 GCA_043806645.1 Candidatus Eiseniibacteriota bacterium | reverse complement strand
GCTGGGAGCGCCGGGAGAATCAGGAGCGCCATGAGCGCTATGAGCACCAGGAGCGCCAGGAGCGCCAGGAGCGCTGGGAACGTCCGGCGCGGGGGGAGTCATCACGGTTCCAGCGGTTCCGAAGCCCTCCCCGTGGCGGGTGGCGCCTCCGCGACGACGGTCGGCGCGGAGGCCGGCGGGGTTTCCGGGATGGCGATCGTGGCCGGATCTTCGCCCCCGCCCTCTGCGGCCGGCGGCACCTCTTCCTTGCCGAGCTTCCGGTGGCGGTGACCGTTTCCGAGGATTTCGCCGACCTCGTGGCCGTCGAGGATTTCGCGCTCGAGCAGCGCCTTGGAAAGCGCATGCAGCTTGTCGGTCTTTTCCTGGAGGATGTGGCGCGCGCGCTGGTAGGCATGGTCGATGAGCCGGTGGACCTCTTCGTCGATCAGCTGCGCGGTCTGCTCGCTGTAGTCCTTCTGCTGGGAGATCTCCTTGCCGAGGAAGATCAATTCGTCGCGGCTCCCGAACTGGATCGGTCCGAGCCGCTCGCTCATGCCCCACTGGCAGACCATCCGGCGGGCGAGGCCGGTGACGGAGGTGATGTCGCTGGCGGCGCCGGTCGTGAAATGGCCGAAGATGAGCTCCTCGGCCGCCCGGCCGCCCATCGAGGCGGCCATCACCTGCTCGAGATACTCCTTGGAATGCATGTGCCGCTCGTCGACGGGCAGCCAATGGGTCAGCCCGAGCGCCTGTCCGCGCGGGATGATCGTGATCTTGTGCAGCGGATCGGCATCCGGGAGGAACCAGGCCACCAAGGCGTGGCCCGCCTCGTGATAGGCGGTGATCTTCTTTTCCTCGGGCGGGATGATCAGGCTGCGCCGCTCGGTGCCCATCATCACCTTGTCCTTCGATTCCTCGAAATCGGCCATGGTGATGGCATCGCGGTTTCGCCGCGCGGCCAGCAACGCGGCTTCGTTTACCAGGTTCTCCAGGTCGGCTCCGGAAAGCCCTGGCGTCCCGCGGGCGAGGACGTGCAGATCGACATCCGCGGCGAGCGGCTTGCGCGCGCAGTGCACGTGCAGGATCCCCTCGCGGCCCCGGATGTCGGGGCGGTCCACGACGCCCGTGCGGTCGAAACGGCCGGGCATTAGCAGGGCCGGGTCCAGAACGTCGGGCCGATTGGTGGCCGCGAGCAGGATCACGCCCTCGTTGGAGTCGAAGCCGTCCATCTCGACGAGCAACTGGTTCAAGGTCTGCTCGCGCTCGTCGTGTCCGCCGCCCAGGCCCGCGCCGCGATGGCGTCCGACGGCGTCGAGCTCGTCGACGAAAATAATGCAGGGCGCGTGGCGCTTGCCCTGCTCGAAGAGATCGCGCACGCGCGCCGCGCCGACGCCGACGAACATCTCGACGAAGTCGCTGCCGCTGATGCTGAAAAAGGGCACGTTGGCTTCGCCGGCAACCGCGCGGGCGAGCAGCGTCTTGCCGGTTCCGGGGGGGCCGATCAGGAGCACGCCCTTGGGAATGCGTCCACCCAGACGCAGGAACTTCTTCGGATCGCGTAGGAACTCGATGATCTCCTGCAACTCCTGCTTGGCCTCATCCGCGCCGGCCACATTCTCGAAGGTGATGCGCACGCGACTTTCGTGCAGCAATCGCGCGCGGCTGCGGCCGAACTTGAGCGCCGCCGACCCGCCCGACTGCATCTGGCGGATCATGAAGAACCAGAGTCCGATCAGCAGCAGGAAGGGCAGCCAAGAGATGATCACGCTGAACCAAGGCGTGGGATCCGGTTTCGACGTGATCTGGACATCCCTTTCCAGCAACCGGCTGATCAAATCGGGATCGCTGTCCGAGGGCAGATAGGTGCGGAAGCGCTTGAACTCTGCGCCGGCGGTCTCCTGAAAGCGGCCGGTCACCTCGCGGCGAACGATCTCGACGTCCTGCACGCGTTGCTCGTTGGCCGCCTTCCAGAATTCGCTGTAGGAGATCTCCGTGCCGGCGGTCTGAGCGTTGAACACCTGTTGGGCGATCAGGAACAGGGCCAGTGCCACGAGCAGCCAGATGCTGAGCGTGCGAAAGGAGCGACCGGTCCCCGGCAAGGTACGGCGCGGGCCGCCGGAGGGTCCTTCGGGCGGAGGTGTCGGGGGGCGCTCCGGCCCCGGGTCCTCATCGGCATCGTCGGGTCGCCGGCTTAGATTCGCCTGCCGGAGATCCTGTCGTCCAAGCCGCGGTCGGGACGTCGGGATTGCTGGCGTCATCTTCATCCTTCCACGTGGTCCGGTCGAGCGGGAGCGGACGTGCATGGTCACGCAATGTCCGCCCGGCCGCGGGATGGCGTCTCCACCCCTCTGCCCGCCGGGGTGAACGTGGCGACAACGGGGAGATTGCGGTAGCGTTCCTGGAAGTCGAGACCGCACCCGATCACGAATTCACTGCCGATCTCAAAGCCTTTGTACTGCAACGGCACCGCATGGTTCCGGGCCGCTTCGTGGCAGACCAGGGCGGCGAAGCGCAGCGAGCGGGGCTCGCGCAGATGCAGGAACGTCTGGACGTACTCGATCTTGGTGCTGTCGGTACGGATGCCCTCGACGACGATCACGTCGCGCCCCCGCACGTCCGAGCGGAGATCGTTCAGGATCTTGACCGCCGTGCGCCCCCGCTCATGCGGATTGAAACGGGAAACGGAGAGAAAATCGAACTCCTGAGGCACCGAGATCGAATGGGCGAGATCGCATTGGAAGATGAATCCGCCGCGCAGAATCGCCACCAGGACCGGTGCCTTGTCCCGGTAATCCTGGGAGATCTGCCGGCCCAATTCAGCGACCCGCGCGCGGATATCCTCCACGCCGAACAGCACCTGCCCGGTCCCGTCGGCCAGGCGCAGGAGATCGCCTCGCTTGAGGTTGCGAACCGCTTCGATCATGGCTTCCTCAGTCCGCTTCTGCATCAACCTTTCGAGTCTAGGTAGCCGCATCCGGTCCATCAAGCGGATTCTTGGCCGCGATTCCCGGCCCGCCGGCCGCGGCTTCCCCGCGGGCGGGATGGCGCTCGAAGACCAGGTAGCCGCGGCACAGGCGAGCGCGCAAACGGTCGGGGAGATGGACCTCTCCGGAGAGCCCCGCACCCGCCCGCCGGGCGAGATCGAGCAACTCCACCACATGACGCCCCGCGAGGACGCCCTCGGGGCCGGCCAGCTCCTGATAGACGAGCCACATTACCCTGGAGGCGACGGCCGCGGGCTCTCGCGCGAGCGAGCGGGCGTCCAGGATGATCGAGGCGGCGCCCGCCGGTTGCTCAAGAAGCTCGGGCAGGGCCCCCGCCGCCGCCGCGCAACGCTTCCTGGCCTCCGCGGCTGCGCGGGCGATCGGCTCACTCTCGATCTGCTGCCAGCGGGCCAGCTCGGCCAGCGACTCGACGATGCGCGGGTTGTAGCTCTCCGCCAGATGAGGGAGCAGTTCGTGGCGTACCCGGTTGCGCAGGAAACGCCGATCTTGGTTGGAAGGGTCCTCGCGCCAGGGCAGTCCCTCCTGAGCTGCAAGCAGGCGGATCTCGGACCTCCGAAAGCCCAGCAGCGGGCGGATCAGTCGGATCCGCGACGCCTCCTCGCCGGGTGTGCGCGGCGTCATCCCCGAGGGAGGGGGCAGCCAGACGGCCGCTTCCATGCCTCCGAGGCCGCGCGGCCCCGTTCCGCGCAGCATGCGCAGCAGCAGCGTCTCGGCCTGGTCGTCCATATGATGCCCGAGGGCGAGCACCGCGCACCCCGCCTGCCTGCATAGCTGCTCCAGCGCCTGCATGCGCAGCACGCGTGCCGCCTGCTCCGCGGACCATCCGCGGGACCGCGCCGCCGCGGCCGCATCCACGCGGGCAGACAGGAAGGGCAGTCCCCAGCGGGCGGCAAGCTCTCCGGCGAAGGCCTCTTCGTCGTGCGCCTCCGGGCGCAAGCCGTGGTTCACATGGCCGAGCACGAGACGGGTGCGGGTGCCGGCCGCAGTTCGCAACAACCAGGCCAGAACGATCGAATCGCAGCCGCCCGACACTCCGGCCAGGATGTTCGAGGCCGGGTCGGGAAGCAGCTCGCGCAGGGATCTCTCGAAGCGCGCGCGGGTGCCGGCCGCCGACGGGGCATGGTGGACCTCGTTCATGGGACCATGCTAGACCGCCCGGAAGGATTCCGAAAGCCCCCAAGGCACCGGGGTCCGGATGAAGGGTCCGCGGGAACGGCGCGCGCGCGGAGCAAGTTCATCGGGGGCGCGCGCCTCGAGCGCACCGCGCAGGGATCGCATGCGCCCCCGGCAGGCCATGCGCATTGCGCGGTGCTAACGTCCCGCGGACCCTTCATCCGGACCCCGGTGCCTTCCACGGGTTCGGGAATCAGGAGCCCTTCTGCCCGCTGCCCGGATCGAGCTGGAATTTTGCTCCCGCGATCGGTGCTGGCAGCAGATCGGGGAAAGCGTGGGTCACGTAGTGGTAGAGGACGATGCTGCAGCTGACATTGACGTTCAGACACGGCATCAGGCCGTACTGGGGGATCATCAGCCGCTGCTGCGCGTGCGCGGCCAGTCCCGGGCTCAGTCCCCGCAGCTCACTGCCGAACAGAAACAACGGCCGCTCCGGGAACTCGAAACGGTGCAGCCATTGCGCGCCCGCATCGATCTCGACCGCGATCAGCCGGTAGCCGGAGGTCTTGACATGATCGAGGAAGGCCTCGGGATCGGCGAAGTGGCGCATCCTCTCGAAACGATGGACATCGGCCGCGCCGGCGGAATCGAAGACGGGGCTGCCGACAAGCAGGATCTCGCCGCAGAGAAACGCATTCGCCGTACGGATCAGATTTCCCAGGTTCGCGTCTTTGGTCAGATTCTCGACTGCGACGCCGTAGGGCAGGCGCCGCGCATCCAGCCAGGCACGCAGAGCGCGGCGACGCGGATTCTGATCCCGCCAGTACCGTTCGATCTCTGCGGCGTTGAAACGGACCATCGTCCTCCTTCGCGGCTACCCGCGCCGGCCGGAGGCCGCGGCGCGCGCCGGCTCATGGAACATCCCGGTCGAAGGTCAAGGGGTCGACGCCGAATGCGCGCAGCAGACGGGTCAGCGCGATGAGCGGCAGCCCCTGGATGGCGCTCGGATCGTCTCCGCGCATGTGTTCGAAGAGCACGACGCCGAGTCCCTCGGCGCGGTAGGCGCCCGCGCAGTCGAGGGGAAGCTCGCGGCGGACGTAGGCTTCGGCCTCCTCGCGCGTGAAGGAGCGCATCGCCAGATGATTGATCACGAGGGCCGTCCGTCCGGGAAGGTCGTCGGATCCTCCCGCCGCGCAAGGGGCCTGCACGACCGCCAGACCGGTCAGGAGCCGATGCTCGCGCCCCGCCAGGCGCATGAGTTGTTCCACCGCCCGTTCGTGCGAGCCCGGCTTGCCGAGGACATCTCCCCCGCACTGGGCGAGTTGATCGCTGCCGATGATGATCGCCCCCGGATGATCGGCGACTGCACCGATCGCCTTCGCCAGCGCATTGCGCACGACGACGCGCCCCGCTTCCTCTCCGTCGCGGGGGACCTCTTCCTCGATCGACGGCGCGATGCAGCGAAAAGGCAAGCCGAGCCGCTTCAAGAGCCGGCGGCGGTGCGGCGAAGTGCTGGCGAGAATGATTTCCATCCGAGGGACGAGCCTCCTGCCACGCGCCGGCAAGCACTCCCGGGAGCTGCCGCACTTCCGGAACCGACGCCCGCACAATACGGGCTTGCGCGCGGCCGGGCAAGAATCCCTCCCGTTGCCGCGATCGTCATAGGCCCGCGGCGGGTCTTCCGTGGGCGCGTCGTTCCCGGGGCGACGGGGGGGCCGCGAACGCTTCCCCTCCGGGGGAGCCGATCGGGATCGAGCATCACGCTGGAGAGGTCCGCCGGAGTTGCCGATAACCATTGGACGGGCGGCGGCCGGCCAAGGGGAGTCGGATCCGTGCAGCCCGGGGTGCGCCCGCGCCGAAGGCGGGCGCCGGGACGGGGCCTGGACCCCGCCGACACCGTGGATGGGCCATGCGCGCAGCGAGTCGAATCGCCATCATCGAAAGTTCCGTGGGCGGGCTGCTGCCCGGCCGCGCCTATCTGGTCCATGGGGCGCCCGGCGTGGGCAAGACGGTCCTCGCCCTGCAGATCGCGCACGCCTGGACGGCGGTCGGCCGGCGCGTCCTCTATTTGACCAGCGGACCGCCGGAGCATCTGCTCCAGCAGGCCTCTCTGCTGGGGCTTTCTCTGCAGAAGGACTGGGAGGAGGAGCGATTCCTGCTCTGTCCCTTCGTCGCGGAGGTGAGCGAGCAGATCGGCGCACTCGGGCTGGCCGCCTTCCTCGAGCGGCTGCGGCGGATGGACGCGGAGCATGACATCGGCGCGATCATCATCGATCCCGTTCTCTCGCTGCTGCGCGCCTATGGCCGGGGGGCGGAGATCCGTCGCAACGTCGAGACGCTGATGTCGAACCTGGAGGAGTGGGAGTGGAGCGCGCTCCTGTTGGGCAGAACCGATTCCCTGCAGCGCAGGGCGGGCCTGCTGGAGGCGCTGCGCGAACGCGCGTGGGGGGCGCTCGAGCTCTCGCATGCCCGCCACGGCTGTGCGGCGGGCCCCTTCCTGTTGAAGGTGGAA
>JAZDGX010000145.1:0-7128 GCA_043806645.1 Candidatus Eiseniibacteriota bacterium | reverse complement strand
AGGTGGACCTCGTAGATGCTCATGGGTGCATCGAGCGCCTGGCGCGCGCCGCGGGCGGCCATCCATGCGCCGTCGCCCCAGGCGTATCCGGACAGCTCCCAGACGCGCGAGGCCGTCTGCGGGCGGATCTCCGCGGCGAATCCGAAGGGGTCCGCTTTCTCCACCCGATACCCGTCATGACGCGAGTGGATCGCGTACTTGTAGAGATTCCCCCGGCCCACGCCGGGCACGAATCCCTCCCAGATCCCCGAGTCTCCCCGCGACGCCAGTTCGTCCGCTCCGTCGCGCCAGCCGTTGAAGTCCCCGATCACGCAGACGCGCGCGGCATTGGGCGCCCAAACGGCGAAGTTCGTCCCCTGGACGCCGTCGATCTCGACCACGTGGGCACCCATCTTCTCCCACGCCCGGTAGTGGGTGCTCTCCATCAGAAGGTGGAGATCGAAGTCGGTCAGAAAACGCGAAGCTCCCATGTCAGCCCCCGGCATGGCCGGCCCTATCGAGGATGCCCTCCAGGGGCAGGCGCACCCAGTCGGGGCGGTGGTTCAGTTCGTAGACCAGCTCGTAGAACGCTTTGTCGAACAGGAAGGCGTCGAGCAGCGCGTCGCAATGGACGGGATCGCGGGGGAGGAGTTCCCCGGAGGAGGCGATCTGCAGATAGCCCCGCAGAAAAGCGGCCGAAACCCATGCCTGCCACGAGCGGCCCCAGGCGCGCACGTGGGGAAGATCCGCGGCGGGGAGTGCCGGTTCAGCGGCGCCCGCCTCCTGCAGGCCGGCCTGGAACGCATAGCTGAAGGAGCGCAGCATGCCGGCCACGTCCTTGAGCGGCGAGCATTTCTGCCGGCGCTCCGCCAACGGACGGAGCGGTTCGCCCTCGAAATCGAGCAGCACGAAATCGCCCCCGACGCGCAGCACCTGCCCGAGGTGGTAGTCACCATGGCAGCGGATGCGCGGCGTTTCGATCGCCCCGGCTCCCAGACGATGGAACAGCTGAAGCGGGGCCAACCCCGCCGCGAGCACGCGATCCGCCGGGATCCGCGCATCGGGAGGCAGAGCCGCCCGGCGTTTCTCGAGCAGGAGCAGCGCCTCCCGCGCCCGGTCAACGATGCGGCCGGCCAGGGCTTCAAGATCGGCCCCGGTCATCGACTCGGGCGCAAAATCAACCTGCCCGCGCCCGCGCGCGAGGGCGAGATGGAATTCCCCGGTCCGCCGCCCGAGCAGGAGTGCCGAGTCCAGGTAATCGCCCGCCATTTCGCGCCAGATCCGCGGTTCCATCTCGCGTGCGCCGGCGCGCGGCGAGGCGGGCTCAGGCGGCGGCGCGCCGTGGCCGCGCACGTGCGGATGCGCGAAGACACGGGCGAGTTCCCGCAGGGTGTAGGTCCAGCCGTCTCCGTCGTTTTCGATAAAGGGCTGCAGCATGGCCAACGTGCTCGTAGCGCCACCGCGATCGTAGAACATGCCTCCCCAGACGGGCGCGCTGTGGCGGAAGTCGGTTTGTTCCGTGAGGTAGAGGCCGATTTCGAGATCGGGGTGGGGGCCGTCCTCGACCTTGCGGAAGATCTTGAGCACGAACGCGTCATCGAGGATGACCGAGGTGTTGCTCTGTTCGGCGGCCAACCGTTCCATCTTGGCGATCCGTGCGGCGGGCTGTCCATCCCGCCGCCCGGCTGCTGTCGCACCGGCTGCTGTCGCAAAGGCCCGCACGCGTCCTTCCCGCGCGGTGGGAATCTCGCGCCCCTGGAGGATGGTCTGGAGGATCCGGACGCAGGCGGTCGGATCGTACAGGGCATCGATCAAGGCTCCCTCGCCCTGGGCGGTCCGGATCGGAGCGACCCGGCCCTCGGGGATCCGCCCGGCCCGGCGGGCGGCGGGCTCTTCAAGGGTGGCCTGGAGAGGAAGCGCGTAGGTCTCGGCATCCCCGTCGCCATAGCGGACCTCAGCGAGGGCGAGATAGAGCCCGCCGCCGAAGTTGGCCCAGTCGATCAGACGCACCCCCGCAATCCTGCGCGCCTTTCCCCTGAACCAGCGCTCTCCGGCAAGATAGGCAGCCAGCCAATCGTTTTCGAGCGCGCTGCGCGTGGCCGCACGATCCAGGAAATCGGCCCATGACGGCCCGAGTGCGATCATCGGCGCGGTGGGCACGCAGACCTCCAGGCTGTGCGAGATGTCGCGCGGATCGGTCTGCGACTCGCACGGTGCGCACCCTCACGCCGGTTCATCGCGTTTCCCGAGGCGGGGCGGCCGACACCAGTTCGCGGTAGAAATCGAGCGTGCGCGCGGCGATCCGATCCCAACCGAAATGGCGGACGGCCCGCTCGCGCCCGCGGCGGCCCATCTCGGTGCGCAGCTGCGGATCCGCGGCCAGTCGGTTGACGGCCCGCGCCAGCGCAGCGGAGAAGCCCCCGGCATCCCGGGGCTCGCACTGCTCGGCGGAGAGAGGGTCGCAGTCGACGAGGATCCCGGTCTCCCGATTGACGACGACCTCCACGATTCCCCCGACCGCGCTGGCCACGACCGGGACTTCGCAGGCCATCGCCTCGAGATTGATGATTCCGAAGGGCTCGTAGATCGACGGGCAGCAGAAGAGCGCCGCGTGCGAGAAGAGCTGGATGGCCTCTTCACGCGGCACCATCTCGCGAATCCAGATGATGCCGTCGCGTCTCGACCGCAGCGCGGCGACGGCCCCTTCGACCTCGGCTGCGATCTCGGGCGAGTCGGGGGCGGCCGCGCACAGGACGACCTGCAGCTGCGGCGCAAAGTCCCATGCGGCGCGCAAGAAGTGGGTGATGCCCTTCTGCCGGCTGATCCGCCCCAGGAAGAGCACGTAGGGTCGGTCGAGTGCGATCCCGTGCCGCTCCAGCGCGGTGCGATCCTCGACCTTGCGATAGGTCGAGGTGTCGATGCCGTTGTGGATCACGCGCACGCGGTGTGCTTCGACGTCGAAGAGCGAGAGGATCTGATGGCGGTCGTGGGTCGAGACGGCGATGATGCCGTCGGCCTCCCGCAGTGCCGTCCGCTCGACCCACGAGGAGATCTCATAGCCCCGGCCGAGTTGTTCCCGCTTCCAGGGCCGGTGAGGTTCGAGCGAATGGACGGTGACGACCAGGGGGAGGCCGTAGGCGAGCTTGGCGACGATGCCTCCCCAATGGGCGTACCACGTGTGGCAGTGGACGAGATCCGCATCGTGCGGGAGGGCGTTGAAGCGCAGGCCGTTTTCGAGGGCCTGCAGCGCGGGCTTGGATTTTTCCGGATGAGCGCCGAAGATGCCATCCGCTTGCGGAAACCCCCTGACCCGCGGATTCCCCGCCAGCTCCTGGTCTCCGGAACAGAAGACCTCGACACGCGCAAGGCGCGACATTTCGCGGACCAGGTATTCGAGGTGGACCCCCGCTCCGCCGTAGACATGAGGCGGGTATTCCCTGGCCATGTAAACTATTTTCACGGACTTGCCTTGCTGCCGCTCTCCTGCGGCACGGATCGACCGCTGCGGCGCGGCCTCTTCCAACTCCCGACCGCCCCGCGGGGAGGTCGAAACCCCCGGATGCTAAGACTCCAGACTGCAGAGGCTCCCACAGGGTCGACCCGGCCGTCAACCCCGGGACGGGGAGGCGGCGGGGAGGCGAATCGCCCCAGGGTCGTCTCTTTCGCGGAGGGTGCACCTGCAGAGGCTCGCACCACCGCAAACCGCAGCCGCAAACCGCCGCGGTTGAGGGTCGGAGCGCGAGCAGCTACACTGCCCGGGGGATGCCGCGACCTGCCCCCGATTGGAAGTGAGGGGGGAACGATCACCGGACCGGCCTTGAGCGCGTCTCGTGATCCGGCCGAAGGGAATCTTGTGAAGCCTGAATCGTCTTCGAATCGTCCGATCCATCCGAGCGCGCCGTCCCGGCGCGACGAGCCGCTCACGGAGGCGCCGTGAAGGCGGCGGAGTCAGTTCCGATCGCAGTTGACCGACTGCGGGGAAAACGGGCCCTGGTGACCGGGGCGGGACGGCGTTTGGGGCGAGCCGCGGCGCTCGGGCTGGCGGCGGCGGGTGTCGATGTCGCCGTGCACTACCGGCGATCCGCAGAAGAGGCCCGCGAGGTGGCCGCCGCCGTCGAGGGCTGCGGCGTGCGGGCCGCCCTCCTGCAGGCGGATCTGGAGCATCCCGAGAACGGCACGGAGCTCCTCGCGCGGGCCGCGGAGGCCCTGGGCCCGATCGACATCCTGGTCAACAACGCGGCAATCTTTCCCGCCGGGCGCCTGGCGGAGATGACCGTCGCCGACGTGGAGCGCAACGTGCGCGTCAACGCGCTCGCGCCGCTGTTCCTCGGGCGCGCCCTCGCCGCTCAAGAACGCGAAGGCGCGATCGTCAATCTGCTGGATGCGCGCATGGTCGACTACGATGCCCTGCATGTGGCCTATCATCTCAGCAAGCGCATGCTCTTCTCCCTCACCCGCGGGATGGCGCTCGAGTTCGCGCCGCGCGTCCGCGTCAAT
The DNA here is from genome assembly GCA_043806645.1 of Candidatus Eiseniibacteriota bacterium. Classification (GTDB taxonomy): domain Bacteria; phylum Eisenbacteria; class RBG-16-71-46; order CAIMUX01; family WJJG01; genus JAZDGX01. Next base: position 2,652 of record JAZDGX010000145.1, on the reverse strand, counting down.
GCCATCGCCCCGGGATTGATTCTCCCGCCGGAGGGAGAGGACGAGTCCTGGCTCGAGCGGCTGGCCCATTCCAATCCGCTCGCGACCCACGGCGGCGCGGGGGACATCGTCGAGGCGTTGTTGTTTCTTCTGCGCGGCCGCTTCATCACCGGGCAGGTCATCTTCGTCGACGGCGGGCGGCACATGCGGGGGGCGATGTATGGCTGATGGCGCGGGATCGGGAACGGACACCGGGGCGGAGAGGGTCGTCGCAAAGAAGACTGTCGCAGTCCGAGGAGTGAAGGGATGAACAAGGCCCGCGTCGCGGAACTGACCCGCGAACTGCTCAAGGAGATCGGGGAGGATCCCGAGCGCGTCGGTTTGCGTCGGACGCCCGAACGGGTGGCCGAGGCCTGGGCGTTCCTGGTCTGCGGATATACGCAGTGCCGCGCCGAGGTCGTGGGCGACGGGGTGTTCGCGGCGGAAGTGAACAACATGATCGTGGCGCGCGACATCGAGGTCTACAGCCTGTGCGAACATCATCTGCTGCCGTTCTTCGGCCGCTGCCACGTCGGCTACATTGCCCAGCACCATGTGCTGGGCATCAGCAAGATCGCGAGAATCGTCGAGCTCCATGCGCGGCGCCTGCAGATGCAGGAGCGCCTGACGGCGCAGATTGCCGAGGAAGTGATGAATGCCGTCCACGCCGAAGGGGTCGGCGTGGTGATGGAATGCCGGCATTTGTGCATGATGATGCGGGGCGTGGAGAAGCAGAATTCGGTCATGACGACCTCTTCCGTTCTGGGGAGCTTCCGCGATTCCCCCGAGACCCGCGCGGAGTTCCTGAGCTTGATCGGACGCCGCATCTAGTCCGCGCGGGCCGCGTCCGCGGGTTTGCGGTTCAGACCGGCCGGGCCCGCGGATCTGGATCGCCCGAGGCTGCCCCACGCACGCTGGGCGATGCGCGCGGCGGTCTCGCCCGGGGTGTAGCGGGTGAGGTATGCCCGCAGCAGCTCGGGGTAGGAGCGCAGGTCCCGGATCTGCGCCAGCACGACCGCGCGCGTGGCGCGCCGGCAGGCGGAGACGAACGGGACCTGGGGAGCGGCCGCGGCGCCCCCCGCCGGTCCCTGCTGGAAGCGGCGTCCCTCGACGAAATGGCGATAGCTCCTCCAGTCGGCCGGCAGGGGCCAGCCGGCGTCGATGAAGGCCTCGCGCAGCGCGGTCCCCGGATAGGGCATGGCGAGAAAGAAGATCGAGATCGTCGGTTTCAACTCCCGGGCGAAATCGATCGTCTCCCGAATCGTATCTTCCGTTTCCCAGGGCGTGCCGAGCATGAAGAAGGCGCGCGTCGGCATGCCGATGCGGTGACAATCCCGAAACGCGCGCCGGATCCTGTCCTTGCTGATCTTCTTGCGCAGCCGCGCGAGGATCTCCGGGCTTCCCGACTCGACGCCGATGTCGATGGCCAGGCAGCCGGCGCGCTTCATGGCGGCCAGCAAATCCTCGTCCACGCAGTCGGCGCGCGTTTCGCAGATCCACCGGATGTCGTAGGGCTCGGCCTCGAGCGCGGCGCACAGCCGGCGGGTCCGCTCTCCCTGCAGAGTGAAGATGTCGTCGGCGAAGCAGAAGGCGCTCAGCCCGTAGCCGGCGTGGAGTCGGCGCAGTTCCGCGAGCACGTTCTCCGGCGAGCGTGCGCGGAAGCGCCGCCCGCTGGCGGGCCCGCGCTGGCAGTAGAGGCAGTGGAACGGACAGCCGCGCGAGGAGAGCACGTTGGCCATCCGGCGGCCGCGCAGCCGGCCGCGATAGGCGGCCGGGTGCATGAGATCCCAGGCGGGCAGGGGAATCGCATCCAGATCGGGCACCGGATCGGCCGGAGGCAAGAGGCGGCAGCGACGATCGCCGTCGAGAAAGGCGATACCGGGCACCGTTTCGAGACCCCGCCCGCGTTCCAGAGCGGCGAAGAGCGGTGCGGCGGTGCTTTCCGCTTCTCCCAGCACGGCCACATCGACCGCGCCTTCGCGCAGGGTCTCTTCCGGAAGGGCCGACGGATGAGGCCCGCCGGCGACGACGGTGACTCCCGGCAGTGCGGTTCGAAAATCCCGCGCCAAGTCAAGATACTCTGCATACTGCGGGGTCATCAGCGTGAATCCGAGGGCGTCCGCCTGGTCCCGGCGCGCCCGTTCCACCAGGATCGGGGCCGGATCCCCCCGCTCCAGCGCGAGGTCGAGAAAAGAGACCGCGTGTCCGGCATTTTTCAGAATCGATGCCACGTAGCCCAGTCCCAGGGGATAGGCCTCGCAGTTCTCGGCCGCATGCTGGACGAGCAGGACGCGCATGGTTCTTCTCCCTCAGCCCCGCGACTTCGAGCCCCGTCCGCCGGGCAGCATAGCGCGTCGCGGTCTGCGGCGCAGGTGCGATTCGCCGGGGTGTGATTCGCCGGGGCGGGTTGCGCGCCCGCGTCCGCCCGGCCCCGGCCCCCTCCACTCTGTACTCGCCGGTTTTCGGATGCTAGGCTCTCCCCGTCTCCCGGCCCGGCGCGGACTTCGGGCCGCGGGGGCGAACGGGGCGGGCGTGGATACAAACGGTGGGATCGTTCCTATGGCTTCGCGCGCCGAACGGCCGGTCTATTCGATCATCGTGCCGGTCTACGACAGTGCTGCCTCGCTGGCGCCG
>JAZDGX010000144.1:0-8116 GCA_043806645.1 Candidatus Eiseniibacteriota bacterium | reverse complement strand
CGCGCCGCTGCGCCCGCGGGTGTGATGCGAAGGTCCAGCAGGCCGTTCAGGTCACGGCATTCCTTCTCCCAGCCGCGCCCGGCGCTGGGAGCGAAGATCGCATAGCCGAGAATGCGCGAGTCGTAGTTTTCCGGCGGCAAGGCCACTGGGTGCCCGATCGACCGCGTCAGATGCACCGTGTGCACGCGCGGATCGGCGCGCAGGCGGGATGCATCCAGGTGCGCGACCGTGCCGGCGGTCACGGCCAGCAGGCGCAGACCGACCCTCCGTTCCCAGCGGCTGCGGGGCGGGATCGCGAGGCTCCGGCCGGCGGAAAAATCGAGCGCCGCTCCCAGCATGTCGAACCCGCAGCTCTCGAGGATCAATGGCGGCAGACAATCCCCCCCGGGGCGGGGAGACATCTCGATCATCATCGCCCGGCCGTCGTGCACGATGAAATCGAGCATGATTATCGCGCGGTCGAACCCCAGACTGCGGGCCGCGGCCGCGATCTGGCGCCGGAAGGCGACGCGCGAGATGCCTCGCGGCAGGCGCGCCGGAAGTCGATAGGCGATCGTCGTGCCCGCCGGAATCGTCGCGGCTACCCGCGCCCCCGCGTTCGTCGCCGTCGTTGCCGGCCCGCCCGCCGCCCCGATCGTCGCGGCGCCCGCGCGTCCATCGGCCGCCCGCGGGGCCAGCAGCTTGCGGGCGATGCGGATGATCTCGACTTCGCCGCGGTCGATCAGGAAGTCGCAGCTGTACTCATCGCCGGCGATAAATTGCTCGGCGACGAAGACCTCGCGCGGGTCCAGATGCCCATAGGCGGTGTCGAGCGCGGCATACATACGGACATCATGATGGCGAGCGAGCCCCTCGCGCATGATGGAAAGCGCGGTGCGGATTTCGGTTGCGGTCCGGCAGAGGAAGACGAACTCGCTCCCGCTGCCCGAGAGGGGTTTCAGGACGATCCCCGCGGCGCCGCAATCGCGCAGGAAACGGAAGGCCTCCCCGTCGTCGCGCACGAGCTCGGCCTTCGGGCAAGGCAAGCCCCGCGCATGCCAGAGCCGCTTCGAGGCGTACTTGTCGCGGCCGAGGGCGATCGCCGCCGGAGCGGGATATGGAAGCCGCATGGTTTGCGCCAGATCGGCGGCGAGGCGCAGCGATTCGCAGTCGAAGCAGGCGATCCCCGCCACGTCGATGCCCCTGTGGTTAAGATGCCGCCGCAGGGAGATCAGGAGCTGGCTGGGGGGACGCGACAGGTCGTCGACCCACTCATCAGCGGGCGGCGGCGGGGCTTCATGAGCCGCGGCGCGAAAACGCCGGTCGGTGAGAAAGACGGCCCGACCCGGGTAGCGCGTGAGAATGAGCTCGACATAGTCCGGAGTCGTGCCGACGACCAGGACCCGCTCATCCGCCATGGACCTTGCTCTCCACGCGCGCCGGGCGGGTTCCGTGCTCGCCGTCGCGCGCCGCGGAAGAAAGCTGCGGCGGGTCGGCCTCTGCCCGAGAAGCGCTCGCGGCCGAAGCAGCATCCGTCGCGCGGGCGGGGCCGGCCCCATCGCCGGCCAGCAGATAGAAGGGCCGGGGGGTCAGGTGGAACAGGGATTTCCAGGAAAAGTCGCCGCACAGGAAATCCACGCCGTCGAACCGTTCGCGGCAGGCGCGCTCCATGTGATGCAGGTTGATCAGTTTGGCCACGCCGGGATAGTCGCCGTGCGTCCCCCCGCCGAGAAGCGTGTAGGCCCTCTCGTAGAGACATCCGAAATCGACCGCCACGGGCAGGTCCCCGTCGAAGAAGGCGGTCATGCGCAGCCACCCCCGCTCGCGCGCCAGTTCCATGAGATTGCGGAAGCCCTCGCGAAAACGGGGATCGGCAAAATAGGAACGCTCGCCGAAGCGGCCCTCGTTCAACCGCACGAGCGCGTCGAAGTCCCCCGGATCATCAAGCCGCAGGCGCAGGCGTGCTCCCAGGGCAGCCACATCCCGGCGCAGCCGCTTGGCCGAGCGATGGGAAAACTGCCGGAAGTAGTTCTCCATCGAGTACTCATGCTGCCCGGGCACGAAGCGGTAGTTGATCTCGTCGATGGTCAGTCTCGACGCCGGCAGATTCCCGGGAAGCAGGTAGCGAATTTCGTAGCGGCCGGCGCACGCCGCCAGCAACTCGCTCAACACCCCCTCGTCGCGGGCATGGATGCGATTCTGCTCCAGCCAGGTCCGTCCCTGCCACGTTTCACCCGGGAAATAGCCGTAGCCGTCGCGCTCCTCGATCCGGCTCAGCGGCAGGAAGCCCACGACCTCGCCCCGCTCCTCGGCGACGACGAAATGGAGCGGGCGCCGGAAGGCCCGTTGGAAACAGTCCCGGACTTCCCAGCCATCCGGGAGCGCCTCGCGCGGGAAGAGGCCTTCCCACAGCCGCCGAGCCTCGGCCGGATCGGTGACGATGCGCACGGAAACCACGCTGCCATCCTCGATCCGGCTCTACAGCCGGGGGGTCACATGCGTAATGCAGTGAGAGCCGCCGAAATACTTCCGGGCAAAGGCGACCACGACTTCAGGGTCGTACTCCTTGCAGCTGAAGACGTCGAGATAGACGGTGTTCGTCAGATTCGCGAAATGCGCGGAGATGAGCGAGGTCTCGATCAACTGGACCATCGAGTAGCCCGCCACCCGTTCATCCTCGCCGAAGTGAACCACCAGGGTGTCGCCGAAACGGCGCATTTCGATCAGTTCACAGAGCTCGGCCACGAACTGGCGGATCTTCTCCGCATCCCGAATCGTGGCCGGATTGCAGTTGTAGATGTCGATGCTGCTCGCGAGACCCCACAGGGCCGCTCCGGGTCCGCGATGCGCAACCGGCGCGGTGCGCGGCTTGACGGTCCGGCTCGCCTTGCGGGTCGGGGTCGCTTTGACGGCAGTCACATCCATGACGGTTGTCCGGTTCATCTTCACTCCTGCCCTCCTCAGGATGGTCCGTGACGCGTCCATTCGCGTCCGGCCGGGCCCCTGGTTCAAACCCCTCACCGGTCAACCCTCCTGGCGCGTTTCAGCCGGAACGGCTTCACGGATGAATCTGGCCAGGCTGGCAACCATCGCGCCGCGCAGCGCCCGAAAGGCATCATCGACATCTTCGCCCTGCGAAGCGATCGCGGCGAACGAGTAGTACCCAGACAGGAAACCGACGACGGCGCAGGCGATCCTGCGCAGCAGCGGCTTCGGCAAGTGATAGCGGACGACTCCATCGATCAGGGTCTCGATGCGCTCCAGGTATTCCATGAACGGCGTCTCGATGCCGCTGTAGCCTTGCTCCAGGGTGAGATCCGCGCGGCCCTGGAAGTAGAGGACGAAATCGGCCCAGCGATTGCTGAAGAACTCGATGTGCGCCTGGATGATCGTGTCCAGAAGGCTGTCGAGATCGGTACAGCCGGCGCAGCGCTGGTCGATGGTGGCGATCAATCCTCCCAGCACGCTGCGCACCAGTTCGCGGATCAAGCGCTCCTTGTTCTTGAAATGGTAGTAGAAGGTGCCCTTGCCGACGTCGGCGCGCCGCGTGATGTCATCGATGCTCGTCAGATCCATGCCCCGCTCGGCAAACACCTCGCGGGCCGCACTCAGCAATTGCTGCCGGGTGTTGCGCGAGCGGCGCTGCCCTCGCGTCGGCGGAGGCACGGCCGCAGCCCGGCCGGAGCCCGCGCCGCTGCCCGCGGGCGTGGGAATCCGGGGCCGCGAGGATGAAGCCGGAACTCCGGCCACCCGCGCGTGCCTCTGCGATCCGGACGCCTTCGGCATGATCATCTCCGCCTTCGTTGCGACCCTTCCTTCCACCAACGTTCCTCGACACCATGAGAAAACCGACCACCCGGTCGGTATTGACAATTTCGTCAGTTTCGACCGCTTAGTCAACAAAAATTTCATCGCCCGGTTCCCGTTCTCCCGGCCCAAATGTCCCCGGACAGAACATTCTGGATGGGAAGGGATAACCCGTTCCCCGGAAAGGCGTTGGTCCTGGAGGGCGGGTGGGCCGGAGGGAAACGCCTGCAAGGGCCGGGGCCTCTGCAGCCCTTCCATGGAAGGCGCGGGGCGATTGGGATCGGCGGCAGGCCCCTGCTTGGCCGGTTTTCCGGCAATTGCTTCGTAATCCTCATCCCGGCAATCGATTGCCTCGCCCATCCCGCTGATTTCCGCCCTGCAAGGTTCGACTACCACTGCGATGGGCATTTGGCTCAGACTGACCGCGGAAAACCGCTCTGCATCTCCTTCAGCCGGGAGGCTCAGGCATGAATCGGCTCTTCACGCACTTGAGGAAACACGTCTTCCGCGGCGTGATCGCGATCATTCCGGTGGGCTTGTCGATCCTGGCCGTCTATCTCCTCTACACGCTGGTCGACCGGCGCGTCGCCAGCGTCATCGCCGAGGTAATCCACCACCGCATTCCCGGGCTGGGGATCCTGCTGGTGCTGCTCGTCCTGTACTTCCTGGGTCTCCTGGCCAGCAATCTGATCGGGCGCGAATTCCTGCGCGTCATCGAGAAGGGGCTCGATCGTATTCCGCTGGTTCGGACCACCTATCAGGTGGGCAAGCAGATCAGTGCGGCTCTCTCTCTCCCGCAGCAGCAGGTCTTGACCCGCGTGGTGCTGCTCGAATACCTGCGCCCGGGAATGTGGACCATCGGCTTCGTAACCGGTAGTCTGGTGCAGGAGGGAGACGCCGGCGAAAGAATCCTCAAGGTCTTCGTGCCGACGCCTCCCAACCCGACCTCCGGCACGATCGTGCTCGTGAGAGAATCGGACGTGCGGGATCCCGGCTGGACCGTGGATGAGGGGATGCGGACGGTCCTCTCCGCCGGCATCATCGGTCCCGCCGCAATCAGGCCCTGGACGCAGTAGGACCTGCCCCGCAAGCGCCCCGGGGGGCGGGCGAGCGATGCTGCGGTGCGCTGCCGCACAGGGAACAGCTCAGCCATGGAAACGGATTGGATCGCGGATGAGATCGATCGGATCGAAGCCGAGATTCGGCGGATCGAGCATCAGTGGCGCTCGCTCTGGCGAGCGGAGCGCGGCGCGCACCAGTTGCCGGCGCGGTGGACCTTCAGCCGGCGCGCATTGCGTTGGCATGTCGTTCTGGAGGACGTGCTCGAGCCGGATGTCGACATCGAGGTCCTTCCGCACGTCCTGATCGTCCGGGCGCGCGCCGAGGGACGAGGCGACCGGCTATTCATGGGCCTTCTGCCCGTGCCCGCCGACTTCGATGCCGTCCGACCCAGGATCCGCCTGGAAAGGGACACCCTGCTGATCGTCGTTCGCCGGCGGACCGCACCGCGAGGGCGCGCATGAAGAACTACTACGAAGTGCTCGACGTCGCGCGCACGGCCAGCCCCGAGGAGATCAAGAAAGCCTATCGCCGGCAAGCGATCCTCTTCCATCCAGACAAGAACCCGGGCGACGCGCAAGCCGAGGAAAAGTTCAAGGATCTCTCCCAGGCCTCCGAGATCCTCTCCGATCCTCGGAAACGGCGCGAGTACGACGCGGCCCTCGCGGGACGCCGTGCCCGAGGCGGCGCAACGGGCGGGCAGAAGCCGGCCGGGGAGCGCGACTGGTCGGTCGAGGATTTCCTCAGCCGCTTCGGCGACCTCTTCCACGGCGATTTCGGCGAGTCCTTTCATCGCGACCGCCCGCCGGGGGGGCCGGGACCGGATATCGAGACCGCCCTGGAGGTGGACTTCCGTACCGCCGCGCTGGGAGGCAAGGTGCGCGTCACACTGGCCGGACAGACGCCTTGCCCCGACTGCAGCGGGCGCGGCGCCGTGGGGGCCGTCGAGGCCTGTCCGGCCTGCAAGGGGTCCGGGCGCGTGACGCAACGCGCCGACCGGCGCGGACAGTTCTTCACCGTCACCCAGCCCTGTCCGACTTGTCACGGCACCGGGGCCAGCCCCGGACAGCTCTGCCCGCGATGCGGGGGCAGCGGGGTGATGGACTCGACCCGGCAACTGGACATCACGATTCCGCCGGCAACGACGGACGGAAGTACGCTGCGCCTGCGCGGGCTCGGTGGTGCGGGACGCGCGGGAGGGCCGGCGGGGGACCTGCTCGTGAAAGTCGGCGTGCGGCCGGACGCCGAGTTCCGCACCGAGGAGGGCGCCGTGCATTCCGATCTTCACGTGCCCGTCACGACGGCCGCCCTGGGGGGGCAGGTGAACGTGCGCACGCTGCATGGCGAGGCGCGCCTGACGATTCCGCCCGGAACCTCGTCGGGAGCCCAGTTGCGCATGAAAGGTCAGGGCATCGGGGGCGGGGACCACATCGTGCATGTGCTCGTCACCGTTCCGGCCCGGCTTTCGGACCGCGAACGGGAGCTGTTTGAGGAACTGAAGCGGCTCGGAACATAGGGCCGACAGCGCCGTTTTCAGGAGCAGCTCGACGTGGGGAGGTTCGCGCGGGCCCCCGTCCGCGCCAGCCGTCGCAGCAGGGCGATGTTCTTGCGATCCATCTCCCCCTCCTTCGGCGTCTCGATCACCTTCGGCAGCGCCGCGAACCGCGGATCGTTCAGAATCCAGGCGAAGGGCTGGCGGCCGATCTCGCCCTGCCCGATGTGCGCGTGCCGGTCGACTCGACTCCCGCAGGGAACGCGGGAGTCGTTCAGATGCAGGATTGCCAGCCGGTCCGCTCCGATCACGCGATCGAATTCACTCCACAGCCGCGCATAGCCGCCGGGGGTCCGGAAATCGTATCCCGCCGCGAACGCGTGGGCCGTGTCGATGCAGACGCGCACCTCTGCCGCGGCGGCAAGGCGGCCGAGGATGGCGGCGAGTTGCTCGAAGCGCCAGCCGAGAGAGCTGCCCTGCCCGGCTGTCGACTCGAGCACGAGGCGCGGCGCCTGCGCGCCGAGCTGTCCCGCAATCCTTGCGGTGACACGCTGGATGGCGCGGGCCACGCGCTCGATTCCGGCACGTTCTCCCGCACCCATGTGCGCCCCGGGGTGGAGGACGAGCAGCGGTATTCCCAAAGCGCTGCAATGAAGGAGCTCCGCGCCCAGTGTGCGGATCGAGCGCTCGCGCAGGCCGCGGTCCGGGGAGGCGAGATTGATCAGGTAGCTGGAATGCGCGGCCAGAGAGAACGGACCGTGCTCGGCCACGGCGCGGTGAAAGCGGTCGCTTTCCTCCGCGGCCAGCGGCCGGATCCGCCATTGCGCGCGATTGTGGGTGAAGATCTGGACCGCGCGGCAACGCAGCGTCGCCGCTCGCTCGAGCGCGGTATGCAGCCCGCCGGCGGTCGAGAAATGGGCACCGAGCAAGGGAGGCCAAAGCGCCGGCAGTGGGCGCTCTACCACAATTCGACCCACCACCGCAGCCCGATGGCGAAAGAGATGTGTCGGGCCTGGACCCGGTAGCCGTGCTCCGCGGAAAAGCCCATGACGGGCACGGGATCGTATGTCACCTGGCTGTCGATGAACGTCGAGGCCAGCGAGAGTTCGAGCGAGAAATCCTCCGCGACGGCCACGTCGGTTCCGGCGAAGACCTCGTAGACCATCGGACTTTCGTCGGATGCGCGGATCTCTGCCTCTCCTTCCCAGGGCTGCCATTGGTCGATGGTGGCGGCGGGGGTGAAGTGGACCGAGGCGACCCCGATGCCGGCACCGAAGAAGCCGCCCAAACGTTTCTCGATCGACGGCTGGCGGTACGCCAGGAAGAGGGTCGCGGGAACGATGTCGAGGCGCCCGACTGCGGTGCCGTTTCCGAGCGGAACCCGCATCATGTGCGCCCGCACTCCGACCGTCAGACGCGAAGGAGTCACATAGCAGACATCGAAGGCGTACAGCCCCGACGAGAACTTCCCGACCGACGTGGATTGCTTGATGTTCAGAATGTACTCGTCATTGAAGAGGCCGCCTCCGCCATAGGCCATGCCCGCCGAGATCCGCGCGAAGCGAGCCTGGGCCAGGACGCGGGTGCCGCCGCAGAAACAGAACGCCGCGAGCAACGCCACGGCGCACAGCCGCGCACGGCGATGGCTCGCTCCCGGTCGAACGGTCCGCTCGTACGCGACTGCTATCGCGGCGGATGCGCCCGCAGAAGGGGTTTGAATCGACATAGCGCACATGCTAGGTCGGAAGACCCTGACAGGTCAACGGTTGTGGTTGAGCC
>JAZDGX010000143.1:0-2237 GCA_043806645.1 Candidatus Eiseniibacteriota bacterium | reverse complement strand
CCGCAACCTGGGAGGCGGTCATGGCGGGTTCATATTCATCGAGAAGCGCATCATAGCGTGATTCGGAATAGCCGACGGCGTCGGCCTCGTGGCGTCGCAGCGACAGCATCTTTTCCAACCAGGGGGCAAAGCGCGCGAAATCCGACGCGGCGCGGGCCGCGACCCACTCCTGCTGCGACAGCGCCTGGGTTTCCGCAATCTCCCGCGCCAATCCCCGCGGGATCTTGCAGGCACGATCGACGATCCTCCGCGTCTCACGCACGTTCGCCCGGCCATCCTCGTCGAGGCCGGCGTCGCCCCCTTCCAGGCAGTCGAGCAGCTCGCTCAGGCGGGGATGGGTCAGGCGATCGTGGAGCATGCCGGCGAGGAGCGAGCTTTGCGCGGCCCGCAGCGGCGCGGCGCCGGGGGGCATCATCGTCTGCTGGTCCCAGCCGAGCAGGCCGGCCACCGAACCGAGGTAGTAGATTTCTCGGATGGTCTCGATGAACTCATCATAGAGCATTGCGACCGATGGCTTCACGATTCCTCCCTTGAGCAGCAGTCCGTTCCAGGAACGTCCGTTGAAAGACGACACCGCACAGCCCATCCATGACGGGCGCGCTGTCGGTCCGCATCCCGCCCGCCCCGGCGGCCGGGGCCGGGATCACAAGCCCGCTCCCGTGGTTAACACTGAAGCGATCCCATCCCGTCGGCGGGAAGGCGATTCTATTCCGCCGGCCGGGCGGCAGCAATCCCTTGACCCTTGCGGTCGGGGATGATGAAACTCCGGCGGCGGCGGTCTTCAGGATCAGGAAAGGAGCTGGGGCATGGCCAAGGCGAAGGTCGCGATTCTGCGCACCCGGCCGGAAACGGTCGTCGAGGACTATCGGAGACTCTGCGAGTTGGCGGGCCTGCGGGAGGCCCTGGACCCCTCGGCGCGGACGATCCTCAAGGACAACATCACCTGGCACTTCGTGCACCCGGGCGTCAATACGACCCCCTGGCAGTTGGAGGGCACGATTCGCGGGCTGCACGACGCGGGCCTGCGCGATCTCGTCGCGGTCCACAACCGCACCGTGGTCACGATCCCCGAGCGCGGGGAGGAGGAGCTGAAGTTCTCCCCGATCTACCGCCGGTTCGAGATCCCCGTGCTCTTCAATTTCCGCCCCGAGCACATGCAATGGGTCCCGTTCAAGTCGAAGCGGCCGCTGCTCGTATTGCCGCGCATCTTCGATGGCGATGTCCGCATCCCCGACTTCTTCATCGGCAAGAACATCGTTCACCTGCCCACGGTCAAGACCCACTCCTATACCCAGTATACCGGGGCGCTGAAGAACGCCTTCGGTGGATTGCTCAACTACCGGCGCCACTACACCCACACCTGGATCCACGAGACGCTGGTCGATCTGCTCACGATCGGCAAGGAGATCCACCCGGGGATGTTCGCCACGATGGACGGAACAACCGCCGGGGCGGGGCCCGGTCCGCGGACGGTCCATCCTCACGACAAGCATGTGATCCTCGCCTCCGCCGATCAGGTGGCCATCGACGCGATCGCCGCCACGCTGATGGGCCTCGATTGGAGTCATCTGCCCTGCATCGCCCTCTCCCACGAACGCGGCCTGGGCGTGGGGGACCCGCGCGAGATCGAGGTCGTGGGGGATGTGGCCGTGGCGGCCGAGCGCTGGAACTTCCCCGTCGGGGTGAATCTGGCGACCGGCGTGGGCCGGCTGCTGTGGCACGATTCCCCGCTGAAGGCGTTGCAGAAGCTCTTCTTCCATACGCCTCTGGTCAACGTCTTCATCTTCGGCTCCGAGACGTATCACGATCGGATCTGGTACCCGCTCAAGGGCCGGCGAATCGTCGATCGCTGGCTTGCGGAATCCCCGTGGGGCCGGCTGTTTGCCTCGTATCCCAAGGGGGCCCCGGGCGCCGGGACGCCGGAAACCGCACCTCCCGCATAGCGCCGGATGGTATAATCGAAGGGGTGTGGCGGCATTCCGGCCGCCTCCGATTTCGCGACCTCTCGACATCCGAGGTGTGAGCATGCGCAGGGTATGGGCAAGGGTGGGGATGATCTTCGTTCTTCTGGCTGCGGCATCCGCGGGCGCCCGGGCGGGTGGCCCGCGGACGGTTGCGGATGAACGCTACTTCACCTACGACGAGATCCTGGCGCAGTTCGACCAATGGGCGAACCTCTACGGAGCGATCTTCCATCGGGAGATCATCGGCTACTCGGGGGCCGGGGGCGAGCCGAT
>JAZDGX010000142.1:0-15299 GCA_043806645.1 Candidatus Eiseniibacteriota bacterium | reverse complement strand
CGTCTTCGGATAGGGATCCTGGTACGTCGCCTCCGCCGAAATGTAGTACGTCAGATCCCGCACCGGCAGCGGCCCCCCCAACCCCAACAGCACCCGGTCGTAGTTGTCGTAGGTGTTGTTCGGCGACCCGTAATCGTCCGTGATGTAGCGGATCTCCCCCCCGAACTGCTCGCTCCCTTCCTTCGTGCGATACAGAATCACCCCCGACTGCAGGTTGCCGTACTTGGGGGCGAAACTCCCGGTGAGCACCTCCATGTCCTGAAGCGCGCTCAGCCCCAAAAAGTCCTGGCGCCCGCCCCAGGGATCCCGCACCGGGATCCCGTCGATCATCGTCAGAATCTCCCCGCTCCGGCCGCCGTGGGCATGGAGATCATCGCCCGAGCCGACGAACCCCACGACCATCTTCAGAAGATCCTGGGGATCATCGATGGGCATCTCCAGCGGAACGGGAGGCGGCTTGAGGCTGGCATCCTCCCGCAGTACCGCCGGCGGCTTGACGCACACCGGCGGGACGATCATGACCACCGCCGGCTGCAACCGGGCCCGCAGGAAGGCCGTCTCCCCGGAATGCACCTCCACATCGGCCAGCTCCAGGCTCTCGTAGCCCATCATCTTGACGAGCAGGGAGTATCGTCCCGCGGGAAGATTGCGGATCAGGAACTCGCCCTCTGCCGAGGACCAGCCCCCCCAGCCGGTGTCCACGACGATCACGTTGGCCGGCGTCAGCGGCCGGTCGGTGATCGCGTCGCGCACGAACCCGGCGATTGCGCCCACACCGGAGGATCCGCTCTCCTGAGCCGCACTCGGAGAGCCGGCGAGGATCAGCCCCGCCGTCGCCAAACCCGCCCATGTCCGCACATTCATGATCCCGCACTCCTCGCTGCGGGGGAGGGCAGACTGTCGGTGCAAGTCTAGGCGGCTCGCGCAACTGCAACAAGGGCCGTCGCATGGCGCAGGCCCGCTGCAACAAGGACCGCCGCATGGCGCAGGCCTGAGACGGATGAAACCTGGCCCTGAGATTCCCCCAAAAGGAAGTTGAAATCATCGGCCCGGAGGCGAATGCTTGAGTTTCACCCCCCCCGAGGAGGGGATCCGGATCGATGGTGGTCCGGCAATCCCTCCGGTCGGACCCCTCGCGGCGGGTGTGTTCGGGGCGGCGCGTGCCCCGTTTCAAGCGGACCGTGGAGCGGTCCGCGAGGCGGGCAGGAAAGGAGACTTCTGGTGAAGAAGCCTGCCGTGGTCGTTCTGCTCGTGGCGGTTCTGGTACTGCTTGTCACATCGGGATACCTCCTGCAGCGGTATCGTCAGACGAGCGCCGCCTACGTCGAAACCAAGGCCGCCGAGGAGACCGTGCGCGGTCAGTACGGCGAGGCCATCACCGCCATCGCCGAAATCCAGGAAAACCTGAACGCGATCGACCTGGAGGAAGATGTCCGGCTCCTCGCCGAGGATGTCGAGTCCGGTCCGGGTGTCACCCGGTCGCGCAAGGATCAGATCGTCGGCCGGATCACCGATCTCAAGGAAAGCGTCGAGCACAGCAAGGAGCGGATCCGGCTGCTCGAGAGCACCCTGCGGGAGAGCCGGGTCAAGATCGCGGACTTCGAACGCGTGATCGCCAGCCTCAAGGAGAATGTCGCCCAAAAGGAGCGCCTGATCGCTCAACTCTCTTCGAAGGTCGAGACCCTGGAGGTGCGCGTGGCCGGCCTGCAAACCGAGGTCGCCGGACTGCAGACCGAAGTGCGCGAAAACCAGGAGCACATGCAGGCTCAGGAACGGACGATCGAGGAGAAGCAGCGCGAGTTGAGCACGATCTACTACATTGTCGGCACGAAGAAGGATCTCCTGGCCAAGGGGGTCATCGAGAATCGGGGCGGGTTCGTCGGCATCGGCAAGACGGCCCAGCTCACCGCGGGCTTCGATGAGCGCGCCTTCACCGCTCTCGACACGGATGTCGACCGGGTGATCCGCGTGCCCTCGGTGAAAGTGCAGGTGCTGAGCGCGCAGCCCCGCACCAGCTACTCGATCAACCTGCTGCAGGGCCGGTCCGAGCTGACCATTCTCGACCGGCGGGAGTTCCGCAAGGTGAAGTACCTCGTCATCCTTGTGGCTTGACGCTCTCCCACGCTTGCAGGATATGGATGTAGTTGGCCCGCTCGTAGGCGCTCGGATTCGGGCTGCGCGAGAGGTTCATGCTGCCTTGCATCTGCCGGAGCGACTCGTAATCGTGCGTCTCCAGCCAGTGCGATAGTTCCTGGCGCAGCGTGCGCAAGTGGTCCGGGCCGTGGCGCAGCAGCGCGGAAACGACCTGTACCGCGTGCGCCCCGGCCATGAGGGCCTTGATCGCATCCGCCGCCGTGTGCACCCCGCCGCTCACCGCCAAAGACGGCTGGACGCGGCCGGAAAGGATGGCCAGCCAGCGCAGGCGCAGCAGCAGCTCTCGCGAATCCGAGAGTTCGAGCGTGCGAGCGACCTCCAGCCCTTCGATGTCGATGTCGGGCTGGTAGAAGCGGTTGAAGAGAATCAGCCCGCCGGCGCCGGCCCGGGCCAGTTCGTCGGCGAAATGCGGCAGGGCGGAGTAGTAGGGCGAGAGCTTGACGGCGACCGGCACGGAAACCGTCTTCTTCACCGCACGGATCAGATCCAGGGTCCGCCGCTCGATGTCCGGTCCGGTCTCGCGCACGTCGGTCGGCAGGTAGTAGACGTTCAACTCCAGAGCATCCGCGCCCGCCTCGACGATCAAGCCCGCGTAGCGCAACCAGCCCCCGGCGCTGATGCCGTTGAGCGATCCGATCACCGGGATCTTCACCGCCTGCTTGACCCGGCGCACCATCTGCAGGTACTCGTCCGGGCCCAAGCGATACGCCTCGCGATTTGGAAAGTAGGTGATCGCCTCGGCGAAGGACTCGGACGGCCCCTCAATCGCCGCCGTGGTGGCAAGCTCCTCGCGCAGGATCTGCTCCTCGAAGAGCGAATGCATGACGATGGCCGCCGCACCGGCGTCTTCCAGGCGCTTCACCGTGTCGAGCTTCGTCGTGAGCGGCGAGGCGCCCGGCATCAACGGGTGGGGCAACTCGAATCCCAGATAGGTCGTCTTCAGGTCCATCGCTGGTTCTCCTTCCCTGCCCCCTGGACTTGCTTCATGCCGAGGCGCGTGAGCCCGGCCACCCGCCCCCGCGTGCCACCCTCATGCCTGAGGCAGCGTGAGCGCGGCCATGTGCTTGTAGGTGGCCCAGCGTTCGCGCTGCACTTGCTGGGCGCGTTCGAGCAACATGCGGTAGCGCTCCGGATTCATCTTTTCGATCATCCGGAAGCGGGCCTCGTTCTGCATGTATTCCTTGACCGGAATGGTCGGTTCTCCCGAATCGAGCTGCAGCGGCGGCTTGCCTTCCGCCACCCGCCGCGGGTCGTAGCGATACAACGGCCACAGCCCCGAATCGACGGCCAGCTTCTGCTGAGACAGGCCGTTGATCAGGTCATACCCGTGAGCGATGCAGTGCGCATAGGCGATGATCAGCGACGGCCCCGGATAGGAGGCGGCCTCGATGAAGGCCTTGACCGTCTGCGAATCGCGCGCCCCCAAGGCCACGCGGGCGACGTAGACGTTGCCGTAGTTCATGATCATCATCCCGAGGTCCTTCTTGGGCGAGGCCTTGCCCGCCGAAGCGAACTTGGCCGCCGCCCCCAGCGGGGTGGCCTTCGACGCCTGTCCGCCGGTGTTCGAATAGACCTCGGTGTCGAGCACGAGCAGGTTGACGTCCTGGCCCAGGGCCAGAACATGATCCAGCCCGCCGTAGCCGATGTCATAGGCCCAGCCGTCGCCGCCCACGATCCACACGCTCTTCTTGACCAGATAGTCGGCCAGCTCCAGGAGCCGTCGCGCCTCCGACTTCTTCAATGCCGGCAGGCGTTTCTTCAGCTCCGCCACCCGCTCGCGCTGCGCGTGGATCCCCGCTTCGGTGCTCTGGTCGGCTTCGAGAATCCCCGTGACCACCGTTTCGCCGAGTTCTCCCGCCAACGGCCTCAGGAGTTCGGCCGCCTGCTGCGCATGCTTGTCGAGCGCCAGCCGGAACCCGAAACCGAACTCCGCATTGTCCTCGAAGAGCGAATTGTTCCAAGCCGGGCCGCGGCCGTCGGCATTCACCGCATAGGGAGTCGTCGGCAAATTGCCGCCGTAGATCGAAGAACAGCCGGTGGCGTTCGACATCATCGCCCGATCGCCGAAAAGCTGCGTGAGCAACTTGATGTAGGGCGTCTCGCCGCAGCCCGCGCAGCAACTCGAGTACTCGAAGAGCGGCTCGAGCATCTGCGAGCCCTTCACCGTCTCGGGCTTGACCTTGCCGCGGTCGGCCCAGGGCAGGCCCTCGAAGAACTCGTAGTAGCCCCGCTCCACTTCGAGCCGTTCCATTTGCGGCTGCATCACCAGCGCCCGTTCGCGCGGATTCGTCTTGTCCTTCGCCGGACAGGCCTCGATGCACAACCCGCACCCCGTGCAGTCCTCGGGCGCGACCTGGATGGTGAACTTCATGCCGCGCAGGTCGGGGGCCTTGTAGTCGGCCGAGCGGAACCCCGCGGGCGCATTCGCGAGCAACCCCGGGTCGTAGGCCTTCATGCGCACGGTGGCGTGCGGACAGATGATCGAGCACTTGCCGCACTGGATGCAGAGCTCCGGATTCCAGATCGGGATCATCTGCGCGATGTTGCGCTTCTCCCAGCGCGTCGTGCCGCTGGGCCAGGTGCCGTCGGCCGGAAACGCGCTCACCGGAAGCGCGTCGCCTTTGTTCTGCAGGATCACCGCCGTCACGTCGCGCACGAAATCCGGCGCCTGTGGCGGGACGGTCGGCGGGCGGCGGCGCGTCGCGGTCGCCCGGTCCGGGACCTTGACTTCGTGCAGATGGGCCAGCGTCTGGTCGACCGCGGCGAAGTTGCGCTCGACGATTTCGCGGCCCTTCTTGCTGTAGGTCTTCTCGATGGTCTTCTTGATCTGGGCGATCGCCGCCTCGCGCGGCAGGACCCCGGAAATGGCGAAGAAGCAGGTCTGCATGACGGTGTTGATGCGTGAACCCATATCGGTCAGCTTGGCGACCTCATAGGCATTGATCACATAGAACTTCAGCCGCTTGGCGATGATCTGTTCCTGGACCTCGCGCGGCAGTCGGTCAAAGACTTCGTCGGGGCCGAAGGGCGCGTTGAGCAGGAAGACGGCTCCCGGCGCGGCGCTGTCCAACATGTCGTACTTGTCGAGGAAACCGAACTGGTGGCAGCCGATGAAGCTCGCTTGCTGGACCAGATAGGTCGAGTGGATCGGCCGCGGGCCGAAGCGCAGGTGTGAGATCGTCATCGCGCCGGCCTTCTTGGAGTCGTAGACGAAGTAGCCCTGCGCGAAGTTGCCCGTCTCCTCACCGATGATCTTGATCGAGTTCTTGTTCGCTCCGACCGTCCCATCCGCGCCCAGTCCATAGAAGAGCGCGCGCACGACATCGGCGGGCTCGGTGTCGAAGTCCGCGGGAACCGGCAGCGACGTGTGCGTGACGTCGTCGTGGATGCCGACCGTGAAGTGGTTCTTCGGCTCCGGCTTCGCCAGCTCGTCGTAAACCGCCTTGGTCATCGCCGGCGTGAATTCCTTCGACGACAGCCCGTAGCGACCACCGATCACGCGCGGAGCCGCCCCCGGCTTCCACGGGGTCAGGCCGCGATCCTCCATCTCGCGCAGGGCCGTGAGAACATCCTCATACAAGGGCTCGCCGGCCGCCCCCGGCTCCTTGGTGCGGTCGAGCACGGAGATTGCGCGGACCGTCGCAGGCAGGGCCTGGACGAAGCGCTCGGCGTCGAACGGCCGGTAGAGGCGCACCCGCACCATGCCCACGCGCTCACCGCGCGCGTTCATCAGTTCGATCGCCTCGTTGGCCGCCTCGGCTCCCGAGCCCATGATCACGATGACGCGTTCCGCCTGCGGATCGCCCTGGTAGTCGAAGAGATGGTAGCTGCGCCCGGTCAAACGGGCGAATTTGTCCATCGTCTCCTGCACGAGCGCGGGACACTTGATATAGAAGGGGTTGTTCGCTTCGCGGTTCTGGAAGAACTCGTTCGGGTTTTGCGCCGTGCCGCGAATGAAGGGCCGGTCGGGCGTCATCGCCCGCTCACGGTGCGGCGTGACCAGCTCATCCGGGAACATCTCGCGCAGCTCCGCGTCGGTGAGCTCCTCGATCGTCGCCACTTCGTGCGAGATGCGGAAGCCTTCAAAGAAGTGCAGCAGCGGAATGCGCGTGGCGAGGGTCGCCGCCTGCCCGATGCAGGCGAAATCGTGCGCTTCCTGGACCGAGCCCGACGAGAGCAGGGCAAAGCCCGTCTGCCGGCAGGCCATGACATCGGAGTGGTCGCCGAAGATCGAGAGCGCGTGGGTGGCGATCGTCCGCGCCGAGACGTGCATGCAGTAGCAGGTCAGCTCGCCGGCGATCTTGTACATGCTCGGGATCATGAGCAGCAGGCCCTGCGAGGCGGTGAAGGTCGTCGTCAGCGCCCCGGCCTGCAAAGCCCCGTGCACGGCCGCGGCCGCGCCCCCTTCCGACTGCATCTCGACAACTCGGGGCACGGTGCCCCAGATATTCTTCTGCCCGGCGGCCGACCATTCGTCGGCGAACTCGCCCATGCCCGAGGAGGGTGTGATCGGATAGATGGCGATCACCTCGTTGGTCCGGTGGGCCACCGACGCGGCCGCCTGATTCCCGTCCACGGTTACCCTTGTCTTCTTCGCCATGACAACCTCCAGGGCCGTCCGGCCATCTCGATCCCCGGCCGGCGCCCATGCCCCATGCGAAACCCGCCGCTCGCGACCCAGCCCCATGCGGAACCGCGAATGGCGGTGGAACAGCCCTGCTCACCCCACCCCGATCTGCCGACCCCGTCCGGGAGATCCGCCCATCCCGGGAAATCTAATCATCAGAATAAGCGATTGACACTCTTTCGCTTACGGCAGATGAGCAGCCGAAGATCCTAGTCCCGGGCGACCCCGTCCGTCAAGCCGAAGAACGGCCCTTCCGTATGTCGCGGCGGATCTCCGGTCAGGCCCCGGGCGCAAGGTTGGGGAAACGGGAGAGGGCGGCATCCAAAGATGCCGCCCCCCACTCTTCTTCTGACCTTCAGGCCGGCCGGCCGTCGGTTCAGGCCTTAGCGCACGCTCTCGCGTGAGTCCCTCACGGCCGCGGCGCGTGCCGCGGAGGCTTGTGCGCGTGCTTCGCCGGCGGGACGGGCGCCCGCGGGGGCGCGGGATGGCGCATCGCCCAGCGACGATGATCGATGACCGCTCCGGCCACGCGGGGATGGTGCCTGTAGAAATGGAGTTGGGCCCGCAGGACGGGCCGGGTGGATATGAACAGCCGGTGTTGCCACATCGGACGCGCCAGCCAGGGCCGGTGACCCAGATAGAGTCGCTGCGCCCAGAAGCTCTCATGCGCCCCCCGATGGCGCGCGACCCGCAATCGATAGTCCCACCAGGCGCACCACAGCGTCCGGCGCGGCTCGAACCAGCGCCAGTGGCGATAGACTCCCTGCGCGACCAGCGGATGGTTGCGCAAGTAGTGGTAAGAACGCCACCAGGCCCGATAGAGCGGCGGTCTGAAGATCAGGTAGTTTACGTACGCGATCATCTCGGGATCGTCCCCGCCGTAGGTGGGCCCATCCTCGTCGGCATAGAACTCCTCCGCGAGCGAGGGATCGGCTTCGAGTTGCGCCATCACCTCGCCGTGCTGCTCCAGCAATGCATCGTCCTGCGCGGCTGAGGTCTCGATTTCCTCCAGGCTGGAGGCGAGTTCGGGATTGGCGGCCAGCAGGCTGTCGAACGCGGCCAGCTCCGCGGCGCTGCGCGCGTCGGCGGCCGCTTCCGCCTCGAACGCGGCCTGCGTCTCGGCCAGCATCGAATCGCCGGAGACGACTTCCTGCATTGTCTCTTCGTACTGCGCCAGGTCCGCGTGCGCTGTCAGCGAATCGTTGTAGGCAAGCAGGTGCTCTTCGGCTTGCGGATCGTCCGCCAGCGCCGCTTCAAATTCCTCGATTTCCTTCTGATGCTGCGGATAGTCGGCGATCAGTTGTTCGTACTGCGCATCGCGCGACTCCACGGAATCACCCGCCGCCACACCGGGAATGAGAACCAGCGGCAGGAGCAGCAGCACCGGACTCGCCCAGGCGCGCCACACGGGAACGTGCGCATTCATGGAACCCTCCTTCTTCTCCCGGAAGGGCCGTCGGCCCGGGGAGATCGCATGGACATGGGCCTGCAGGGATTCATATCGGCCTGGCGCGCCGACATCTCAAGGCGGGCGAGCGCGTTGCCACAAACCGCGCGCCCCGCGCCCTGCCCGGGAGGCAGGCTCGCTGTGGCTGCTGGTAGCCACATTCGAAGACATATGGAGGGGGGGGCGAGGGACCGCTGTGCGAGGTGCCGATTGAATCCCCCGCTGCGGGCCGGTATCATTAATAGGAATCGCGCCGCCACCATGGAGTTACGCTCATGATCCGTCTTCGCCGCCGATCCGCTGAACGAGGGTATCCGCCGCACGGCGCACGATCCCTCGGATTCGTCGCGATCATCCTGGGAACGACCCTCTCCGCCCAAGCCGCCCCACTCGGGTGGAGCGATGAACTCCGCGTGACGACCAGCGACTATGCGTCCGCGAACCCCACCATCGCCGCCGATCCGGAGGGAGACCTTCTTGTCGCCTGGGACGAAGAACTCCCCGCCGATCTGGAGGTCTTCGCTCGATCGCGAACCGGCGGCACTTGGGGCGACGAATTCCAACTCACGGCAGGCTGAGGCTCCCGCTCCTCTGCAGCGGTCGCTGCAGATACGCTGGATGAGTTTCATGTCACCTACCAGACCACTTGCCCCTCCGAGGTCTACTACATGCACACGGTATCGGGCCTCTGGTCCGGGGCGGAGGCAGTGAGCGCCAGCGGTGGCTTCACCCTGTCCCCGGCCCTCGCGGTCTCGCCCACGGGAGCGCCGCACATCGCATGGGCGGATGGACGCCACGGGGCGTACGAGATCTACTACGCGGCCAAGAACGGCTCCGTGTGGGTGGAGGAGCGGCTGACAACCCATGGCGCGGGCGCGCAATGTCCGGCCATCGCGCTGGACGCGGCGGGTGAGCCGCATCTCGCGTGGGAGGACCGGCGCCAGGTTCCCGGAACGAGCAAGATCTACTACAAGAAGCGCGTCGGCGGAGTGTGGCAGGCGGATCAACAGCTGACCTTCGAAGAGATGACCGAATCGCGCGAGCCGACCCTGGCTATCGATGCCATGGGGGATGTGCATGTCGCATGGACCGACCGCCGCGTCGACTTCGGCGACATCTACTACCGCCGCTGCGTTTCAGGCACGTGGATGCCGGAGGAGTCGCTGCAGGCGCTGGAGACGACGGCTCGCAACGCCGCGATTTGCTGCGATCGCGCGGGGCAAGTGCATCTCGCCTGGGCCGACAACACGCCGGGCAACTACGCAGTCTTCTACATGCTGCGCAACGAGGTCGGCTGGAGCGTACCCGAGCGTTTGAGCGGCGGCTTCGGACCCGCCGACGATCCCGCGATCGCGACCGACCAGACCGGATCCGTGCATGTGGCCTGGGAAGACGACCGCAAGGGGGTTCCCACGGTCTACTACATGCAGCGCGAGGCGCATCCGGCCGCCCTGCCCGATTCGCACCCCACGATCTATGCCGATCTGCGCTGCACGCCGAACCCGTTCCAGGCGCGGACGGTCATCCTGTTGGCTCGGGAGTCGGAAACGGGCCTTCACATCTACTCTGCCGACGGCCGTCGTGTGCGCATCCTGCCGGGGAGTGCGCGGGGAACGAGCATCGAGTACACCTGGGACGGGAGCGATGACGCCGGGCACCGGCTCCCGACCGGCGCTTACTTCTACAAAGTCGGGGACGGACGGACCGCCTCCGGGAAGGTCATCCTGGCCCGCTGATCCAGGCGAGCCCCGCGGCGCGCACTGCCGTTGCGCCGGCGTGCGGGAGGCGACGAGCCGCCCTCCGCCCATTCGTGCGCGACATCGTGTCCAACTCCTCTCTGCTCAATGCCAGGTCGGCGCCGGGCGCGTTCTCCTCGGCCTGATCGGGATTGCGGGCGCCGACGAGTACCGCGGAGATCCCGGGCCGGCGGATCGTCCAGTGGATCACGACCTGGGCCAGCGTCGCACGATGAGAGGCGGCGATCGGCTTGATGCGCTCGAGAAAGGCGTTCACGCGATCGCGAGGCGGGAAATCGCCGCCTCCCGAAGGCTCTGTGTGTTACGATGCGTCGATCATTCAACCGGGGTGCATGACATGCCAGACCCCGTCCGCACACCGAGATTGTTGGCTCTCGCGGCCGCGATTCTGCTCGCCGTGTGCGCCTTTGCCTTTTCCGATCTCGTCGTCGCATTCATCCGCTCCGACGCGGGTGGGATGTTCGACGACGCGTACATGTTCGTCCGTTACGCAGACCATCTGCGGGCGGGAGACGGACTCGTCTGGAATGTCGGCGAGGAGCCGGCCTTCGGTCCGACCAGCCTCCTCTACGTTCCGATCGTCGCCCTGGCCCGCGGCGCGATCGCGCTTCCGATGGAGCGACTTCTGCCGTTGGTGTCGGCGGCGCTCGGTCTGCTGGCACTGATCGTCATCGTCGCGGCGGGCATCACGCTGGCCCGTCCCCCCAGTCCCTTGCGCGCGCTCTGGCTGGCCGCGTGGGTGGTCCCGGCCGTGCTGGCTCCGGCGGCCTTCCGCTATCACCTGCTCACCGGCATGGACACCACGCTATCGCTGCTGACCAATGCCCTGCTCCTCTGGGCGCTCGCCGCCATGGTGAAGCGGCCCGATCGAACGCGCCTCCTCGCGGCCGCCGGGGCGGCCTATCTGACCTTCCTCGCCCGCCCCGACAACGCTCTCTACGCGCTCCTCTGCCCCCTGCTCGCCGTCCTGCTCCTCGTCCCCCACGACCGGAGGCGGGCCGCGCTGTGGAATTGCCTTGCGCCGCTGGCAGCGCTCTTCGTCGCCGACACGCTCGTCAAGCTGTGGCAACTTGGCACGGTCCTGCCGCTCAGCCACTACGTCAAGCGAGCGGGCTTCTACGAGGGCTATGCGAATCCCGGGGCCTGGAATCCAGTCGCGTATGTCCAGACCTTTCTGGTCGCGGGCCTGCCTTTCGCGATTGTCCTACTGGCGGGGGCCGCGCGCCGGCACATGCGCTGGCTGATCGTCTGTCTTCTTCCCGTTGCCGCCACCTTCGCATACTACTTCAGCGTCACGCAGATCATGGGATACGAGGCGCGGTTCTACTACCCTGCTCTGCCCTTCGTCGCGATTCCCGCGGCTGCCGTCATGGACGAAGTCATCGGGCGCCTCGTCAGGCCCCGAATGCCGTGGCTGCGCTTCGCGGCCGTGGTGTTCCTGATCGCGCTCTTGCTCCCGGGTCTGACGGGCCTCGCCCGGTGGTATGGGCACGCGGTCTTGGCGCCGCGCTTCGACGAAGCGCGCTACCCGCTCGTTCAGACGACGAGCGAGCCGGCGCAGCCGAAGGCCTCGATTCCGGAACAGACGCCGCAGGAGGGCATCGCGACGCCCGCAGAGCCGCCGCGGTTGGGCGCCTGGCGCACGCGCGTCCTCATGGCCGAAATCGCCGCGCGCCTGCCTGAGGGCAGCGTCGTGGCCGCCTCGGAGATCGGTTATCTCGGGGCGCGGGCACCGCGGGTGACGATCATCGACCTCAGCGGATTGAACGACGCCCGCATCGCGCGTGAGGGCGTGCGGGTAACCGGGCTCATCGAGCGCGAGGTCGATCTGGTCTGGATGCCGCACACCGACTATCGCGGGATCCGCCGGGACATCCTCTCGGATCCGCTCTTCGCGGAGCGCTTCGAGCTGTTTCCGGGGGCCTTCGACTACGGCCTGGCGATTCGGCGGGACAGCCGGCGCCGGAACCAGATCCTGGACGCGGTGCGCGCCCTCGGCTGCTTCCGGAAGAGCCCTGTGCTCCACTGATCCGGGAGACCCTTGGCGCTCGACTGACTCGGTGACCCGTCGTGCCGGAGCCAACACATCCGGAGAGAGTCGCTTAGCAGATCACCCGGATCCGCCCCGCCTCGGTCGGTCTCCGGGTCGGCCACCCGTTCGGCCACATTCGGGCAAGAGGGACGCCTTCCGAATTGCGCACCAACAGCTGGCCCAATGTTCGAATAATGTCCGGAAATCAGTAGACAGTCCCGAACAATACGCGCTACCATTGCTCCTATGGACCACTTTGATCTAAGGCTCGTCCAGGCCCTCCAGGGCCAAGGCCGGATCGCCAACGTCGAGCTGGCACGTCTTTGCGAATCCGCCCCCTCGACGACTCTCGAACGCGTGCGGCGCCTTGAAGAAAAGGGCGTCATCAAGGGCTACCGCGCGGTGCTCGATCCTCACGCCGTCGGGCTCCAGGTTCAGGCCATGGTGCTCATCAATCTCGATCACCACCAGGCCGCCCCCATCGACGCCTTCGAGGACCGCGTGCGCTCCGTGCCCGAGGTGATGGCCTGCTATCACCTGACCGGCCGCTACGACTACATGTTGCACGTCGTCGTGCGCGACATCGATCACTTGCGCGAAGTCATCAAGCACCGGCTGTCCACGATCGTCGGTGTGGAGAAACAGGAGACGTTCCTCGTGCTCTCGACCGTCAAGGAGAACGAGGGCTACCCGCTGGGCAACAGCCTCGCCGAGGCACCGCATTCAGAAGAGGAGGGTTGACGCATGTCCGCCGAGAAGCAGTCAAGCGGAGTCGCCGGGTACATCGCTGCCGCGCAGGCGGCCGCGAGGCGCCATGCCGAAGACATGGCGAAGATGCGCCAGTGCCGCTTCGATACGATCGCGGTGCACGGTCTTTACACCATGCGCGAGGCGCTCGACTTCAACCAGGGCTCGATCATCGAGCCCATCTACATGTCCTCATCCCAGGCCTATCGCGATTCCGATGAGATGGAGGCCGCGCTGGCCTATCAGATCCCCACTTGGTGCTATTCGCGCATCGCCAATCCAAGCCTCTACTACTTCGAAAACACCCTCGCGCTGCTCGAGGGCTACGGCTTCGACGGCGAGACCACCTGCTGCTCCACCTCCTCGGGCATGGCCGCGATCGCCAGCGCGACCGAACCCTTCCTCAAGATCGACCCGGCGCATCCGGGCCGGCCGATGAACTTCGTTGCCACCTGCCAGGTCTACGGCGGGACCTTCCAGCAGTTCGGCGTGCGCCGCCATGTCGATCGCGGCATCGAATGCCGCTGGATCGTGAACTCCGCGGATCTCAAGGAGTGGGAATCGAAAATCGACGAGCACACCCGTTTCGTCTACGGAGAGTTGCCCTCGAACCCCGGCCAGGCCTTCTTCGATCTGGCCGAGGTCGCCAAGATCGCGCACAAGCACGGGCTGCCGCTGATCATCGACAACACCGTCGCCAGCCCGGCCCTGCTGCGCCCGCTCTGTCATGGCGCCGACATCGTCATCCAGTCGGTGACCAAGACGCTGACATCCTCGGGATTCGGCATCGCCGGCGCGGTCATCGCGCGCAAGAACCTGACCGCCCGCCAGATGCCCGAAGAAGCGCGCGCGGACTTCGCGGGCTATCTCAAGCAGCTCCCCAATCGTGATCACGGCCCGAATCTCTCCCCGATGAACGCGATCCTCTCGCTCAACGACATGCGCACGCTGCGCTCGAAGGTGGATCTCTTCAGTCGCAACACGATGCGGGTGGCGGAATTCCTGGCCGGACATCGCCAGATCGAGGGGGTCGACTACCTCGGCCTGCCCAGCCATCGCCTGCACCCGCTGGCCAAGCGCTATCTCTTCCTGGTCGACGCCGAGCACGATCCGCAGTACGGCCAGCCGGTGAATCGCTACGGGCACCTGATGTCGTTGCGCGTGAAGGGCGGCGTTCAGGCCACGCGCACGGTCTTCGACGCCTTCGAGCGCATCTGGCGCGCAACCGATCTCGGCCGCGTGAAGTCGGTGGCGACGATTCCCGCCATCTCGACCCATTCCCAGCAGGGCGAGGCGTGCCGGACGATGGCCTGCATTCCCGACAATCTCATCCGCCTCTGCGTGGGTGCCGAGCATCCCGACGACGTGATCGCCGACCTCGACCAGGCCCTCGCCAAAGTCGGCGGCAAGGTCACCGTGTCGATGCCCCCCGAGTTCTCCTTCGGCGGCGCCTCTCACGCCAGCCCGCAAGGTCGCTAGGTGCTCGGGAAGAATCGCTCGGGAGGAGGCCGCTCGCGAGCATCGGAGGCAACGCCGCATGGCGCCGGGGTCCGCATTGAGTCCGCGGGATGTTAGCCCCGCGCACTATGCACTGCACTCCGGCCGGCAGGGCGCCCTTCGCGCGGGGCGCTCAAGGCGCGCGCCCCACTGGTAACGTAGTCCCGGCGCGCGCCGTTCCCGCGGACTCAATGCGGACCCCGGCGCCCAGCACAGCGCCTGCATGCTGAACGAAGCGACTCCCGCAACCGCGGAGGAACCATGACGAGCTACTACAGCACCAATCGCCGCGTCCCCGAGGTCGACCTCGCCCACGCTCTCCTCCAGGGCCAAGCCGGCGACCGCGGCCTCTTCATGCCGCGCCCGATCCCGCGGATGACCGCGGATCTCCTGCTGCGCGCCCGCACGATGGGCTATCCGGAGCTGGCCGCCGCCGTGCTCGAGCCCTACGCCGCGGGCACCTTCTCGCGCGACGAGCTGAACGAGATCTGCCGCGAGGCCTACGACTACGATGTCCCCCTGGAGCGCGTCGACGGCCCACGCCACCTCATGCGCCTCGATCAGGGCCCGACCGCCTCGTTCAAGGACTTCGCCGCGCGCTTCATGGGCCGGGCGCTCGGCCGGCTGGTGCGCCAGCGTGGGCGCGGCCTGCTGGTGCTGACCGCCACCTCGGGCGACACCGGTTCGGCGATCGCGCACGCCTTCTCGGGGGTGCCGGGCATTCGGGTCGTCGTGCTCTTCCCGACCCATGAGGTCAGCGAACGCCAGCGGCGCCAGATGACCACCCTGGGCGGCAACATCGCCACCCTCGCCCTCGACAGCAAGTTCGACAACTGTCAGGCGCTGGTCAAGCAAGCCTTCTCCGATCCCGAGTTGGTCGACCTCAATCTGACCTCGGCGAATTCGATCAACATCGGGCGTCTGCTGCCGCAGTCGGTCTACTACATCTACGCCGCCTCACGTCTGGCCGACGTGGGCCGCGGCGAGAAGGTCATCTTCGCCGTGCCCTCGGGCAACTTCGGCGATCTCATGGGCGGC
>JAZDGX010000141.1:0-4057 GCA_043806645.1 Candidatus Eiseniibacteriota bacterium | reverse complement strand
CGCGGATGAGCGGCGTGCGGTTTTCGGTGCGCTTGCCGAGGCGGATCGTGCCCATCTGGGTCAGCGACCCGATGGGGCTTCCGAGGCCGCGGCGCACGGCCAGCGCGCCGGACATGAAGGTCGTGCTCACGGCCCCCAATCCGGGCGTGAGGATGCCCAGCTTTCCGCTGGCCGGAGCAATCGTGGTCGGATGCATGTCTGAAACCTCCCTGGCTGGTGTTCCCAATCCCGCGCGCCGCCCTGTCCCGGGTGCCGCTCCGGTCCCCGCTTGCGCGGCCGTTCCGGGAGGCGGGTGGCGCGTCGCTCCCTTCGGAGCCGACACGCCCCACAAGCTAGGCGAGGGGCTGCGATTCAGAAATGGTATAGTTGTTATCGGAGATATAGAATTCTGTTATAGGCAGACCGGTCCGGAGAAGGAGGGCGCGCATGGATCTCGACACGCTGGAGAGTTTCGTGCAAGCGGTGCAGCTGGGCAGCCTGAGCGCGGCCGCGCGGGCGCGCTGGCGCACCCAGCCGGCGATCACCGCGCAGGTGCGCAACCTCGAACGGGAGGTCGGCGATCGATTGCTGGTGCGCGAAGCGCGCGGGGTGCGCCCCACGCCGGCGGGGCAGATCCTCTACACGCGCGCCCAGGAAATCCTGCGCCAGAGCCACGAATTGCTCGAGGAGCTGCGCGCGGGCAGCTCGCTGCAGCGCGGGCGCCTGCGCATCGGGGCGACCGACGTGATGGCGATCCACCTGCTGCCGCCGGTGCTGGCGCGTTACCGGGAGCGCTATCCAGGGGTGCGCATCGCGGTCGAGGTGCGCGGATCGCGGGCGCTGGTGGAACGCGTGGCGCGCGGTGATCTCGATCTGGCCCTGGTCACGCTGCCGGTGGAGCAGGCGGGGCTGGTGGTCGGAGAGGTGCATCGGGAACCGGTGTTCTTCGTCGCCGCTCCGGATCACCCCTGGCGGCGCCGGCGGGTGAGTCTGGAGGAGGTCGCGCTGGAGGGCATGATCCACCATCACTCCGATTCGATCACGCGCGAGGAAGTGGCGGCGATCTTTCGCGTCAAAGGCTTGGAGCCGCGGGTGACGATGGAGGTCAGCTCACCCGAAGCGGTGAAGGCGCTCGTGGCGCTCGGTCTGGGTGTGGCGCCGCTTTCCCGGGCGCAAGTGTCCGCCGAGCTTGCCCAGGGCAGGCTGGTGCGGCTGGCGGTCCGGGGGTTCCGTTGCTGGCGCCGCTCGGGGGTTATTCGCCGGCGTGAGGCCGCACCGCTGCGGTCGGTGAGCGCATTGCTGTCGCTGCTTCCCCCGCAGGCCGGAAGGCACGCAGGCCCGCCGCGATGATCTGCATCGCTCGCCGTAGCTTGGCTTCCTCTAGGACGTAGGCGATCCTGACCTCGCTCTGTCCCGCTCCCGGTGTGGCGTAGAAGCCGTTTCCGGGAGCCATCATGACCGTCTCGCCCTCAACGTGGAAATCGGTCAGCAGCCAGCGGACGAACTCCTCGGCGTCCTCCACCGGAAGCCGCGCCATCACGTAGAAAGCCCCCTCGGGTTTGCGGCACAGGACGCCGGGGATGCGTTCCAATTCCTCGAGCACGGCGTCGCGGCGGCGGCGGTATTCGGCGATCACTCCGTCGTAGTAGTCCGGCGGCAGATCCAGGGCAGCCGTCCCCATGATCTGGCCCAGCGTGGGGGGAGAGAGGCGCGCCTGCGCGAATTTGAGCGCGGCCGCGGTGATCTCGCGGTTGTGCGAAGCGAGGCAACCGATGCGCGCCCCGCAGACGCTGAAACGCTTCGAGAGGCTGTCGACCATGATGGCCCGGTCCCGCACCTGGGGCAGGGTCAGCACGGGAATCGGCCGCTCGAGCGCATAACAGAATTCGCGGTAGACCTCATCGACGATCATAAACAGGTCGTGGGCGCAGGCGAGCGCAGCCACCGTTTCCAGTTCGGCGCGTCCGTAGATGTGACCGGTGGGATTGCAGGGATTGCACAGCAGGATCGCCCGGGTGCGCGGCCCGATGCGGTCGGCAAAGCGTTCGCGGGGGGGCAGGGCGTAGCCTTCCTCTGGGGAGGAGGCGACCGGCACGACCCGGATGCCGAGCAGGGCCGCGTAGCCGTTGTAGTTGGCGTAGAGCGGTTCGGGAATGATCACTTCGTCGCCCGGATCGCAGACGAGCGCCAGGGCGAAGAGGATCGCCTCGCTGCCGGCCGTGGTGACGATCAGCTCGCCCGGTTCGAGCTCGACCGCGTGGCGCGCGTAGTAGCGGCGGAGCGCGGCGACGAACTCGGGGATCCCTCCCGAAGGGCTGTAGCTCAGCACCTCGATCTTGGAGCGTCGCAGGGCCTCCCACATGACTTCCGGAGTGGGAATATCGGGCTGGCCGATATTGAGGTGGATCACACGCCGTCCGCGGGCGCGGGCCTGGTCCGCCAGGGGGACCAGCTTGCGGATCGGGGAGGCGGGTGCCTGCAGCGCGCGACGGGCGAGATTCATGGCTTTCTCCGTATCTCCTTGCGAGTGAACGCGTTGCCTTCTGCGACCCGTCTTCCGTTCCCCCGACCGAGCCGCGGCAGCGGCGCTGTCCTGTTCACTTTCGAGCAGGGCCTGGGCGGGAAGCGGAGCTTCCACGCGCATCCAAGCGCCCCCACCGCTCAAGAAGTTCTACTTGAAGCCGATTTCACGAGGGGGGGGGAACTCACCCGTCCCCGGGATTTTGCCGTGCTTCTGCTCGAAGCTCTCCAGGTTCTTCTGGAGGACCTTCAGCAGGGACTTCGCGTTCTGCGGCGTCATGACGATGCGGGCGTACACCTTGGCCTTGGGAATGCCCGGCAGGATGCGCGCGAAGTCGAAGATGAATTCGGAGGCCGAGTGAGCCATCAGGACCAGGTTGGAGTAGATGCCCTCGGCCTCCCGTTCGGGCAGCTCCACCTTCACCTGTTGCGGGACGCCCGCAGCGGGCGGCGCCTTTTCTTGCGGGCCTTGTCCGAAGAACTTCATCGATTCCCTAGCCTTCCATTCCCGGCGAGACGCGCCGGGACTTGCCGTTGCCTCGATTCCCTAGCGGGACGCGCGGCGCGCCCATCCGCCACTCGCAATGCCAGGTGCATGCCGGACCAGGAGGATTGCCATGAAACACAGCCCTCGAAATGCGCGAAACGAGACGGAGCGCACTCCGGCACTTGGCACGGCCAAAGAGTATAGCAGAGCCTTCCACGGCGGACAGGAGGAATCACCGTCGCTGGGCGAGGGCCTGATCGCCCTGTATCAGCAGGGCGAGCGCTGGCAGACCATCGAGGCGGCGCTGCGCCTGTTGACCTCTCCCCGGGGTCTGGGCTTCAAGCGGGCCTTTCTCTTTCTCCTCGATGGTGCGGGGACCACGCTCACCGGAGTCGCCGCTGCGAAACGCCCGCGGGCGGTCGCGGAGGGGCTGCCCGCGACGGCGGGCGATTGTTCCTCGTGCACCGACGAGCGGCTGACCGCGCTGGTTCGCGAGATCGGGCTGCCCACGGGTGCCGCGAAAGAGAACCTGCTGTTGAAGGCGATGGCGGAGGGGGAGGTGCACCGCCTGTCGCAGGAGGAGCTTCAAGCGGCGTTGGGTCCCGCCTTCGAATGCTGCGCGGGCAGCCGGGCGGTCTGGATCGTCCCGGTTCCGGATGGTCACCCGCTCGGCGTGCTGCTCCTGGAAGAGCCCGGGCGGGCCTCGCGGCGTCATGCGCAGCGCGCGCGGTTGGCGTCGGTGGTGGCGGCGCATCTGGGAAAGGCGCTCGTTCAGAAAGAGGCCGAGAGCGCGCATCTCGAGAGTGCCGCGAAGGGGCGCGCCTTGAATGAGGCCGTTCGCGATATCCTGGGGGCGACGAATCTGCCCGATGTGCTCGAACGCGCCATGCACGCCGGCCTGAAGGCCAGCGGTGCGGGATGCGCGCTGCTGTGGACCTTCGACGAGCAGACGCGCGAGCTCGAGGCGGTCGTGCATCTGCCCGCCGAGCGGGAGCGCTCGCTCGAGGAATGGCAGGAGGCGCTGAACCGTCTCGCCTGGACGCGGGTCACGGCCGGGGGCATCTGCCTGCA
>JAZDGX010000140.1:0-14185 GCA_043806645.1 Candidatus Eiseniibacteriota bacterium | reverse complement strand
CATGAATGCCACGCGGATCAATCCGGCGCCCGGATGGACTTGCAGACGGCAGCTCCAGGCACGGGAGTCCGCCGGATGCGAGGCACGCGCGTTTCGCCGCACTTCGCCGGTCTCATGCTCCCCGCGCCCGGGAAAACAGAGGGCTTGCACCCGGCCGGCCACATCCAAGGCAGTCCCCGGAGAGACGACCAGCCGCACGATGATCGGCGCCTCGCTCCACGCCAGCCACTGCGCCATCCACTCGCGCGCCTGGCGCGTCTCTTCCTGTTCGAACCGCTCGATCGTCGCACCGGCCCCGCGGATCGCATCGTCCAGGTCCTGGATTTCGTTTCGCGTGCGACCCTCGCATCCAATCATCAGCATCGTCTGCTCGCCGTCGGCGAGCAGATCGAGCACGGTCCAATCCCCGCCCGCAAGCCGGCCCGCCAGCGCGGCGAGATCGGACCAGGCGCCTCTCACCATCGCCACGGCGCGATAGGGAGCCTGCGGGTAGGTCTCGAGCGTGATCCGACTGATGACGGCCAGTGTGCCGCGTGACCCGATCAGTAGTCTCGCGAGATCGTACCCGGCAGGGTGCCTGGCGTGGCGACCTCCACAGACGATCAGCTCCCCCTGTCCGGTCAGCGCGCGCAACCCCCGTACGGAGTGCTTGGGATGCCCGTGCGCACCCGCCAACGAGCCCCAGTAGCCGGCGGCAATGACGCCGCCGATCGTGGCGCGGGAGGGATCGGGACATTCCCATGCCAGCGTCTGACGGTGTTCGGCGAGTCTGCTCTCGATCTCGGCCAGATGGACGCCGGCATCCACGGTGATCGTCATCTCTTCGGGATCGTAGTCGCGCACCTCCGCGAGCGCCTCGGTGGACAGCGGCCTCCCGCAGTCCCCGCATGCCATGAGGGTTCCGCCGCCGATCGGAACCACCGGCTCCCACGCCTCGGCCGATGCGCGCAGGGCCGCCGCGAGCTCCCCTTCCTGCGGCGTCATCAGGCGCGCCGGGCCCTGCAGCAGCGCGGGGGGGGCAAGCACATCGCGCCGCGCGGGTCTTGCCGGCGCCGTCACTCCCTCCTCGATGTCATCCGCGCTTGCGCCCACGGCGACGCGGGCGTCTCCGCCGTCGAGGTCGGGAAGGAGCTTGCCCGGATTGACGAGGCCCCAGGGATCGAAGATGCGCCGCACTCGATCCATGAGCTCGAGCTCGTAGGGCGAGCAGACGAGCCGCAGCATCTCCCGTCTCGCCAGCCCGATGCCTTGCTCTCCCGTCAGCACGCCGCCCGCATCCAGCGCCAGCCGCGCGATCTCGGCCGCCGCCTCCTGCGTCCGGCGCGACTGCTCTGCGTCGCGGGCGTCGTAGAGAATCACCGCGCGCAGTCGGGTCCCCGCATGAACGAAGTTCGCCATGCGCACGCCATGGCGCTCGGCGATCGCCTCCAGGGCGGTCAGGACGCCGGGAAGCGCCGCGCGCGCCATGGCCGCGGTCTGAGCGATCTGATCGGGAGCGAGACGGCCCAGTCCGCCGGGCAGTTTCTCCCAAACCGTCCAGAGTCGTTCTTCGTCCACCTCATCTTGAAGCGACCGCGACCCTCGCCCGCCGGCCTCATCCTGAAGCCGTGGCGTCTCTCGCCCGCCTACCGCATCCCGAGCCGGCCACACTGCACGCGCGCCCTCCGCGCGCATGATTCCGCGCGCTTCCCCTATCCGCGCCGCGACCGATGCGAGCCGCCCGGTGATCGCGCCCAGTAGGATCACGGAGCCGGCGCCCCCACGAGGACTCTCCGCTCCCAGGTCGTCCACGAGCGCACCCGTCGCGGCGCCGGTCAACATCTCGAGCGCCGCCGGCTGCAGGCCACGGCTCTGCAGCACCGCGAGCGCCCGGCAGGCATCGGCAACCGTGTCGAATGAGGCCAGCCACGACGCGCGCGCCGCCGGCCGGCGGATCAGGCGCAGCGTCGCCTCGGTCGCGACGGCCAGCGTGCCTTCGGAACCCATGAAGCACCCGAGGAGGTCGTAGCCCGCCATCGTTTCCTCGTCGCCTCCCAGTTCGAGCACGGTCCCGTCCCCCAGCACGATGCGCAGGCCCAGCACATGCCGGGAGGTCGAACCAAGGGCGAGCGCGCGCGGGCCGGCCGCGTTGGTGGCGACGTTGCCGCCGATCGTGGCGGCCATGCGGCTGGCGGGATCGGGCGCGAAGGCCAGGCCGAGAGGAGCAAGGCGGTCCTCGAGCGCACGATTGACGACGCCGGATTCGACGCGGGCCCGCCGGGCCTCGACGTCGATCCGCACGATGCGGCGCAGGCGGGCCAGCGAAAGGACCGCTCCCCCTGCGGGCGGGACCGCCCCGCCGCTCACCCCCGTTCCCGCACCGCGGGCGGCCCAGGGCAGTCCTGTGTCATGAAGCATTTTCACCGCCTGCACGACGGCGGCGGCATCGCGGGGACGCAAGAGCAACGCGGGCATCCGCCGGTGGAGCGGCAGCGCATCGGTCGCATAGGGCAGGAGACGGTCGGGCTCTGCGATCACCGCCTCATCGCCGAGGCTTGCGCGCGCGCGCGCGGCAGCGGAAAGCGTGGGTCTTCCGCGACGGCCACCGGAAACGGCCGGCCTGCCGAGCGGCTCGCTCACTCCTCACCCCAATAGGTGCACCGGGCCGCCGGCGTCTCCGAAACCGTGATCCGGGAGAGGCCGGGAAGACCGGGTTTCAGCCGGTCCCAGATCCAACGCGCCAGGACTTCCGAGGTGGCGTTTTCGAGGCCGGGGATTTCGTTCAAGGTGCGGTGGTCGAGTTCGTCGATCAGCGGACCGACGATACCCTTGATCTCGCCGAAATCGATGACCCATCCGGTCCGCGGATCGGGCGTGCCGCGAACCGTAACTTCGACGACGAAGTTGTGTCCATGCGCGGCGCGGCACTTGTGGCCGCGGCCCGCTTCGGGAAGAAAGTGGGCCGCGCTGAATTCGAAGGTGCGCGTGAGCTCGTACGGCATGCTGCCTCGTCTGGACCTGCGGGGCGCATTGTGCGGCGCCCCGACCCGGACTTGGATTCTGAACAGCTAGCACCCGCCCGTCAACGGGTCGACCAGCCCGGCCTCGGCGAAGCCCTTCGCGCGCAGCCGGCAGCTGTCGCAACTTCCGCACGGGCCCCCATTCGACAGGGGATCATAGCAGCTCCAGGTCGATCCGTAATCCACTCCGAGCGCGGCGCCCCAGCGGATTGTCTCGGCCTTGCTCTTATTCAGCAAGGGCGCGCGCACGACGGGCCCGCGTCCCTCAAGCCCCTGGCGCGTCGCCACGCGGGTCAGCTGCTGAAAGGCATCGATGAAGGCGGGACGGCAGTCGGGGTAGCCGGAATAGTCGACCGCGCTCATGCCGGCGAAGATCGCCCGCGCGTCGCACGCCTCGGCCCACGCCAGCGCCAGCGCGAGCAGGACCGTGTTGCGGGCGGGAACGTAGGTTGTGGGAATGCGCGCCGCATCCGGGGCCGCAGCGTCCGTATTCTCGAGACGCCGCGGCGGGCCGGCCGCTTCCGTGCGATGCGGGATCCCCCCTTCGCCCGTCAGGGATGAACCGCCCCATCCCGAGAGATCCAGATCGATCACCCGGTGCTCGACCGCGCCCATGCGGGCCGCGAGTTGTCGTGCCTTTTCGACCTCGCATGCGTGTCGCTGGCCATACCGCACGGTGAGGGCGCGGCATTCCCAACCCTCGGCGTGCGCGATGGCGAGAACCGTGGCCGAATCCAGGCCTCCGCTCAAGAGAACGATCGCTCTCCCGCGCGGCTCCACTCCCGGCGGCCGGTATCCCGCAGGGGTTCCCATGTGCGCTTGATCCTCCCGTTCGACGCCCCGCCCCGCTCGCGGGAATGGGCTTTGTGGATGCAGGCACGGACATCTTGACACCGCTCTAGACGCCGCGCTGCCCGCGGCCCCAGATGCAGACGTGCAGCTGGAGATTCAGCCGGACCGGCAGGCGGTCCGCGATGATCCACTCCGCCAGCGCGCGGGCCGTCAGGCCGGACGCGTCATCGTCGCTTTGCACGGGTGAGAAGTGGATCACGTGGCGTTCGGCCAGCCCGCTCTGGCGCAGGAAATCACGCGCCCATTCGTAGTCCGACCGTGAGGCGAGGACGAATTTCAGCTCGTCCTCGGGCTTCAACCCCTCGAGGTTCTCCCAAACCTGGCGGTCGTGCATGCCCGACCCCGGGCACTTGATGTCGAGCACGATGCAGGCGCGGGGATCCACACCCTGGATCGATACGCCCCCGCCGGTCTCGATCACCACCTGATAGCCCAGCTTCAGAAGTTCCGTAACGAGATGACGCGAGCCGGGCTGAGCCAGAGGCTCACCGCCCGTCAGCAGCACGAGACGAAACCCGAAGGAGGTGGCGCGCTGGAGAATCTCTCCGATCGGAACTTCCTCGCCCCGCTGCTGGGCCTGCGGCGTATCGCACCAGGTGCAGCGCAGGGGACAGCCGGCCAGACGAACGATCACCCCGGGCCATCCGGCATAGGTCGATTCGCCGAGAATGCTCGCGTAGATCTCGCACACACCCAGCTTGGCCGCCGAGCCCGCCGTGATCATCCTGATTCCCTCCGGCTGAACCGCCCGGCACTGCACTCCGTCCCGGCGGAGCGCGATCCGCGCGGGAAACCGCCGCGCCGGACTGCCGTCCATCGCGGTTCAGAATACCTCGCGAGCCTCCCACGCTTCGGGCCGCGACGCAACGCGCAGCGCACCCTCCTGACGGGCCGCCAGCGTGCGCAGGGACTCGACGTCGATGATCCGCGGCGAGCGCGAGGTGTATTCACGAAGCACGTGCACTCTCAGGCGCGCCTCCTCGGCGGCCTTGTGAAAAACGAACCCGTGTTTGACCAGGGCGCGGCAGATCATGTTGACGCGCACGATCTGATCTTCGGGCACCTCGCCGAGGGTGGCGCAGCGCAATCGCTGCAGAAAGGCGGGCAGCTGGACCGCCTCGGCGTACTCCAGACGCGGCTCGCGGATGCCCGCCACCGCCACGGCCGCCAGCGCCGCCACCGTTTCGAAGTAGTTCTGATCCTGCGTCGAGAAGGCGAACGAGGTCTCGCCGCTCTCCAGGTGGATCACTCCCAGACACTCCTTCCGATCGCCGGTGGTGAGCGGAATCGAGAGGGCGCAGCGACTGGCGGGCCAGAAGGGCCGGTGCACTCCCTGCGCGCGCCGCGATGCGTCGGGCAGATATTGTACGCGCCTCGTCCGCGCGGCCTGTCCCCACAAGCCCTCCCCTGGCGCGAACACGAGCCGCCCCGAGCGGTAGTCCTGCACGAGTTGCTCATCCAGGCCGGCGCCCGAAAGCGCCTCGACGCGAAAGCGATCCTCCTGCCGGAAGTCGCGGATCGCCACCCACCCGCACCGCGCACCGGGGGGCAGATAGGATCGCGTGGCGTCCAGCACGCTCCAGGCGAGCGTCGCGCGCGAAAGCGGCACCGACAGCCGACTCGCGAGCGCACCCAGGTCCCGCATCCTCAAGGCCGCCATGAACGGGTGTCCGATCACGCTGGTGAAGGCGATCATGAATGCGCCGAAGCGATCCGCAAGCGGCTCGTCGCTCTCGATGCTCAGGATGCCGATCGCGTGACGCGGCCGCGCCTGGCCGCGCATTTCGGGATCGAGCACGGGCACGGCCAATTGCGACTGCACACTGGGATAGGCCGCGATGGCGGCTTGGCGCATCTCCGCCGCCTCGCTCTCGACGGCGGGCCTCAGCGGCCCCCAGCAATCATGTTCGTCGTCACGCTCCGCGAGCCACCAGCCCGTGCCGCGCTGCAAGGCGATCTTGCGTCGCGCGGCGCTCCAGCCCATCAGCCCCGTGGGGCTTTCGGAATCACCCGGTCCGACGTGTTGGACGAAGCTGCGCAGTTCATCCGGATCGGGACGACCCTTGAGATGCAAGGGCCGAAAGATCCCCGGGGTCGAATCGCGCGAAAGCAGACCGGCGGCGGCCCACACATGCGCGGCGTGCACCTGAACCGGATCGATCTCCTCGAGCATCTTGACGAGCGACTCGGCGAGCAGATCCAGAAACGCGGGCAGGTTGTCGATGCGCCCATAGATTCGTTGCGTGCGCTCGAAGAGGTGCAGGACGGAGGTATCCAGATCGGGAGATACTGTCCGGGTCATGATCATCCTTCCCTGATTCCACGGTCGAAGGGCGCACCTGGAGTCCCAGCCCAACGATGAGATGCACCCCCGACTCCAGGACCGACCGGGGCATGTTGGGTACATCGACGAACCGGCGTCAATTCACAAGCCTCGTAGCCGGCACCCAAGATGGAGATTGAGCAGGTGTGGCAAAAAGTCACACAACAGGGTAATCTCGCGGCGCATCCTCAAGGGACGACCGGCCACCCGACGGAGGCCCGGCGGCATAACGAAAAGGGAAACAATACTTTAGCTGGAGAATCCCCTCTGGAGCTTCGACCTGCGGCGCGGTACGCGAATTGCCTTTCTGCGGGAGGACCGGGCAACCGGGTTCGGCGGGGGCGGGCAGGCGAAAAGGAGGCGGCGGCGTGAGGCAGGTTGGGAACCCGCGAGGGGGAGGGCTCGGGAAGGGGCGCGGTTGCGCGGCTCGGCGGGCCGTTCTTCTCGCCGCCGCGGTTGCGGGCTTCTTTGGCTTTCCGCTTTCGGCCCACGCCCTGTCCGATACGGCGCCGATTGCGACTTCCAGCCCGGAGCTTCGGGATTCCCAGTCCATCCGATCGGTCGTGCTCGAACGCATCGAGGTCGAGGGCAACCACCGTACTGCGCGCGAGAAGGTGATCGAGACCGCCGGCCTGCGGGAGGGCGGGAGCGCGACGCCGGCGGAATTGCAGTCGGCCGCCGAGCGGTTGCGCGCGGCACATCTCTTCCGCGAGGTCGATGTCCACACGCGGCCGGGCAGCGGGCCGGGTCATGTGGCAGTGGTCTTTCGCGTCGAGGAAAACCGGCCCCACCTGCGCCTGGGGCTCGGCTATCAGGACCTCTCGGGATGGTATCTGATCCCCTTGCAGTTGAACCTCGACAACCTCTCGGGACATGGTGAGCGTCTGGATCTGAGCACGCGCTTCGGGTATCGCGTTCAAGGGCTGGCGCTGACCTGGCGCCGCGCGTGCCTCGATGATCCACGCGACTTCGCGGAGATCGCCCTGCGCGGCGAAGGCAGCGACCGGATCTACTTCCTCGACCAGGCCGAGATCGTTCAGAAGATCGAGCAGGCCGGCTGCGATCTGCGCGCGGGCCGCGCGCTGACCGAGCGCCTCGCCCTGGCCGGGTGGGCGACCTACGAGCGGCTCGATCCCGATTCGTCGGGCGAGGTCCATCATTCGCGCGAAACTCAAGGGCTGGAGCAGGGAGACGAACTTCCCTTCGCCTTGCTGCCCGCGGAAATCCAGGCGGGGGTCGCCGAGCGCGATCAGGCGCGCTTGGGTCTGGCGCTGGTCGTCGACAGCCGGCGCGGAGAGGCGCTGCGCACGCGGGGGTTCTGGGGACGGACCTTCGGCGAGGTGGTGTTCTCGAAACCCGGCGACTTTCGAAGCTGGCAGTGGGACCTGCGAGGCTATCTGCCGCTCACCGAGGCCGTCGCCTTGGCCGGCCGCTCACGCGCAGGCATCGTTTCCGCCAATGCACCTTTCTTCGAGCGCTTCTATCTGGGCGGCCTCTACACGGTGCGCGGCCATCCCGATCACGCCCTGTCTCCGCCGGAGGGGAATTCGCGCTTTGCAGCCCTGTCGGCGGAGTTGCGCGCGCGCTGGATCGGACCGGCCGACGATCCGCGCCTGACCGGCATTCTGTTCCTCGATTACGGAATCGGCTGGGACGATGGCACGGTCGCGCTCGGCGACGGGGCGAGCGCGATGGGCTTCGGCGTGCGGCTGCGCCTGCCGTGGATCGGGCGTCTGGGTCTCGACGTCGGCCGGCCCCTCTCTCCCTCACCGGTCGACGAGGCCTTCCACATCAACGGCTGCATCGGATGGACGTTCTGAGCATGGATCGCACTCGCGGCCAGACCGGGAATCACGACGCCGCCGGCGGGCGGTGGATCCTGCTCGCCGTGATCCTCGCCGTTACGGTCCTGCCTTCCGTATCGGAGATCCAGGGCGCCGCCATGGCGCCGCTCTGCAACACGCTCACGGCACAGGCCCAGGAGGGGGACCCGGTCGCGATCGTCGCCGTGGAGACATTCCGCCGGGACAGCCTGCTCGTGTGCACGCTCGTCACGCGCGGCCTTCCCGACCCGGCTTCCCAGGAGACGATTCTCAGCGGATTGCCGTCATCCATGGCGCTGGCCTTGAGCTTGATGGATGCCGCCGGG
The DNA here is from genome assembly GCA_043806645.1 of Candidatus Eiseniibacteriota bacterium. Lineage (GTDB taxonomy): Bacteria > Eisenbacteria > RBG-16-71-46 > CAIMUX01 > WJJG01 > JAZDGX01. The sequence continues at coordinate 5,862 of JAZDGX010000140.1, read as the reverse complement.
GCAGAGATCGCCCGGGCGCGCATCGACGTGCGTGTCGAGCCCCACCTGCTGGCCGAGATCTTCGTCGTCCGCACGCCGCTCTTGGATCTGCGCGCGCGATCGGTGGACGAGATCGCCGCGCATCTCGCCCGTCTCGGCCCTCTGCCGGTGACGCCGCTGGAGGGCCTGGATCCCCTGCGCCCCCTGCGCCTGCATGCACGAATCGCGATTCATCCGCTCGCCCCCGCGGAAGTCGAGCGGGCGCATGCGCTCTTTGCGGAAGAGTCCGCCGCGAACCGCGAGGAACGCCGTGAAGTCTCGGTGGGTCTGGGCGCCCTGATCGGCCGCCTCCTCGGCCGCTCCGCGGATGAGGATTGGGTGGCCGAGTGCGCCTCGCCCCTGTTCCGCCTCGATTCTCTGGAGGCCCATCCATGAAACAGTTGCGGCTGCAGCTGACGGGCATTCTGATTCTCGTGGCCCTGCTTCCGGCCCTGCCCGCGGCCTGGATGACCCAGGCGCTGCTGAACCGCGTGCTGCGGCCCATGCTCGATGATGAAATCCGCGCGGGCACGAATGCGGGATTGGACGCGCTGCGCGACCTCCTCGCCCTGCAAAACGCCGAGTTCCTGGATCGCATCCATACCGGCCAGCCGGTCGACACGCTCGCGTCGGACGCGCTGGCACGGCTCGCGGCGCGCGAACGCGCCACGCTCGAAGCGGCGCGGGAGGAAGCGCATCCCACGGGGCGCGTGCTGGTCGCACCGCTGCGCACGGAAATCGAAGGCCGGATGCTGTGGGTCGCGCGCATCCGCGGGCAGGATGGAACGCCGGTCTGGGTGACGGCGCCGGTGCCGCCGGAATGGGTCGCGCGCGCCGAGCTGCTCACGTCGAACGCGCGGCTGATCGAGACCTTGCGCCGGGAGCGCGCGCCGATCGTCCGCGAGCTCCTGGGCACGTTCATCATCGTCTACGGGGGGATTCTCCTGCTGCTGCTTCTCGCGGGGCTCGCCCTCGCCTCGCGGCTGACCCGGCCGATGGCCGCCTTGGGCGAAGGGATCGCATCGGTCGCCGCAGGAAACCTGGAAACGCGCGTCGCGGTCCGCGGCCACGGCGAGATCGGCCGGCTGATCGCGGAGTTCGATCACATGGTCGCGCGCTTGAAGCAGCAGCAGGTCGAGTTGATCCGCCTGGAGAAGATCTCCGCCTGGCGTCAGATGGCGCGCAGTCTGGCCCATGAAATCAAGAACCCCCTCACGCCCATCCAACTCGCCGCCCAGCAGACGCGCGACGCCTACCAGGGAACCGACGGCGAGTATCGCACCCTGCTCGCGGAGAGCACCGCGATCATCGAGGAAGAGGTCGCCGCGCTGCGCAATCTCGTGACCGCCTTCTCCCAGTTCGCACGCCTGCCCGAACCCCAACTCGCACCCGTCGACCCGGCCGAGCTCATGGCCGAGGTGGTGGGCCTCTACGGGGCCGCACGCGTGCGCGTCAACCTCGCCGGAGAAGACGGTGCATCCGGCAAAGCCGCCCTCGCCGGGGAAGGCGGCGCATCCGGCAACGGCGCCCTCCCCGGACCCCATGGGGGCCGGGCCCGCTCCGGCACCCCGCCGTCGCACGCCCATTCGCAGGTGTTGTGCGACCGGGAGCAGATCCATCGCGTGCTGATCAATCTGATCAACAACGCGCTGCAGGCGCAGGAGCAGATCGGTTGCCGCGAGCCGATCGATCTACGGCTGGACGTGCCCGGGGCGGATGACGGGATTCGGGAGCAGGCGTGGATCTCGATCGAGGTGGCCGACCGCGGGCCGGGGGTTGCGCCCGAGCATCGCGAACGCGTTTTCGAGCCCGACTTCACGACGAAGGCCGAAGGCATGGGCATGGGACTGGCGATCGCGCGGGCGGCGGTCGAGGCGCACCACGGCACGATCGCCGTCGCGGAGCGCCCGGGCGGCGGCGCCCGCTTCATCTTCACCTTGCCGCCGGCGCGGGGGGAGGAGCTGCGATGAAGCCCGCGATCCTGGTTGTCGATGACGAGAAGAACATCCGGCGCATGCTGCGCATGATCCTGGACGCCGCGGGCTATGCGGTCCGCGAGGCGGCGACCGGAGAGGAGGCGCTCGCCCTGTTGGACGAAGCCCCCAGCGATCTGGTGCTGCTCGACGTCCGCCTGCCCGGGAAGGACGGGCTGACCACGCTGCGGGAGATCCGGGCCGCGCATGCGGCCACCGAGGCGATCATGATCTCCGGGCAGGCGTCCGTGTCGGCCGCCGTCGAGGCGACGCGCCTGGGGGCCTTCGATTTTCTGGAGAAGCCGCTGTCGAAGGAACGCGTGCTGATCGCGATCCGCAACGCCCTGCGCCTGGGAGACCTCGGAGAGCAGGTCGACCGCTACCGCCGGAGCGAGGCGCGCCGCCGGGCCATGATCGGCCGCAGTCCGGCAATCGAGGCGGTGCGCCGGCAGGTGGCCAAGGTGGCGCCCACAGGAGCCACCGTTCTGATCACCGGCGAAAGCGGCACGGGCAAGGAGCTTGTCGCGCGGATGATTCACGAGCAGAGCGCCGGCCGGGCCGGCCCTTTCATCAAGGTCAACTGCGCCGCGATTCCCGAGGAGCTGATCGAGACCGAACTGTTCGGCTGCGTGCGCGGGGCCTACACGGGCGCCGACCGGGCGCGCGAGGGCAAATTCATGCAGGCCGACGGAGGCACGCTGTTCCTGGATGAAATCGGCGACATGAGCCCGCGCGTGCAGTCGAAGGTGTTGCGTGCGCTGCAGGAGAAGGAGATCGAGCGGGTGGGAGATTCGCGGACGATCCGCGTCGACACCCGCGTGGTCGCCGCGACCAACAAGAAGCTTCCGGAAGAGGTGCGTGCGGGGCGCTTCCGCGAGGATCTCTTCTTCCGCCTGAATGTGGTTCCGCTCGAGATCCCGCCGCTGCGGGAGCGGCGCGAGGACATCGCGATGCTGGCCGAGCACTTCCTGCAGCTTTTCGCCGACGAGAACGATCTGCCGCGCAAGGCGCTCGCGCCCGGCGCCCTGCAGCAGCTGGAGCGGCGGGCCTGGCGGGGGAACATCCGCGAGTTGCAGAACCTGATCGAGCGGCTGGCGATCCTGAGCGACGGCGCGTCCATCGGTGAAGCGGACGTGCGCCGGTTAGATCCGCGAGGCGCGACGGTCTCGCCGGGCCGCGTAGCGGACTGGCGGAATGTGATTCCGGCCCCCGAGGAGATCCGCGCCGCGGGCGGGCTGGTCGAGGCCCGGCGCGACTTCGAGCGCCGCTGCATCCGGGCCTGTCTCGAACGCACGCACGGCAATGTCTCGCAGGCGGCCCGGTGGCTGCGCATCGAACGGAGCAATCTCCACAAGAAGATCCAGGCCCACGGCCTGGAGTCCGATCCCGGCCGTCCGGCAGGGGATGACCCGGGGAAAGACCACGGGGAGGAGGAAGGACATGAGCGGTAGACATAGGGCTGGGTGTGGCATCTTCGTGGGCGTGGCCTGTCTTATCGCCGCCGGGGCGGCCGGGGCGCAGGATGCGGACCGCCCCTCTCCCGGAGCACCCTGGGCTCAGGAGCGGGGATTCGTGCTCGGGCTGCAATATCATACCAATGTGATCGGGGCCGAGGACCCCGGCGAACAATCCACTCCCGGCATGCTCTTCGTCGATGAAGTCGGTCACGGCATGACCTTCATCGCCGGATACAATTTCACCCCCGCCTTCCACCTGCGTCTGGCGGCGAGCGTCGCGCGCCACGAGACGACGCAGGAGGCCGTGGAAGCCCACTACGATGCGGGTCTCATCGAGGCGCAGTGGCGCTTTCTGCCCGCCGAGCGCGCGCGTCCCTATGTCTTCGGCGGGATCGGCGGTGCGGGGGTCGGCTTCGACACCGACTCGATCGACGAAGAGGTGCGCGGGGGCGCGGTCTCGATGGGCCTGGGCGTGCTCTACAGCCTGACGCGCCACCTCGTGCTCGACCTGAACACGCGACTCGATCTCATCAACTGGAACGAGCGACGGATCACCCAGGAGCTGCCGGGAGAAGGCACATTGGAACTCGAATCTCCGGTGGACGGAAACGACAGCGCGTGGAGATTCCAGCTCGGGATGGAGTGGGAGTTCTAAGGTCGCGCGGACGCTCACTCGATGTAGCCAAGATCGCGCAACCGGCCCACGATCTGCCCCCGCTCCGCCTCGCTCAGATCCGGACCGCCCGGCCCGCCATCCCCCGCTCCCGCCTCGACGATCTGCACCGGTCTCGCCGCCAGGCGCTCGGGATCGAAGATGTCCGCGATCACCTGGCCGTCCATGTCCGAGGGGATGGGTTGGTCCTGCAGGTAGAGGATCGTGGGGGCAACGTCGTAGATCGCGCACCGGATCTGCGCGCCCTTGCGGATTCCCGGACCATGCGCGATGAAGATGCCCTCGGGCCGGTGCTCGGCCCGCCAACGAACACGCTGGCCGGTCTTGCGGTCGGGCCTCACCACGATACGGTCGGCGCCGTGCTCGTAGCAGAGGGCATCCCCGCAGGCATCGTAGTCCCATTCGACGATGAGATCGGGCGCCGCCTCCAGATGGGGCCCATGATAGAGCTCCTCGCGGCGGTGCGCCGCCCGCACGAGCGGCCGATTCGTCTCCGGATCGCGCACGTTCTGCAGAATCGATCGCACCCGCTCACGCAGGGCTTCATACCCCGCGGCCTCGCACGGGCGCTCCAGCTTCCAACCTCCGGGAGCCACGTGCACGGAGCGGCCGTGGGGCGAGGCGAAGGCGACGGTCTCCGGCCAGTCCACCGCCGAGACATTGCGCTCGCTGACCGCCCGCGCATGGAGCCGGGGAAACGACATGGACAGCTGACGCTGCCAGGCCTGCGGGATCAGCCGCCGGCCCCAGTCGAGGCACGTGCCCGCGATCCGGCCGCCGAGCGGCCCTGCCCCGCGGTGGAATTGAAGCAGGCCCAGCCGTGCAAAGAGCGGGTTGAGGCATCGCGTTGCGCCCCAGGTGGGACCGAACCCATGATCCGATACGACGAGCACCGTGCACCGCTCCCCGACCCTCTCGAGGAGATCGCCGAGGACACCGTCGAGCTGGACGTAGAGCTCGCGAATCGGTTTCCACGCGGGAGAATCCAGCGCAGAGCCCTCGCGCGGCCAGTAGTAGTGTTGGAGCCGGTCGGATTCGACGAAGACGGCCATCGCCGCTTCCCAGGGATGGCTATCGAGAAGCGCGCGGATGGTCCGCGCCCGCGCGTCGATCATCTCGCGGGCGAGCTGCATTCCGCGGCGCGGATCGCGCTTGCTCAGCGCGCCGAGATCGGGGATGTCGATGCGGTAGTCGATGCCCCGGCGCCGGAGCTCATCCACCAGTTCGGGCGGGTGCGCAAAACCCCGACTGCGAACCGTGGGCGCGTCCATCCCGGCGAGCATGAAGCCGTTGATCGGATCGGCCGGGAAGGAAATCGGCACATTGATGACACCCACGCGGACGCCGGCCGCGCTCAGACGGCTCCAAAAGGCCTCCTTGCGCCGCGCGGCGCCCGTAACCGGCGTCCAATCCTGCAGCGTGCCCGGAACCGCGCCTCCGAACTCATAGACGCTGTGCTGGCCCGGATTGTACCCCGTGACCATCGAGGTCCACGCGGCGGCGCTGTTCATGTTGGGCCAGGCGAGCAGCGGGCCGTGCGCGCCCTCGGCCATCAGACGGGAAAGGACCGGCAGGCAGCCGAGCTTGGCGAAGGGCGTGATCAGATCGAAGGTCGCGCCGTCGATGCCGAGGACGAGGACGCGGGGCGCGCCTGCCGCGGGGCGCCGATCCGCATGATGTCGCATGACCGGCGCCTCATCGTTGTGGATGCGCAAGGCCCGCGCACCCGGCAAGCGTGCCA
>JAZDGX010000139.1:0-3274 GCA_043806645.1 Candidatus Eiseniibacteriota bacterium | reverse complement strand
GCCGCACATGACCGAGGCGATCTTGGGGCCGATGATGTAGCCCACGCCCAGGAGTTCCGGCGAGATCTCCGCGGAGATGGAGCCTGCCTTGAACGGCGCGCCGAACACCTTCTGCGGAACATCCTTCCAGGCCTTCAGCGCCACCATCAGCGTCTTGTAGGCGAGACCGATGCCGAAGCCGGTGAAGATCGTGCGCGCGCTCGTGCCGCTCTTCAGCCCGGCCGCCGATGCCGCACGCGCTTCCTCTTGCGCGCTGGCGGAGGCGAGGCCCCGCGACTCCTCGGAAGCGCCCGCCTTGAGCACCTCGGCGCAGGCGGTTCCCTCGGGGTACTTCAACACGCCGTGCTGTTGCACGATCAGCGCGCGGCGTAGCGGGATCATCATCAGGATCCCCATCAAGCTGCCGAGCACCGCGACCAGCATCACCCGCGTCAGCTCGAGATTGAAGCCGAGGATCATGATCGCCGGCATGGTGACCCCGATCCCGAAGGCGATCGATTCCCCCGCCGATCCGGCCGTCTGGACGATGTTGTTCTCCAGGATGGTCGCGTCCTTGAAGCCCGCCTTCGATGCCAGCCTGAAGAGCGTGATCGAGATCACCGCCACGGGAATCGAGGCGCTCACCGTGAGGCCGACCTTGAGCACCAGGTAGAGCGACGAGGCGCCGAAGATCATGCCCAGGATGGTCCCCACGATCAACGCGCGCGGCGTGAACTCGCGCATGCGGGCAAGCGCGGGAATGTAGGGCTCGAACGGGGTAGCGGCCGCGGGAAGCGGCGATCCCGGCTGATCCGATCGGGTGGCCATGTTCGACACACTCCCCTGCGCCCACCGGCGCGGTCGCACCCGCCCGATGCGGCGGCGGCCGGTACCGGCGGACAGGCGCGGCATCACCCCGGAAGGGCGATGATCCGCAAGACCAGTTGCGGCAAGACTCCCAGCAGCAGCAGCAACGCGGCCAGGACGGCCAGCGCGATGCCCGCGGGCCGGTAGATCGGCCCTTGAGACTCCCCGCCCTCCGGCGAAGATTCCGTCGCGGGCTCGTCGTCCCGCAAGTAGAGCGCCACGATCACGCGCAGGTAGTAGTAGATCCCGATGCCGCTGTTGACCGCCACGGCGAACACGAGCGCCCATTGCGCGGATCCGATCCCGGAAGTGAAGACGAGAAACTTCCCGATGAATCCGGCGGTGAGCGGAATCCCCGCCAGCGAGAACAACGCCAGCGCGAGAATCCCCGCGAGCACCGGCCGCCTGCGGCCCAGTCCCCGGTACTCGGCCAGCTCCTCCCGATCCCATTCGCGGCCGCGACCGTCCGAGAGAACGGTGATCACCCCGAAGGCGACGAGGCTGGTGAGCACGTAGGCGACCAGATAGAAGGCGACCGCCTCCACCGCCGCCGCACCGCCGGCCAGAAAGGCCACGAGCACATAGCCCAGATGGGCGATCGACGAATACGCCAGCAGGCGCTTCAGATTCGTCTGCCGCAACGCGAGCAGGTTCCCCGCGAACATCGAGGCGCCCGCGATCAGCGCGATGATGCCACCCAGCAGACTGGACGGCGCCAGATGCAGGGCCGCGCCGAAACGCACCAGGACCGCCATCACGGCCCCCTTGGACACCGTCGCGACGAAGGCCGTCACCGGCGCGGGCGCGCCCTGATAGACATCCGGGGTCCACATGTGAAAGGGAACGAGGCCCAGCTTGAATCCGAAACCGACGAGCATGAGGCCGAAGCCCGCTTGCAGCGCGAGATCGCCGATTCCCCCGCCCGCGACGGACCCGTGCCCCGCGAGCAGCCGGGCGATCGCATCGAACTCGAGCGTTCCCAAACGCGCATAAACCAGCGCCATGCCGAAGAGCAGGAACGCCGACGAGACCGCCGCCAGGACCAGATACTTGATCCCCGCCTCGATGGCTTGCGGGCGCGCGCACGGATAGGCGATCAATCCATACAGAGAGACGCTGAGCAGCTCCAGCCCCAGGAAGAACGATGCGAAATGCGTGGCGGCCACGAGCGTTCCCGCGCCGAGGGCGGAGAGTACCAGGAGAATGTAGTACTCCTCGGCGCGCTCTTCGACATGACGCACGTAGCGCCCCGACAGCAGCACCACGACGGCTGTCGAGCCGATGACCAGCCCGAGGAAGAAGAGCGCGAAGCCGTCCACGCGCAAGAGGGTCGTGACGGACACGGGCGCCCGGCCCGCGGCCGGAATGAGCGCCGCGCCGGCCAGGGCCAGCCCGAACAGGGTCAAGCCGAGCGCGAGCCCCCGCCGGCGATAGAGGGCCGTCGCCCCCATCAGGGCCACCGCGAGCCCGGCCAGCACCATCCATGGCAGCAACGCGAGTTCCATCTCAGATCGCATCCATCCGACGAGCCCTCATCGCTTCACGCCCCCGTTTCCCGATCCGTTATCCGGCCGCCGATCACCCAGCGCCGATCCACCCGCTCATCGCGTCCAGCGCCGGCCGCGCCGCATTCAACACGGGCTGTGGAAAGAGCCCCAGCCCGACAATCGCCACGACGAGCACCGCCAGCACGAGCACCTCGCGCGCGGAGAGATCCCGCAGATGCACGCCTGCACCCTCCACGCCTGCACTCCCGGGACTCGCCGCGTGGTCTGCTTCGGCTGCCGGGCCGTGAAAGACGCGCTGCATGATCGCCAGCGAGTAGATCGTCGCCCCCACCACTCCGATCGTCGCGAGCACCGCGAAGGTCGCATGCGCCCGGTACACGCCGATCAGGATCAGGATCTCCCCCACGAAGTTCCCCAGCCCCGGCAGGCCCAGCGAGGCCATGACGAAGACCATCGCGAAGCCGCCCAGCCGCGGCAGCGCCGGCCACAGCCCGCCCATGCGGCTCAGATCGCGCGTGTGCATCCGCTCGTACAGCATTCCGGCGATGACAAAGAGCGCGCCGGTGCTGATGCCGTGGCAGATCATCTCGATCACCGTGCCCTGGAGCGCCAGGCGATTGCCCGAGAAGATGCCGAGCAGCACGAAACCCATGTGGCTCACGCTGGTGTAGGCGACCAGACGCTTGAGATCGGTCTGCCCATACGCGAGCAGCGCGCCGTAGAGGATCCCGATCACGCCGAGCAGCATCGCCACGGGGGCAAACTCGCGCGCGGCCTCAGGGAAGAACGGCAGGACGAAGCGGATCAAACCGTAGGCGCCGGTCTTCAGCAGCAACGCCGCCAACACCACGCTGCCAGCCGTCGGGGCCTGGCTGTGGGCGTCGGGCAGCCAGTTGTGCAAGGGCACCGCGGGAAGCTTG
>JAZDGX010000138.1:0-4353 GCA_043806645.1 Candidatus Eiseniibacteriota bacterium | reverse complement strand
GTTGGGTCGCAAATCCAGCGCATCCACCGCCCCAATCGCCGCCTGATATTCGCGACCCAGCACGAGGAGCGCGGCATGCAACAACTCGACGCGCATCGCCTCCCGCGCAGTGGCGGCCATGGCGGCCCAGGCGCGCAAGATCTCGATCTCTTCCCCCGCCGCGCGCAGGGCGTCCTTGAGCCCGCCCGGCGGTCCCGTATCCGCCTGCCCCGGCAGAAACAGCCCGCCCAGCCTGCGGCGCATGTCCTCCCCATGCTCCGCCGCGAGACGTTTCAGACGAATCTCCGCCACGAGGATGCGGATCTCCGCCTCCCGGCCGTGATCTTCGCCCTCTTGTTTCAGACGGGTGGCGCGGCGGACTTCGAGCCAGGCTTCGTCATAGGCCCCGACGGCGAGGCTGGATTCGATAGCGGAGCGCTGGAGGTGCCAGACGGAGGAGCCAGGCTCTTGTCGATCCATGAGGATGTCCCTGCCGGGAGGAAGTGAAGCGGAACGAGCGAACGGATCGGGACGTGCACTCGGGCGCTCAGGCATGCGGGCACCCGCGCACCCGGGCACCCGCATTGCGACGATCCGGCTTGCCGAACCGCCTGCACAGACCGCCTGCCGCCTTTGTGCCGCGACGGCCGCCGATCGAACTTGCGTGGGGCGCACATTCAGGGAACGTCAAGATTGTACAGTGGGAGTGCCGAGCGTGTCAATCACAGGTCCTACGCCAGGCTTTGCGCAGCGTTCCGTCGTGGAGCGTGTTGACTGCGGGACGGCGATGCGTAAATGAACATGAACAGTGTGAACATTCCAGTAGCAGCCCGATCGCGGGCACGCCGCCGGGCAGGCCGCGCCATCTCGCCTACAACGTCAGCGCGAAGTCCTCGACCAGCGCCCCGGGCAGCCGGTTGCTCGACACCTGCCGGCCGCCATAGGTCTCGCTCGAGAGAATCATCGCCCGGTCGCGGGTCAGGCCGATCAGGTTGCTTCCCAGCAGGCGGTAGATCGACTCGTCGAAGCGCATGACGTTGAGCGGCGCGGCGTACTGCCCGTTCGCCACCCAGAAAGTGGCAAAGCGGGTCATGCCCGTGATGCGGCAGGCGGGGCGGTCCGAGTAGTTGAGGTACCAGAGGTTGTTGATGTAGAGGCCCGTCCCCAAGCGCTGGAGGATCTCCTCGTTCGGAATGTCTCCCGCGGCCATGTCGAACGACGAGGTCGCCTCGAAGGACGCGGCCCCGTTAGTTGGAACGCTGTACTCCTTCGCCGAGCGCGGCGAGACGAGATAGTCCTTGAAGCGCCCACCCTGGATGAGCACGACCGTATCGGGCTTGACGAAGCCCATCTGATCGAAGTTCGGCGCGACACCCTCTTTGGTGTTCTCGCGCATGGTGACCGCGGCGTGCAAGGTGTCGTCGCCCTCGGTCATGCGGATGAGCGGAGAGATCTTCGCCTTGTGGTCCTTCATCCCGAACCCGCCCCAGTTGAGCAGGTTCGTGATTTCCTCGAGCGCCTTGGGGGCGACGTAGGCGCGGTATTTTCCGGGCTGGATCGTCATCGGCGGCTTGTCGAGAAGCGCGAGCTGCTGCGCCGCCGCCTCCATCTTCCTCTTCAGCGCGTTGCGGTCCCAGTCGAACCCCGCATAGTCGGCCTTGACCGCCTTGTCGTCGCGCAGGTAGAAGCACCATTCCAGGTTGAAGGTGCGCGTCGAAAACCAGTTCTTCTGTCCCAAGCTGTTGGCGAAACCGCGGTAGATCGGGCCCTGGGCGTAGATGCCGACCGCGTCGCGCCCCGCCGCCTCTTCGAGCACCGCCGCCACCGCCTCCGGAGCCGGCGCCAGCCGGTCCTCGCCGGCGCGATCGGTCGAGTGGACCTCGGTGGCATAGAGCAAGTGCGGATCCTCGGGAAGGAAGTCGAGCCGCCCGCGCAGCTCGTCGATCAGCTTGCCGACTTTCTCCTGGTCGCCGCGCGGCTCCCCACCCAATGCGATCCGCGCTTCCGCATGGCGCCGCCCGCGGATGAGATCGATGCCCAGGTCCTGCTGGGTCACCGAGCCCGCCTGGCGCACCTTGGCGTGATTGAAGCGGGTGAAGGCCGACTCCTCGCCATCGAAGGTCAGCAGCACCACTTCATCCTTGCGCAGGTTCTTGATCACATGGTCCGCGATTCCGTAGAAGAGCGCTTGCATGGAATTCATCCCCTTGGGACTTCGCGTCCGTGTCGCCGCGGTCCACCCGCTCGATCAGCCTCTCCCCATCGCCATGCCATCTCAGGGCCATCGTCGCTCCGCGGCCCCGTCAATCGCCGCCGAAGACGTCCACCTCGGCGAACAGCGCCGCCGGCGTCACGTGCCCGACCCGCATGATCTGGTTCGGCTCGCCCTTGCCGCAGTTGGCGGCGCCCAGGTACCCGAGCGTGGAGCGATCGCCGACCATCTTCAGATTGCGCCAGAAATTCTGCGAGATGCCCCGGTAGTTGGGATTGCGGACGACGGTCGTCAGCTTGCCGCTTTCGATCAGCCGTCCCCACTCGCACCCGAATTGGAACTTGTTGCGCGAATCGTCGATCGACCAGGAGTTGTTGGTCTGCATATAGACGCCGCGCTCGACGGCAGCGATCATCTGCTCGAGCGTGGTGTTGCCCGGCTCGAGATTGATGTTCGCCATCCGGTCGATCGGCGGGCGCCGCCAGCCGTCGGCGCGCGAGTTCGCGACGCCCGGAATGCCCGCGCGGGCCTGCGAAATCGTCCCGCCCAGCGCGCGCTTCAAAATCCCCTTCTCGATGAGGTAGAGCTTTCGCGCGGGGGTCCCGTCGTCATCGAAGCCATAGGAGGCAAAGGCCTTCGCTTCGGTGGGATCGAAAACGATGTTCAGAAGATCCGAGCCATAGCGGAAGCTGCCGAAGTACTCGGGCTTGACGAAACTGGTGCCGGCGTAGTTGCGCTCGTCGCCCAGGATGCGGTCAAGCTCCAGGGGATGGCCGATCGACTCGTGGATCTGCAGGTGCATCTGATCGGCGGCCAGCAGCAGATCCATCTTTCCCGCGGGGCAGTTTTGGGCCTGAAGCAGCTCCAGCGCCTCTTGGGCGATCTGGGGACCCCGGGTCGTGAAACCAACCTCGTCGAGCACTTCCAACCCGCCCTGGCGGGTGTGGCTTTGCGCCCCGAGCGAACGGGTCTGCGACTGCGTGCCCTCGCTGGCGGTCACCTTGATGTAGGGCAGGATGCGGTGGAGCACTTGACGCACCTGTCCGCCCTCGTTGGTCAGGTAGTGGGAGGTCGTCTTCGTGTACCACAGCCCCGTCTCGAAATCGGAGATGCGCGGATCGGACTTCAGGCGCTGGCACTCGTTGAAGACCAGCGCGATCTTCTCCGACAGCGGCAGCGAGTCCCAGGGCCGGACGATCGGGGTCTCGTACTCGCCGTGGGGATGAGGCATGACGACCTTGGAGAAATCGAACACCGCGCGGCCCGCCGTGAACCTCGCCCACTCGCTCGCGCGCTCCACGCTACGCCGCAGGCTTTCGGTCGAGAGATCGGGCGAGGCGCTGTAGCCCAGGCCCCCGCCGTGCATGCGGGTCACCATCGCCCCTTCGTCCTCGAATGTCTGGATGGGCTGCAGCACGTTTTGGCGCACGCGGATGATTTCGTTGCGCTCGTGCTCGATGCGCAGCGAGCAGAACCCCTCCTGGGGCAGGATCTCACGAAAGCGCTTGTTGAGATCGGTCGACATGAAGCCTCCGCTGCAAGAAGACCCCGCCGGCTGGGGCGGGACGAAGGAGTCGGACCTGTTGATGGGCAAACCTGGGCTGGAGAATACTCCATCCGGGAGCGATTGGGAAGCGGGGCGGCGCGGAACTGTGGGGGCGCTCGGGACGCATCCGCGAGGTTCTGCGAGGGCATTCGATGTGAACATGGTGACTCCGCAGCCGAGCGGCCCGCTACGGCCATTCACAAGCGGCTTTCGATTGGGACTGCGGTTCGGTAGGGTGTTACTGTCGGTTGCGAGAGCGGTTGAAGAAGTAGCCGGCTTCGCGGATGCCCCTGTGAGGAGGTGCCATGCGGGAAGGACCCTCGCCTGTTTCCGACCCCCGTCCGATCGTGGAGATCGCGGCCAAACTCGGCCTGCCTCCCGAGGACCTTGTTCTCTACGGCACGGACAAGGCCAAGGTGAAGCTGTCGGCCTTCCAGCGGCCGCGCCCCAGCTCGAATCCCTCGCGGCTGATCCTGATTTCGGCGATCACGCCGACCTCGGCCGGGGAAGGCAAGACGACGACCACGATCGGCCTCGGCCAGGCCTTCAGCAGGCTGGGCCGCTCGGTGTGTCTCGCGCTGCGCGAGCCTTCGCTGGGCCCTTGCATGGGGATGAA
>JAZDGX010000137.1:0-20192 GCA_043806645.1 Candidatus Eiseniibacteriota bacterium | reverse complement strand
GCGGTGGCGGTCGTGATGGGCGTGGATGAGGTGCTGAGCCGATGCCGGAAGCCCAGCTAGCTCGCGCTCGGCAAGCGCGTCCGGTGCGCGAAGAGCTCGTCGTCGTGGGGGCCGGCCCGGCGGGGTGCGCCGCGGCGGTGCAGGCCATGCGCCTGGGGCTGCGCCCGCGGCTGCTCGACGCAACCGGCGCGGCCGGCGGACTTCTGCCCAATGCGCGGCGCATCGAAAACTACCCCGGGTTGGAGCCGCTCTCCGGCATCGCCATGGTTGAACGCCTGCGCGCCCACCTCGAGCGCTTCGGATTGCGGGTCGAACGGATGCGCGTCACGCGCGTCACGGCCGATGGCGCCGGCAATCCGCTCGACGGGCCGCATCTGGAAACCGACGCCGGGGCGATCGAGGCGCTGCGTGTGGAGACCGGCGCCGGCGTGATCGCCGCGCGGTGCGCCATCCTCGCGGTCGGCACGCGGCCGCGGCTGCTCCCGCTTCCGGGTGTGGCGGACCTTGTCGGCCGTCACGTATTCTATGAGGTGCGCGACTTGCTGCGCGCGCTCCCGGCCCCTCGGCGCGTGCTCGTGATCGGCGGCGGAGAGGCGGCGCTCGACTACGCCTTGACCCTGGCGGAGGCAGGCGCCCGCGTGACGATCGTCACGCGGGGACGGGACTTCAAGGCGGTGGGATGGCTGGCGTCGCAGGCGATGGAGCATCCGTCGATCGGGCACGTCGGCGGCATCGAGGCGACGGGACTGCGATGGGTGGGCGAGTCGGTTCAGCTTGATGCGCCCTCGACCGAGCATGTGTTGACCGCCGACGCGGCCCTGATCGCGGTGGGCCGGGAATCGCGCCTGGGGGATCTGCTCCCGCCGCCGTGGCCGCGTCCACCCGCGATCGGGCCCATGGGCGATGCCTCCCCCGGTGGGCCCGCGACGGTGTGTACGGGCATCCCGGGACTGCTGGTGGCGGGAGATGCCCGCACCGGAGAGCTGGGGCAGCTCGGGATCGCCGTCGGCGATGGATTGACGGCCGCCATGGAAGCGGCGGCCTATCTGGAACAGAGACGCGCATGAGGATACTCCATGGCTTCGGCGAGGACGATCTCGCCCGTGTCTATGTCGCCGAGACGGCCGACGGCGCGCGCATCGAATTCGTCGAATCCGTGCAGCCGCCCGTCCCGCGCGAGCGCAAGTGGGTCCTGATCGTCTCCACGCTCAAGGGCTGCCCGGTGGGCTGTCCCATCTGCGACGCAGGCGGGAGCTATCGCGGGAAGCTCTCGGCCGAGGAGATTCTCGCCCAGATCGAGCACATGATTCTGCAACGCTATCCCGATGGTCGCGTGCCGGTCCCCAAGCTGAAGATCCAGTTCGCGCGCATGGGCGATCCCGCCTTGAACGACGCGGTCCTGGATGTGCTGGAAGCGCTGCCGCGGCGGTGGAGCGCTCCGGGATTGATGCCCTGCATCTCTACGATCGCTCCCGCCGCCCGCGAGGACTTCTTCGACCGGCTGCTGGAGATCAAGCGCGCGCTCTACGCGGGGGGGCGCTTCCAGCTCCAGTTCTCGATCCATACGACCGATCCGGGCGTGCGCCGCCGCCTCATTCCCGCCCGGACCTGGAGCCTCCCGCAGATCGGCGACTACGGCCGCCGTTTCTTCGCGGACGGCGATCGCAAGATCACGCTCAACTTCGCGCCCGCCGTGGGGCTGCCGCTCGAGCCGGCGCTGCTCGCCGCGCCCTGCCCTCCCGATCGTTTTCTCATCAAGCCGACGCCGATCAACCCGACCCGCGCGGCATTCCGCTCCGGACTGCAAAGCCTGATCGATCCTCTGGCGCCGGAACGTTGCGAGGAAATCGCGGCCGGCTTTCGGGGCGTCGGCTATGAGGCCCTGGTCAGCATTGGGGAGCAGCGCGAGAACCGGATTGGATCGAATTGCGGGATGTATGTCGGGATGGCGGACGGCGATCCCGAACCCCCACGCTGAGCGCCCACGGCCGCTTTCGCAGGTACGGCCTGCCTCGCGATCAGCTCACGCGCGCGGCGTTCTTCAAGGCATTGGACAACGCCGGCAGTCACGTCCCGACGGCGATACAGATCTTGGGTCGCTCAGCCCCTCGTAGGAACGGTGAGCCAGGATCTCCATCAGAACGAAGTGCTCGAACGCCCTGCCGAACGGCTCGCCGCGTTCCTCGCTGAGACGGCGCCTCGTGAAGGCGCCCGCCACTCCCACGTCGAACAGAAAGGACTTCCCCGCCTTGGAGATCGCCCGACGTTCCTGTCGCCGCTTGTAGGGTTCGAGCATCGTCCCGAGCAGCGTATCGACCAGGATCTGGTAGTACCCCTTGACCGCCTTGGCATCGACGCCGCAGTCCCGCGCGATGTTCGCGTAGTTCGTCAGCTCGCCGTGGGAGTAGCCAACCGCGTCCAGGAACCGCGAGAAAGCGGGCATGTTGCGAGTCAGGCCCTCGTCGAAGATCTCCTCCTTGAGGCAATCCCGAACATAGGCGTGCAGCGACTTCTCGCAGTTCACATCCAGGTAGTGCGCGGGGACCGGGCCCCGATTGAGCGCCGTCAGAAGATGAAGACCCTTCACTTCGGCCGAGACGAGCGGATGCATCTCGTGTCGCCACGCCCGGCCGCCGAGCGGGTTGGCCCGGCCTCGCTTCAGCTTCCTCGCGCTGGATCCGCAGAGGATGAAACGCAGGCCCTTGTTCGCGATCATCCAGTGGATCTCGTAGAGCAGGGCTGGGACCTTCTGGACTTCATCGATGATGATTGGGCTTCGCAGCTTCCCGGGGGTGGCGGCCTGGACATGCTAGACCCTATGGAACGGCTGGACCCCGTGATCCACGTGGGTTAGTTGGTTGTTGTCCACGACCAACCAGAGCCACAAGTGACCGAAGTCACTCGAAGGGAAAGGGGTCCAGCCATGCCGAAGATGATCTGGGTCGGTCTCGATGTCCACAAGAACTCTACCACCGCCGCCATCCTGGATGATGACGCCCGGGAGGGCGAGGTCGTGCGTCTCTCGGCCGATCTCAACGAGTTGCGCAAGCTCTTTCGTCGCCTGGGGACGCGGGGCACGGTCAAGGCTTGCTACGAGGCCTCGGCCGTGGGGTTCGTGGTGCATCGCGTGCTCGAGCGCGACGGGTTCTCCTGCCAGGTGATCGCCCCCTCCCTCATTCCGACCCGGCCCGGGGATCGGCGCAAGACCGACCGCCGCGATGCGCTCGCGCTCGCTCGCCTCTACCGCAGTGGCCATCTCACGCCCGTCCAGGTGCCGGACGAGGAGCAAGAGGCGGTCCGCGCGCTCGTGCGCACCCGCTTCGCCCTGCTCCTGCAGGCCAAGAAGTGCAAGCAGCGCATCCACAGCCAACTCCTGCGGCAGGGACTCGTCTTCCGCGACGGCAAGAGTTACTGGACGAAGAAGCATCGCCTGTGGCTGGCCCAGATCCGCAGGCAAGCCCAGGGCGCCGTGGCCACCGTCCTGCAGACGGAGCTCGAACTCCTGGAGTACCTCGAGACCCAGATCCGCTCCCTCGACGCCGAGATCGAGCACCACGCCGAGCGCCCGCCCTACCAAGCGGTGGTCGAAGCGCTCGAGTGTCTGCGCGGCGTCAAGACCCTCACGGCCATGACCCTCGCGACCGAGATCGGCGACATCCAACGCTTCCGTTCGCCACGGGCCCTCATGGCCTGGGTGGGTCTCGTCCCGAGCGAGAACTCTTCGGGCGATCGTGAGCGCCGCGGGCCGATCACCAAAGCGGGGAACGCTCATCTGCGCCGCGTACTCGTCGAAGCCGGCCACAATCACCGGGTCAAGGCGGGCTCCGACCTCATCCTCCAAAGACGACGCCAGGGCCAGGCCCCCGAGATCGTCGGCATCGCGGTCAAGGCACAGCACCGACTGAGCAAGCGCTACTGGCATCTCGCCCTGAAGAAGCATCACAACGTCGCGGTCGTAGCCGTGGCCAGGGAACTCTGCGGCTTCATCTGGGCCATCATGCGCGCGGCCACGGTCGAGCCCGAAGCCCCCAACGCACCCTTGCAGGACCGCTCCCTGCTCGGCATCGGGAGATAGCCAGATACATGTCGAGTCAAACTCGCTGTTCCGGCGGGCTCCCACGAGGTTGCTTCGAGCGGAGCCGCAGTCTGAGAGGTCACAAAGGATGACTCGAGGTCCGGGAGAGGTCAGGTCAGGAGAATCCTCGTCTGCGCTAGGCGGTAGAGCCTCGGCTCGAACCCGCGCCAATCTAGACAGAGGCAGCTCCGGACGAACCTTGGGGAATGCGGTAACCAACCCGCGGATATCAGCCTGAAGACCGTCGACCACAAGCACCTCTCCCGGACCCGATCTAAGGAGTTCACTCCGGGGTTGACTACAGCCGTTCCATATCAGCGTAACAGCGCCGGTCGCATCGTCAACTCAAGAAGAAGATCCGTGCTCAGCAGGTCGAAGCGCAGGCTGTTGGGAAAGACCGACCGCAGATAGGTCGTCTTCCCCGTCTTCCGTGGACCTCACAGGAATGTGGACTGTCGTCTTGGGAGCTCGATTCGAAGCACACGCGCAATTGTTGCCATTGCGGGATGGTCCTCCCTATTGGTCCTACCAAACGGGACTAACATCCCTTCTGGTTCCATTGTCAAGCGACAGGCGTCGCGAAGAGGAGGATGGCGAGGCCCGCGCGCCCGAAGAGCAGCGATTCCGGGGGGGGCGGATTCCGAAACCGCATCAGCCTGTCGCCGCTGGATTTGTCCGACGGGCGCGACGGTCGACTTGGGCGGTCTGAGATCGGCCCGGTAGTGTCCATCCTGCAAGCCCCATCCGACCGCGGAACCGGCGATGATGCGAGCCCACTCGACTACCGGATCCGGCGGGTCCAATGGTAGTCCGTCAAGCCCGGACGAACCAGGCGCAATTCCTCCGGCCGTTGCCACCAGCCCAGGGGGCCGACGAAGCCAAGCGGAGCAGAACACTGAGGCGACCACGCCGCCCGACGGCTCGCAAGCGCGGTCTTCTAGCTGTCCGTTCTAGAACGAGGAGTTGGTGCCGCAGGGCGAGATTCTCAGGGCAAGGGCGCGGTGCGTACGAAACGCCGAGATCAGGGTGCGAACAATGGTGAGAAGCATGACGGTGATCCTATCGCGGGTCGGACGCTAACCGCGAATAGGGCAACGTGGACGAGGTGTTTGGAAGGGACAGGATGCGGAATGCGGCCTCGGCATCGGGGAGTTGGATGTAGGTCCGCCAGAGGGCTCCCCGGGTGAGACTGTTTTTGAACGACTCTCTCCGATCCCTGTCGAATTCAGTCCCCCACCTTCACTTCGAGGATCCGGATCAGGTTCGGCAGATCGTCGACGACGGTTCTCCAGACGATCTCCTCGTCGATGCCCATGTAGTCGTGCACGACTCGATGACGCATCCCGACGATCTCATCCCAGGGGATCTCCGGGTTTGTCGCACGGAAATCCTGGGATACCTGGTTTGCCGCTTCACCCACGATTTGAATCAGATGCCGAAGAGCCAACCGGAGGACCTCGTCCTGGGCAAACTCGTCGATCGTCTTGCCGCTCGCAAGCGCCCGGGCCTTCCTCGACATGTCCAGCATATGCCGCAGGTAGACCCGATCGTCACGCTGCATACTGAACCTCTGCCTCCGCGAGGATCCTGTCCCTCAGATGCGGATTGAGGGACCGGTAGGTCAGTAGGTCGATCTTACGCCCTCCGAAAAGTTCGGCGATCTCGCGTTCAATACGATGCAGGCCGAAGAAGCCGGGGATGCGACCAGGTTCAAACTCGACGAGGACATCAACATCGCTGCCGGGCCCAAAGTCGTCTCTTAGAACCGACCCAAATAGCGCAAGCCTGCGTATCCCGTACTTCCTGCAAACCGCTGCGGTCTTCTCTCGGTCAATGCCAATCCTCGGTGCCATTCGGCGATCCTCCCTCTCGTTCTCCGCGATTCTACCATGGGAACGACGTTGGCTCGCTGACGCCGTCCAACCTGAGGTCTGTCCCTTCTAAGGACTGCATCCGTCCACCTGGCTTCTGCCGGAGAGGAACCCTTGGTAGGGTCGAGGACTGGCGCGGTGGTCCGTAGGACTCCACTTCCTTGGACCTCATCCGGCCTCGCGGCACCGCTCATCAGCGTCGTGGCCGGGGCCTGGATCCGCCGCGCCCCATGATACATGTCCTGGCACCTCGTGACCAGGTGCCAGTCGGACAGGGACGCCCGTCCGGACCTATCGCCTACCATCGTACGCTCGATGGCCCTATGGGAACACTTCTATCAGCTGTGCCCAGCGCCCTCCGGACCGCGCTCTTGTCCAGGGCGTCCCTTGCCTTGGAGAACGCGGCCTTGCGACAACAACTCGCTGTCTACCTGCGAACTCAGAGGCACGTCCGGCTGCGCCCAGAGGATCGGATCTTCTGGGTAGTCCTTCGCAGGCTCTGGCCGGACTGGACCCCGTGCTCCGCGAGAAGTCCGCGCGTGCTGTCACCGCGCAACGAGGTGGGGCTCCCGTCGGCAGGACCACCTCCCTCCTCGTGCTGCCATCCCTCGCCATGCACACATTCATTCTGGGTCTGGTCGCCTGCCTGAGGGCAGCCCTGTTGCCTCGGGCAACCCTGGCCCTCGAGAACGAGGTCATGGGCGTCGAGGGCATCCCCATTCCCTACGGCGCGCCGAATGCCACGCCCCACGTCGAGCGGTTTGTTCGCACCCTTCGAGAAGAGGCCCTCGACCACTTCATTTCCCTTACCGTCGATCACATCCGCCGCGTCGTCAGCGAGCATGTCCGCTACTACAACGGCGCGCGTCCATCGCAAGCGATCCACGCCATCCCGGACCCGTACCCCGAACTGAAACAGCCTCCGCCGAGATTCGGAAAGCTTCTCGCACTCCCCATCCTCGGCGGCGTCCAGCACGATTATCGGTTCGTCGCGTAGAGCGCCGCCGAACCTCCCTGCGGAGGCAGGTCATCCTGGTCCGCATCCGATCGATCGGTCCCGATCGAGTATTCGCGGAGCAGGGGCCGCTTCCCGGGTCCGCTTCTCCAGCACTGCCCAGAGGGCATTGCCGTAGCGGTTGCGATACCGCTCCCCGGGATAGAGAATCCTTCTCAGTAGCTTGAGAAGGCCCGGCTTGGGCTTCTCGGAATAGAACATCTCCCTGATATCGAGCCCCCGTCCGCCAGCCTGGCCCTCGAGAAACCGCTGCGCGTCGGAAAGATTGAAGAACCACTTGTGCCGGTCCTCGGGCCGCTGCAGGGGCAGCCCGTAGTGGCAGAAGTACCCTTTGCCCCGGCCGATCAGCCGCCGCGCGTTGCACCAGCAGTTGGGGAGCGAAACGACCACGTGGCGCCGCGAGACACGCACGAGTTCGTCGAATATCGCGTGGAAGTTGTCGAGATGCTCCAGGACGTCGATGCACAGGACGCAGTCGAACGCGCTGTCGTCGAACGGCAGCCTATCAGTCTTCTCGAGATCCAGTGCAACATCAGGATCTCCGGCGAAGTCGACGCCCACGTAGCGGGCTCCGCCGATGAGACTGCGCAGGGGGGCCTCAAAGCAGCCCAGATCCAGAACGGACCCTTTCAAGTACGCGCCGAACCGCGCGTGCACGAACCGGCTGCGGCTCTCCCGCGACGAAAAGACAACCTCGACCACCGCGAGGGGCCGGCTCGCCTTCGCCACGCTGCGGCTAGTTCTCATGCCCCTCCTCGGCGAGCAGTCGCTCGATGGTTTCCTTTAGCCGCACCGCCGCCCGCCCGTCGAGTCCATGAAAATAGAACTCGCGCTGGCGCCGCGCCGCTTCTTGCATGGCAGGAGTCGGATCGAGCGCCTGACCGATTGCTTCCGCCAGATCCTCGGGGGCGGCCACGTGAACGAAACAGTCCTTGAGAAACTCGCGGTTGTCCTCGGTCAGGATCGGCCGGCCGTCGGAATGCTTCAGCTTGGCACAATCCAAGTCGTAGATGATGCCTGTCTTCCCGAGCGCCAGGAAATCAAACACAGTGCTCGAAGCCTCGCTCAGCAGAGTGTCCGCGGCAGCCATGAAGGGGACGATGTTGTACTCCTCCATGGGCAGGAGTACTGCATGCGGGTTGCGTCTTACGCGCTGCTCGAAGATCCGGTGCTGGCGATGGGGCGCGTACTTGCCCATCCAGCTATAGTGATGCAGCTTGATGATCAGATTGAATCGATCGCGGGTGGCGTCGAAGATGGCGTCGCGCACTTCATACATACAGGTCGGCTTGTAGGTTGGCGCAAACAACACCGTCTTGCGCCCAGGGTCCAGGCCCCAGCGCTTCAGCAGTCCGGTCCGATCGGCGTAGCGTCCCTGGAAGTAGTAGTCCAGTTTGGGAAGACCGATCAGATGCACCTCGCTGCGGCCGAGCGCGCCGGACTCTTGCAGCCGCCTGACCCGATAGGGGCCTTCGACGAAGATCTGATAGCGGTGTCCGGCCGATTTCTCCAGATTGCGATAGAGGATGTTCTTGATGCCGGTGCCGTGGTTCAGGAAGCAGAGCAGCGGGTGGCCGTAGGCCTCTGCGTTGCGCACCGTGTCGCCGGCGATGACCACGTCGAAGCCGGCCCTCTCGGTGGTGAAACGGTACCCGTCGCCGAGCCATTCCTCGACAATCGGGGGGCGGTAGCGGACGTTGAAGAGCCCCCAGCGGCGCCGCTGTTCCTCGTCCAGCGCGAAATAGAGGTCGTATCGGGGATCGGAACGGAAGAGGTCGATCACAGGGTCGAAGGCGGCTTTGTGGTAGACGAAGCCGATCTTGAAAAGGAGTCGAATGGTATTCATGGCCGTCCTGACACAAGGCGGTAGGTGAGAAGCTTAGCGTGATCGAGAGCGTGGCGATAGGCCGCCGGCGTGTCGATGTCGATCCACGCGCCGGCGGCGGGAAGGTCAACGGCCTCAAAATCATCCTGGTCGATCAAGACACTGGCCGCCTCGCTGATGCTCTCCCGGTTCAGCTCGATGTTGGCGCGGATGGCGGCGAGCATGCGCACATTGATGCGGAATATGCCACAGTCGACAGCGTTGTACTCGGCTAGCTCCTTGCCGATGGCTATGATGTGCTTGCCGTCGACCAGAACCTTGGTGGCGTCTTCGAGATCGTACACCGCTTCGAGCCGGCGATCCACAAGGAGCAGGTTCTTTGGGCTTGGATGAGTGATCACGAGCCGCACGGCGTCGGGGGTCACAAGATGATCGCACATGGAGAGCAGCATGCTATCCCCTGCCGCGACCCATGCTTCCCCGCCGCGAAGGACCGAGAGGGCGTTTCCGCGATGCCACTCGACGTTCTCGACGCACGAAACGCGGGCGGCGAGGTCATGATCGCGCAGGTAATGCACGATATCGAGTCCGCGAAAACCGATCACCAGGCGGAATCGTGAAGCGCCCGCCGCGGTAAGGTTCGTCATGATCTGACTGAGGATCGTGCCGTCGAGGAAGGGTAGAAGCGTCTTGGGTGACTGCAACGTCCGTTCCCAGAGCCGGCTTCCGCGGCCCGCAGCTATGATGAGGGCTTGCATCGCGTGAGCTCCCACAGCCTGAGGTACTTGCACAAAACGGCATAGGAGGAGATGCCCGAGAGGATCAACCCGTGAGCCCCATCCAGGAAACCAGCCTGGAAGAGATACATCTTCACGAACTTGAGAACTGCCCGGGCGAAGGCCTCCGGCAAGCTCGCGTGCCGGCCTTGCTGACGAAGTTGCAGAGCCCCCAGTCCGGAATAGAGACAGACCTTGTTCAGATGGGCCTCGATTGTCGGATAGGGATTGTGAAGCACTTCCTCTTCGAGTTGAAGAACGGAGCCGTCGAGAACCACTGATTCGTGCAAGTGCATTTCAGCGTAGTTGCCGTGGCGCCGGTTGAAGACCCGCAAGTGATACTCATTGTCCCAGCCGCAGTGACGGATTTCCCTACCCAAGTAGGAAGTACGGAAGCGCGGGCGGTAGCCCTGGTGTTGCGGCCCCTCCTCCAGGAGGCGAATGAGCCGGTCGCGCAGGCGGTCTCCGACGACTTCATCTGCGTCCAGAGAGAGGATCCAATCGTGGGCGGCTGCTGTGACGGCAAAGCCCTTCGTCGCGCCGAATCCTTTCCAGGGAGTGGTGATTACGCGGCATCCATGGGTCCGAGCTATCTCGATGGTGGCATCGGTTGAGCCCGTGTCCACGACCAGGACCTCGTCAACCCAATGCAGCGATGCGAGGCAGCGGGGAAGGTTGTTCGCCTCATTGCAGACCACCAGGACGGCCGAAATCGAGGGCCGCTTTGCCTGTAGGTGCGCGGCTAGTGCATCGGTCATGCGCTATCGGCTCCTAGCTCTGCGTAGCTCATCGCTTGTTGTCCGGTCGGCGACCGACGCGGAGATTGCCGGGCCGTGACCATAGTGCCGGCGAGGATGAACCAGAAGAGTGTAGCAACCTCTTCGTCCAGCAGAAAGCACTGACCCATCCCGCCCGCCAGAAGCCCGACCGCGGCCAGAATGCCCGCGAGAAGCAGCGGCCTAGCCGGATCCCGCGCGGGGGCGGCTCGGTAGGCCGAGACCGCGGTGCGGAAGAAGCTCACGACAAGGAAGATGAAGGTGCCCAGGCCGAGAAGCCCGCTACCAGCCAGGACGTTGAGCGGATCGCTGTGCGCGTTGCCGGTGCTCATGTATCTGCCGGGAACCTTGTAGTCTGGGAAGAGGATGGCGTAGGTGCCCGGGCCCGATCCGACGATCGGATGGTCGGACCAGATGCGCAGAGCGGTCGCCCACAGGCGGCTTCGCGGGTCCTCACTGAGTTGCACCAGCGGGCCAAGGCGCGCACGGAATGGTTGAGCGGCTGCTGCAATGCCGATGAGCAACAGCAGTGCGCCCCAGCCCAAAATCCGGGTCTTCCCGCGCAGCGTGGCGATCCGTACCAGCATCGCCGCCAAAACCCCCGCCCAGGCGGTTCGCGCGAAACTGGCTAAGATCGCCAGGGCCTGCGCCGGAAGCGCCAGGCGCGCCAAGAACGTTTCCCTTCGTGACGCCTGACCTGAGGCGAGCGCGAGAGCGATGGTTAGCGTCAGCAGAACGCTGCCGCCGTAGGTCAGGTGATGCCCAAACAGTCCCATGGCGATGAAGAGCGTCGAAGAGCGCTCGAGCGGATGGCGGCCCGTCAAGTCCCAGCCAAGTACGCACTGGCCGATGGCATACAGCGCAACCACTGTGGAACTGGCCAAGAGAACCGCGTAGGCCCGCTGGAGTTGGCGCATGTCGCGGATTGCCTGACTGAAGACGAAGAAGAACAGGAGTATCCACTCGCCTCGCAGACTGCGCAAGCTGTGCCCGCGTTCGGGGGAGAGCATCGCCGCAATCGCTTCCGCTGCGAAAAAAAGTAGCAGGGGCAGGTCGAGCGGCGTCCGCCGGTACCCGATGCGCTTCGTCGAGAGGGCGATCAAAAGGCCCAGGAGGGCGAATCCGCAACCGAACTGGTAGGCCGCGATGGAGAGGGGTGCGAAGGCAACATACCAGAGGGTTCCCAACCCCATGAGGAATAGGCCCGCATTTCCGGCGGAGTTTCTCGCTCCCTTCCGGGCCAGATTCTGGACCGCCATGTGGTTTGCTCCCAGTTCTTGAATGGACAAGCCAGTCTAGGAGCCCAATGCCGAGTTGGCAAGCGGGGTGTTCCATGAGAGTCTCGATATCACCGCTCCGTGTGCCGGCCACGGCCCGCAGTCCGCGAAAAGTCCATCGCGGCGGCTTCTCGGGGTATCTGAATCTTCCCAAGCCGGGGGCCGCCTCACTGAGACTGCGAGCGATGTTGTTTGAGGCCGTTCTCGCGTGACGGGAGCAGGCAGAGGATTGGTGATCTCGGCCCGTTAATCGCAGTGATGTTGATGCGGACGAGGATCTGAGGCTCCTGGGCTGAAGTTCCCCTCAGGCCACGAGGCGGGAGTCGTGCAGGACGCCGCCCGTCTTGCCCACGATCCCATGCACAAGCTGCTCATGGGCCGAGATCCCATCCAAGGTCTTCCTCTGGCCTCCCAGCCGACCCTTTCGCGGTTCGAGAACGCTCCGCCTCTCGCTTCAAGCGCTATCGCAACCTCTGACAGAACCCTCTTCCATCTCCACTGTCCGCTTGCGCCCGAACCATCTCGCAAGCGTACTTTCCACATGAGCATCAACCCATCCTACATTGGCGAGCGCCCGGACATCGTGCGGCTCGTCTCCAGCCACGCGACCCGGGTTCTCGATGTCGGCTGCAGCTCGGGCACGGTGGGCATCGCGATCAAGAGGCTCACCGGAGCCAAGGTGGTTGGAATCGAGGCGGATGAGGAGTTGGCAGCCATCGCCCGCCAGCGACTCGATCAGGTGTTTACCGGCAATGTCGAGGAGATCCTGCAGCATGGGTTCTGGATGGTCTGTGATTCGATGCGATTGTCTTTGCCGATGTGCTCGAGCACCTCAGAGACCCATGGTCCGTTCTGAAAGGGGCCGTCGGTTTCCTCGACATGAACGGCGTTGTCATCGCGGCCGTCCCGAATGTCCGACACATCGATACGCTCTTCAGTCTCATCATCAAGGGCGAATGGCCATACCGGGACAGGGGCATTCACGATCGCACGCACCTGCGCTTCTTCACAAAGAGCGCCGCGCGGAATCTGTTCGCGTCGGCCGGCCTACGGGGCGACGTGCTGCGCGCGAACTATCGGATCCTCGAGAAGCCGTATCGCATCAACGGCATTTCGAAGTACCTGGCGGCGCCGGGGCTTCGCGACTTCCTGGCATTCCAGTACATTCTGCGCGGGGGCCGGCAAGTGAACGGCGCCTGAGAAGCTCATCAGGTCCGCGCGATGAGTTCTTCGATCTCCCGGATCCGATAGTCCCATCCGTGCCTGCGGGCCTCGGCACGACGCGCCGCGCGGGGGCTCTCACCCTCATCGAGCGCCGCCTCGAGCGCGGCGGACCAGCCGAGGGCGTCTTGCGCGCCGCGGATCAAACTCCGCTCGATCAGGTCGTGCAGCGCCGGGATCGGGGTCGCCACGACCGGCTTGCCCGCGGCCAGGTACTCGTAGGTCTTCAGAGGGTGGGAACTCGCCGTGGAGGCGCTCGCGCGCAGCGGCAGCAGGCAGACGTCTGCGGCGGCAACATACGCAGGGGCCGCGCCGCGGTCGCGCTCGCCGAGCAGATGAACATTCGTGAGCGCGCGCAGACCGGCAAGATCGGTATCCGGATCGCCGCGTCCCGTCGGGCCCACCAGGATGAACGACCATGCCGGGTGCGCTCGGGCAAGCGCCTCGATCAGGGCGAGGTCGATCTTGTACGCGGCGAGATTGCCGAGGTAGAGCAGGTGGGGCCGCGGGATCGACGCGAGGTCCGCAGGGAGAGGGCCGCCCGCTTCGAAGCCCTCCACGTCGGCGACGTTCGGTGCGAGCCGCACGTCGGGATGGATCATCGAGAGGCGCCCGCGCAATGGCTCGCTGACGGTGAGCGCGGTGTCGACCGATCGTAGGAGCCTGCGTTCGAGGGTGTCGATCCGCTCGCGATCGACGCCGGGGTTCTCGGCAAAGGCGTCGACGCAGTGGTAGATGCGAACGGCTTGCGGAAACATCTCGATGATGCGAACCCACGTCGGCAGGTAGGCGATCACCGCGGTCGGCACGATTCCCGCGCGTCGCAGAGCGAGGGCGATGCCGTGCGACAGGAGCCGCCCCGACTGCACGAGCGGGCTCGATACGTACACTCCATCGGCAGCCCGGCGCACGCCGCTCGATGCATCCCGCAGGCGACGGAAGATGCGCCCAAGGTCGCCGCCGCTCACCCGTGGCGCGCGCAGGCCTACCGAGTCCACGAAGAGAACCCGATGGCGGGCGGCGAGCCGCGACGCGATCTGCTGGCAGTTTACCCACGAACGGTCGGAGTACTGCGCCGACCCGAGGATCAGGATTCCCTTGGCCATTCCATCGTCCATCAGGTGACCTCCCGCAGGAGATCGAGCCATTGCGGGAAGATCGCGTCTTCCGATCTCTCCCGCACGACCCTCGCGCGCGCCCGTTCTCCGATCGCGCGGCGCTCCGCTGCGTCGCGCAAGAGGCTCGTGAGCTTGGCGACCCACTCCGCCTGGGTCGATGCGAAGCAACCCTCGACACCTTCATCGAGGATCTCGCAGTTCGTCCCGACGGGCGAGACGATCGGCGGGACCCCGCAGGCCATGTAGACCAGAGCTTTGTAGCCGGCCTTGGCCTTGGCGTAGGGAGAGTCGATGAGCGGCATGATCCCCACGTCGAAGCGCGGCACTTCGGTCGCTTCACGTTCCAGACTCCAGGGGACGAAATCGATCGGCGGGCCCTCTCCATCCGGGAGCGGCCGCTCGCCGATGATTCGCAGGACGAAGGGCGTGCGTCGCGAGACCTCGAGGAGCGCGGGCCGGATCGACTCGAGGTGGGCGAGGTTCCCGGCCGTGCCCGTCCAGCCGACGACGAGGGGGCCGTCATCGGGATGCGCAGCGCCGGGCCGGAAGCGCCCGACGTCCACCGGCGTGGGGATCCGCGCGATGCGGGCATTCAGAGGGCGCGCCCATGCCTCGAGCGATGCGCTCGCGACAACGACCGCGCGGGCAAGTCGGGCGATCTCGTCCGCCTTGTCGAATCTGTGCAGGGCATGGCTCGCCGCATGGAAGTGCCCGGGGCGGATGTGGAGGGCATCATCCACATCGTAGATGACCGGGCGATTCGATCCCAGCAGACGCCGCTCGAGTCGGGGAGGACCGAACGGGAAGAGCTCCCGCTGGAGGATGACCGCGTCGGCCGCATTCACGCCGCGCAGACGCCTGCCCCCCCGCATCCGCTGAAGCATGCGGTACAAGGGGCGGCGGCCGGGTCGGGATAGGATCTCCCCGAGCATTCCGCCGACAGGTGGGTCGGCTTGGGCATCGATTCCGCGCGCGCGAAGCCAGGCAGCCAGGTTGAAGATCCGGCAGCGCGCGCTGGCGTTGCGCCGTTCGTCCCATGCAAGCAGGAGGACGCGCATCAGTGCTCCCGCGCCGCGACGTGGAGGGTTTCTTCGATCTGGTCGATCATCGAATCGAGACTGAAGCGGGCACGCGCCGTGGCGGCGGCTTCGACCGCCAGACGCACGCGCAGATCGGGATCGTCCAGAAGGCGTGCAATCGCCCTCGAGAGGGCCTCCACATCGCCGGGTGGGACGAGGATCGCATCCACTTCGTCCCGCAAGAGGCTCGGCAGCCCGCCCACGCGGCTTGCGACCACCGCGCACCCACAGGCCATCGCCTCGACGAGCGACAGCGCGGAGCCTTCCTTGCGGATCGTGGGCATTAGATAGACTGCGGCCCCGCGGTACATCTCGGCAAGCCGCTCGTGCGGGATCGGTGTCAGAATGTGAAAGCGACCGGTCGCGGTCAATGGCCGGGCGAGGGCTGTGAGGCTCGTCTTCTCGCGGCCCGCGCCGACCAGGAACGCGCAGACGTCGCTGTACCGTGTGAGGATGGGGGCGACCGCGCGGATCGCGACGTCGAACCCTTTCTCCTTCTCGAAACGACCGCCGAAGATGATGCACGTCCGGGCGCCGGCCCGATCCCGGATCTCGGGCAGCACCGGTCCCTCGGGCGTGAAGCGGCTCGTGTCGACCCCGAGCCACGCGACCGAGACGCGCGACGCCTCGAACGGCATCTCGCGCATCGCCCACGTCCGCAGCCCTTCCGACTCGCAGAGGATGCGGGCAGCGCGCGGCAGGTAGCGACGCGACTGAAGATGGCTGATCAGATTCCAGCCGATCCCGAGGATCGTCCGCGGCCGAAAGGCCTTCTTGCGGATCTTGCTGACCAACTCGGCCCCGGCCGTTCCGACCAGAAACACCGTCACGGGCACGATGGGGGACGCGTCGCGCAGCAGTCCGTTGGCCCCGCTGCTCTCGCTGAAGGCCACGTCGAAGGCGCGCGCGGCGTGGTCCCGCAGGAATGCGGCGCGACTCACCGCCCAGTATCCGCCGATGTAGCTGCGCGGGCGCGTGCCGGCGAGAAAGTGGATCTTCGGGTTGTCGCCCGAGGCGTCCGCTACGACGCGCGGGCCGTCATCGAGGCGTGTCGTGTAGACCACGACCTCGTGCCCGCGAGCGGCGAGTCCGCGCGCGACCTGCTCGGCGTGGATCTCCATCCCGCCCAAGCCGTGCGCCGGAAGGCAGCGTGTGAAGAAGGCGATCCTCATCGCCGCCGACCGATCGCGAGGACGCCGGGAGCCAGCATCGCTCGACCGATCCCGCCACGCGCGATCGGCCCGAGCATTCTGCGCAGGAAAGACGCGCGCGGAGCCGGGAGGAGCCCCAGCAGGCGTTCGCACGCGAATCCCGTTTCGTCCAGAAGATGCGCCATCGATCGGTCCGTGAAGAGATGGCGTTGGCCTCCGTCGTAGGACCTCTCCTCGGGCGAGGGGGCGATCGGCTTGCCCGCGAGCAAGCCCAGGAGATGCCGGAACTGGCGCGCGTTGGGCGCGCTCACAATCAGCCTGCCGCCGGGCTTCAGAATCCGGGCGACCTCGCGAAGCACGCGCAGCGGTGACTCGACATAGGGCAGTGCGTCGAGAAATGTGCAAGTCTCCACGCTCGCGTCCCGAAAGGGAAGATGTGCGGCGTCGAGATCTGCGCAGACCCTTGGGATCTGCGCCGGCATGCGCGCCAGTCCGGCGGGGGAAAGGTCGACTCCGATGCCGGACCCCGGCGCCAGGGCTAGCAGCGCGCCGTCCCCGCACCCCAGATCGATCAAGCGTCCATTCCCGTCGAGTTGATCGAGCGCCACCGCGACGCGCGAACCCGGTTCCGGCCGGGCGATCGCCGTCCCCGCGCGGGCTGCCCACTTGCGATCCTGATACGCCCGTGCGCCGCCGCTCATGTCTTCCTCCGCAGGGTGTGGATCAAGCCCGATGCGAGCCGCCTCGTCGCCGGGTTGACCGCCGTCCAACCGATCCACGCGAGCAGGATCAACGCGGCGCCGGCCACGAGGCGCACGATAGGCGGTCCCTGCGGCACGATCCCGGACCCTGCGAGATACAGGAGGCCTCCGCCGGCGAGCAAGTAGGCGAGAATGGGCAGTACGGCGCGAGCGAGTTCCCAACCGAGGAATGCGAGGCTCCCCGAGAAGAAGAGGATGTTGGCGACGCTGAAGGCGGTCGATACGCCGCGCACCCCCATGGACGGGGCCCAAAGGAACGACAGAACCGCGAAAGCAACGAGGCTGGTGATCGCCAACGGCAGGAGGATGCGCAGCCGCCGCTGGGCATAGAAGGCCCGCTGCAGAATGGTTCCGCCGAACCAAGCCCAGAGCCCGATTGCGAATCCGGCGAGCGCCGCCGTGGTTGTCTGAACAGACGCCTCCCCGAAGGCGCCGTGCGCGTAGATGAGGCGGATCAGATCCTCACCGAAGGCCAGCAACCAGACCGACAGCGGCAGGAGGGCCCAGAGACAGGCGAGCAACAGGGTGCGAATCGAATTGATGAACCGTTCCCGCTCGCCGGCCGCGCTCAGATCCGAGAGGGTCGGCAGGAGCGTCTGGGTGATGCCCACCCCGACCGTCACGAGCGGCGTTTCCACGAGGAAGCGGGCATAATCCAGCGAGGCGATCGAGCCCTCGCTCAACCGCGATGCGACTACCCTTTCCACGATCACGGTTGCTTGCTCGGTCAGCACAAGAGCGAATCCCGGAGCGAGCGCCGTGCCCAGGAGCGTCCACAGCAATCGGTCCCTGTCGGGGGTGCCGCGCGCGACCGGCCGGGCATGGCTTCTCAAGGATCGCAACAGGATGATGAGGAGGATCCCCTGCGCAATCGGCAGCGCCAAGCCGATCGGCAGGATCGCGCGTCCGGGGAGCACCCTGGCTCCGATCGCGACGGCGGCTATGGTCCCGGCGAGGATCACCACATTCTGCACGAGCGCGCGCAGAGCGGGCAGGCGGAAGCGATAGAGGGCCGAGGAGACGGTTGCCAGCAGGTTGGCCCCGAACATCAGGGGCACCGCGGGAGACATGGCGGCGAGGAAGAGCGCTGCGTATCCAAGGCGCGTCGCATCGAATCCGGGTGCCAGCAGCCGGGTCCAGACCCGTCCACCGAGCAGCAGTGCGAGGCAGAGGACGCCACCGGCGATTGCAAGCGCCCGGGCGGCAAGGGTCACCGCACGCCAGGCGAGTCGGGTCCGGCGCTGGGCAATCAGGTGCTTGAAGGTGGGCAGGAACGCGCTGTCCAGCACACTGCCGGCCAAGAGGTGGATGATCAGCAGGGTTCCCGATTGCGCCACGCGGAGCGCGTCAACGATCGCCGAGGTTCCAAATGCCCACGCCAAGAGCCCTTCCCGAGCGATCCCGAGGACCTTGCTGGCAGAGGTGAGCAGGATGATCCATAGACCCTCGTGAACCAGCCCACGGGAATGCGGGATGCCATCCCGCTGATCGGCCATATCCGGAATGGGCTTCGTCTCCGTCATGGACGTCCCTGGCGCCTGCGGGCTTCCTTCTCCCGGGCCACGATTTTGTACAAGTCCAGTGTCATCGCGCAGGCTCTGTCCCAGGAGTGCATCTCGGCCCGTTCCCGGCCCCGCCTGCCGATCCGCTCCCTCAAGCCGGCGTCCTCGACCAGACGGCGCATGCTCGCGGTGACCGCATCGACGTCGGACGGATCGCTGAGGAGGAGCCCGTCCTCGCCATCGGAGATCAACTCGGCCGCGCCGGCATCACGACTCGTTACGACCGGCAGACCGCTTGCCATGGCCTCGGTGATGACGAGTCCGAACGCGTCATAGGCCGTTGGAAAGACCATCAGATCCGCTGCCGCGTACCAGCGTTCGATGTCCGGCGCATCTCCGACGAAGCGAACGCGATCGAGGAGGCCATACTGCTCCATGCGGGAACGATAGGGCCGCGGATCGTCCCTACCCACGACAAGGAGCGAGAGGGTAGCGGGGAGACGCCGCAGGCTCTCGATGAGCACCCCCAGGCCCTTTCTTCGGAACTCGTGCGCGGGAAAGATGGCGACGATCTCGCTAGAGCCGATCCCGAGAGAGCTTCGCAGCTCTTCACCAAAGCGCCGCCGGTTTTCGGGATGGAATCGCACGGTATCGACGCCGTGGTGAATGACCGCGATTCGTTCCGCGGGAATCCCATACTGTTCGACGATTTGCGAGCGGATCCGCTCGGATATCGCGACGACGCGCGTCGATTCGGTGATGCCGATTCGTTCGGCGTGCAGAACGAGGGCGTGGAGCGGGTTCGCACGGGACTTCTTGAGCCGCCCGATCGGGCCGCCGGCAACGAGGCGGGCCTGGTGCAGCCACGCCTTGTGACAACTGTGGGCGGTAAGGACATCGGTGCCATGCGCGTAGTCACCCTGGCTGTGAAGGATGTCGTGCTGGCTCCGGTTGACGACCTTGGCTGCGCTTCGCGTGAAGCTGCCGACCTCGAGCAGGGTGTTCCAAGCGTGCCGGTGACGCGCCTGGAGAAGCGTACTGGTGACAAACGGCACACGCACGAACCGGATCCCGGTATCGGGCCGCTCATCCCATGCTGCCGCGTAGACGGTCACGGTGTTGGTTCGGGAAAGCCTCTCGGCCAGTTCCGTGGTATAGCGCGCTATGCCTCCACCGCGGTCGAACCTCCGCACTACAAACGCTATGTCCACCGCCGGGCACCGTCCTTCCTTGTGGGCACCCCGATCGTGTCAAAGGCACGGCATCGATGGGTCAAAGGCCGCATGCGATCATCGAATCCGGATCATTCTGCCACTCGGGTGGTCGGGCCGCAATCGGGAGAAAGAGATCGATCCGCTCGGGCCAGGACTTGCACGCAGGACTCCTGCCAGCGCTGGGGGGCGTGCCGGCCTCAACTCCGCTCTAACTCTGTAGGTCGCTGGGAAGGCAGGGGATGACTTCACCCTTTGGGTGAAAAAGGGGACGCGATTTGGGAAGCTGGGCCGAAGTCAGGCGTTCGGACGATGCGGGAAGGAACCGAAGGTGGCTCGGCGATGGGATCGCGAGCCCGTCAGGGACTGTTGCCGTTCCGCATGGAGGCTGCATCTCGGCCGATGGACATGACCTCTCAGGCAGGGTTGCCCTTGGTTGCGGAGGTTCTGCAGGCCTTGGGAGTGGACGAGCTGGTCGAGCGGGAGCTGTCGATTGGTCAGCGTCGCCGGGGGTTGACGGCGTACGAGAAGCTC
>JAZDGX010000136.1:0-7693 GCA_043806645.1 Candidatus Eiseniibacteriota bacterium | reverse complement strand
TCGAGCTCCTCGATGCGCTTGTTCAGGTCGGCCTCGCTCTTCCTTGCAGTGGAGATCTTTTCGATGCCATACAGCACCGTGCTATGGTCGCGATTTCCGAAGTTCTTGCCGATCTCCACCAACGTCATCGCTGTCAGTTGTTTGGTCAGGTACATCGCGACCTGTCGGGCAAAGGCGATGCTGCTCGTGCGGCGCTTGCCGCGCAAGGACTCCACGGTGACATCGAAGGTCTTAGCGACGATGCGCTGGATCTGATCGATTCCTACGGCCGCCTCCCCGGGGCGCACATAGACGCGTAGCACCTCCAGGGCCAGATCCGCGGTGACCGGCGCGCGCACGAGGCGGCTCAGGGCGGAGAGGCGCACGAGACACCCTTCCAACTCACGGATATTGCGCTGAATGCGCTCGGCGATCAGGAAGAGGACATCCTCGGGCACCACGATGCCGTCCCGGCTGGCGCAGGCCCGCAGGATGGCCACGCGGGTCTCCAGGTCGGGGGCCTGGATGTCGGTCAAGAGGCCCGAGTTGAACCGGGAGACGAGCCGTTCCTCGATCCGCGGGATGTCCTTGGGGGGGGCGATCGCTCGTTACGACGATCTGT
This sequence comes from Candidatus Eiseniibacteriota bacterium, assembly GCA_043806645.1. Lineage (GTDB taxonomy): Bacteria > Eisenbacteria > RBG-16-71-46 > CAIMUX01 > WJJG01 > JAZDGX01. The sequence goes on along the minus strand of JAZDGX010000136.1, from coordinate 7,092 downwards.
TTGCGCTCGTCATGGAGCGCGTTGAAGGTGTGGAAGAATTCCTCCTGGGTCGCATCCCGCCCGGAGAGGAAGTGGATATCGTCGAGGAGGAGCAGGTCCAAGCGGCGGTACTTCATGCGGAACTCAAGCGTTCGGCCGGCTGTGATCGCCTGGATCATGCCGTTCATGAACTTCTCGGAAGAAGCGTAGTAGACTCGCGCCCGTGGGTTCTGCGCGAGAACGATGTGACCGATTGCCTGCATCAGATGGGTCTTGCCCAGCCCCGTGCCCCCATAGATGAAGAGCGGGTTGTATACGACTCCCGGCTCCTGGGCGACCGCCTGCGCCGCTGCATGAGCGAACTCATTGCTCTTGCCGACGACGAAATTCTCGAACACGAAGCGTGGATAGAGATTGTGCGTCCAGCGCTCCTCGGCCGGCGCCGCGGGCGGCCGGGAAGGAGCCGCTTGGGGGGTCAGCAAGTTCCTGCTTGGCTCGTAGTAGCTGTCGTTGACCACAATGTGGATCTTCGGCGAGGGCTGGCTGAGTTGCTGGTACGCATCCTTGATGATCGGGAGGTTGTGCTCCTCGAACCAGTCGCCGAAGAACGGATTGGGAACCTGGAGAACGACCTTCTCGGAGTCGTAGCTCAGGACCTTCACCGGCTCGAACCAGGTTTGGAACTTCTGAGTCGAGATTCTCTTACGGATTTGCTCGAGGATGTCGTTCCACGAGATCACCGGATAGGACGATTCCACGCTGCCCCCGATGAGCGGGTGTTATCCACAGACTTTTCCACACCCGCACGTACGGATTCGGCTGGGTGCTACAGACAGGCGGGAGCCCGGACAGCAGGTAGAACAGACGTCTAGCCGCAGCGAGCGACAAGTCCATTGTGGCTAAGCGTTTGTGCTGCCGTGCGTTGCAAGTTCGTTCCCTGTCTTTGTGGCATCCGCCGCCGAATCGGCGCCGATCCTTCTCGTTGCCGGTCGTCCGGGCCAAGCCCGGCAACCCCCGCAACTCAAAGAAACCGATACAGTTACTAACAGTAGAAAGCTCGATGACGGCCCGGATGCTAGCACCGTGTGGAGAAGCCGAACAAGGCGGGTTTTTTGAAATGGGTTGCGAATCTGCAATCGACTACCGGGAAGCCAGTTAGATCGCGCCCGCTGTCCCCTAAAGATGTACGGCGGATGAGACATTTCCCGATTGACGGCCAAGCAAATCCGGGGGTATCCTTCGAGGTTATTACTCGCGGGGCAGCGAAGGTTTTGGCCCGCAGGTCATCAAGAGCAGGGCGTCGCGCGAGCATTCTTCCCGACCCCGTCCCTGTTCGCTGTGACACATGCAGTTGGTCGCGGCCGGGCGCGGCTGCGCCGGGCCGGCGGTTCCAGGCCTCTGCAAACCCGGCATGGATTGCGCTTGAACGTGTGGGAACACGCCTGATCATGCAGGAGGGAGAGAGACGTGAAGCGAACCTTTCAGCCTCACAATCGGCGGCGGCGGCGCGTGCATGGATTTCGTCGCCGCATGCGCACCAGTTCGGGCCGCAGAGTGCTCGCGCGCAGGCGGGCCAAGGCGAGAGCGCGCTTGACGGTGTCGGGCTAGGCCGGTAACGAATGGCCTGGGGGGATGAACCGCTGAGATCCAAAGAGTCGATCCGGCGGCTGTTCGATGAGGGAGAGGCTTTTCACGGAAGGCACCTGGTGCTGATTGCGCGCCGCGAGATCGAGGGGCCGCGCATGGTCCTCTTCGTGGCCAGCCGGCGTGTCGGCAATGCGGTGCGGCGCAACCGTGCGAAACGCGCGATGCGCGCGGCGTATCAGGTCCTGGCCGAGCGACTGACGGAGAGCGGATGGCACTTGGGTTGGATCGCCCGGCCCAGCTGTGCCGAGAAGGGAATGCGGGCGATCGAAACCGAAATGGAAGACCTCCTGCAGCGCGCAGGCTTGCATGCCGGCAGCGCTGAGATTCTTGGAGGAGGTCGAGAACCGCAGGATCATCGGACGTGAATCAATCGGGCGAGCATCGCCCCGCGGGATATCCGGCGATCGTGGCCGATGGCGCGCATGGCGCAGGCATCCGGATCCTGATCGCAGCGATCGAGTTGTATCGACGCCTGATATCTCCGCTCATTCCTTCGAGCTGCCGGTACGAGCCCAGCTGTTCGCGGTACGCCCAGGAAGCCCTGCGCAGGCACGGCCTCCTGCGCGGAGTCCGCTTGGCCGCCGGCAGGATCCTGCGCTGTCATCCCTTCCATGCGGGCGGGTGGGATCCCGTGCCGTAGGAATCGCCCTGGATCGCATTCCCGCAGGCCGCACATCTCCGCCGCGACCCGGTGCGTGCTCGGAAGCCCGCCGGCAGGGATCCGCCCCGACCGCGCGGATGGCGCGTGTCGTGGAGTGAACAAGGATGCAAGACAGGAATTCCGGAGGTCTGGACGCGCGCACGCTGCTCGCGTTCGGGCTCATGATCGTCGTCTGGGTGGCCTTCACTCAAATCTTTGGCGCGAAGAAGAAGCCGGTGCCCGAGGACGCGAGTTCCGGGATGGCGACCGAGGGGCAGCTTTCCCCCTCCGGCACGCAGCCTGCCTATCGCGCCGACACCTTGAGTGCCGTCGGCGACGTCGATTCACAAAGCACCCCCGCGCCCCAGAAAAGCTGGGGCGGAACACCCCCCGCCGATCCCGCTGCCAGCGATCCGTCCGCCTCGGGCTGGCGGCTTGCCAACCGCTTGCCGGCTGAGGAACAAGAGGTTCTCGTCGAAAGCGAGTTCTTCCGCGCCGTCTTCAGCACGCAAGGGGGAATGCTGCGATCCTGGACCCTGCGGGACTACACGGACGAGGATGGAAACCCGGCGGACTTGGTGCCCGAGGAATCCGGGGCCCTCGCGCTCGAGCTGACGGGACCGGAGGGCGATGTAGACCTCTCTCGCACCACCTTCGCTCTGGAACGATCCGGAGCCGGCACGCTGGTTGCGAAAGGCGCGGACGCTTCTTCTGCCAAGGCGCAGCGCATCGGGTCCGGCGAGACGGCCGTCCTGCGTTTCGTAGCCGAGGGACCGATCGTCTGGGGGACGGGGGCGGAGACGGAAGGCTCGCCCGCTGCACACATCGAGCGGGTCTATCGGATCGGGCCCTCCGGATACGACATCGAGGTGGATCTGCGCGTGGATGGGATTGCCAACCCGCGCCAGGATCACCACATCGTGCTGGGCTGGCAGGACGGGATCCCGAATTTGGAGACGCAGCGGAGTCTCGAGAAGCAGGCCAAAGCCGCCGTGGCCCTGCTGGGCGAGGAACTGATCAAGGACGGGTTCGGTGGCGGCGGGTTCGGCTGCCAGTGCGGCGGCGGCAAGGCCTCACAGGCCGGCGAGCGGTTCTACGAGGGTATCCTTCACTGGGCGGGCGTGCGGGGGAAGTACTTCACCGGCATGCTGATTCCGAGCGAAGAGACGCCGGCGGTCTTTGTGGCCGTCTCGGAACCGAGTGACGCGCGGGTGGGCATGCGCCTCATACGCCCGCTGGCCGAAAGCGGCAGCACGGAGCAGAGCTACCGCCTGTATGTCGGGCCGATCGACTACCGGGTGCTCAGGCAACTCGACTCGCGGGTTGACCGGCAGGTGACGCGGCTGGTCGATTTCGGCGGAAAGCTGATCGCTCCGATCAGCAAGGCGACGCACTGGTTCCTGCTCACGGTGCATCGCGTCGTGCCCAATTACGGCCTGGTCATCCTTGTCTTGGCGATCGTCTTGCGGGTGGTCTTCCACCCGTTGACGGTGAAGTCGCTCCAATCGCAGCGCAAGCTTCAGCTGCTCAAGCCCGAGCTGGATGCGATCAACGCCAAGTACAAGGACAATCCGGAATTGCGCACGAAGAAGACGATGGAGCTGCACAAGCGAAATGGCGTGAACCCGCTGGGCGGATGCCTGCCGCTGCTTCTGCAGATGCCGGTGATCTACGCGCTGTACAACGTATTGATGAATGCGATGGAACTGCGCAAGGCGCCCTTCGTCTTCTGGATCAAGGATCTTTCGTCTCCCGACACGGTCGGCCATCTGGCGGGCATCCCGATCAACGTGATGCCCCTGCTGATGGCGGCCACGATGTTCTGGCAGCAGAAGCTGACGCCCACCGATCCCCGCCAAGCCCCGATGCTCATCATGATGCCCCTGTTGATGGTCTTCTTCTTCTACGGGCTGCCCTCGGGGCTGGTCTTCTATTGGACGGTGACGAATCTCCTGGCTGTCATCCAACAGCTGCGCATGAAGCCGCAAATGGCCCCCGCGGCGATTCCTCCCGATCAGGAATCGCAGACGACACTGAAGCGCAGCGCAAAACGCGCCCGGGCCTAGGAGACGGCCCCGCGGCAACCGGGCAAGCGCCCGCCGAGCAAGAAAGGAAAGAGGAATGGAGCGGAATCCAAACGAGGTCTTCTGCGAAGGACGGAACGTCGAAGAGGCCCTGCAGGCGGCCTGCGACAAGCTAGACACGACCCCCAATCAAGTCGAATACGAAGTCGTCGAACAGGGCACGGGCGGCGGCATGTTGGGATTCCTCAAGGGGCGTGTGACCAAGATCCGAGTGTGGAAGAAATCAGCTTCGGAAAGAAAGCTCAACGAGCTGCTCAAGGGGTTCTTCGAGGTGCTGGACCTGGACCTCACTTTTCAGATCAACCGGGCCGAGGATGCCTATGAAATCGACATCCAAACCGAGGGTTCGGATGGCCTGCTGATCGGACGGGGCGGGGAGACCCTGGCCGCCCTGCAACACTTGATCTCCCGCATGGCCTCGCACATGGACGAGGAGCTCAGAGTGCGGGTGGATGTGGCCGGATATCGCAAGCGCCGTCAGGATCAGCTGCGGCGCAAGGCGCGCGAACTTGCGGACCGGTCGCTGGCGAGCGGCAAGGAGATGTTGACCGAGCCGCTGCCCGCCGATGAGCGGCGCATCGTTCACCTGACGCTGGGGGACGATCCACGGGTGGAGACGCGCGCGATCGGTGATGGGCTGACCAAGCGCGTGATGGTCGTGCCGGCGGGACGCTCCGCGGGCGGCGAGCGCCGTGAGGGCGGAGCGGATCGCGGGCGCGGCGGGCGGCGTGGCGGCACGGGATCCGGGAGCGGCAGGCGCGGCACCGGGGAGCGCGAGCCGGCCGAGGCGGCCGTGGGCCGGGACGATGGACGCGAGAATCGGAGCGCGGGCCGCGACGAGGGCCGCGAGAACCGAACCGTGGGCCGCGACGAGGGTCGCGAGAGTCGGGCTGCGGGCCGTGACGAGGGGCGTGAGGACCGGCGGCCGAGTCGTGACGACGATCGCGAAAGCCGCGGCGGCGACGGACGTGGCGGTCGTCGCGGCGGGCGACGGATGCCCCGGCGGCCGCGCGAAGAGAGACCCGAGCCGGTTGCCGCCGAGAGCGTGCCGGCGGCGGACCCAGTGGAGGCCAGCCGTCCCGAACAGGAGAAGCCGGAGGAGTCGTACTTCCGGATTCCCGAGGAGATCGGCATCGTTGCTTCACCGGGCCGCAAGGATGAGTCGAAGGATGATGACGAAGCCGGCGATGGAACGGACGGACAGCCGATGACCTTTGGAAGAAAGCCGCGCGCCGGTGGTCGTAGACGCCGCTGACAGGCCGGCACGATGGGATCCGACGGTGGGCGGCGGCTCTTGCGCCGCCCACCGTGTCTTTCGGCGTCGAGGAGCCCCCGATCCATGACCACCGACACGATCGCTGCCCAGTCGACGGCACGCGGCACCGCTGCCATCGCGGTGTTGCGGCTTTCCGGACCGGATGCGATAACGATTCTGGAGCGCCACTTCCATCCTCCCGGAAGGATCTCCCGGCTTCCCTCGCATCAGTGCGCGGTAGGCGCCTTCCACGACGGCGGCGAGGCCATCGATCAGGTCGTCGTGACGTTGTTCCGCGCGCCGAATTCCTATACCGGTGAAGACCTGATCGAGATAGGCGCGCATGGCGGCGACTGGACGCCGGGCCGCATCCTGAAATCCCTGTGGACCTCGGGCGCCCGGCCGGCCCGACCCGGCGAATTCACCGAGCGCGCCTTCTTGAACGGCAAGATCGACCTTGCTCAGGCGGAGGCAGTGGAGGCTCTCGTCCGCGCTCGCTCGGGTGCGGCCGCGCGCGCGGCTCTCCGGATCCTCTCGGGAGGGCTGAAGGGGGCTCTCGTTGAGAGCATGGAGCGTCTGACCGGCGCTCTGGCCGGAATCGAGGCGGGGCTCGACATCCAGCAGGACGGCGCTCCCGACGCGATCGCCCCCCAACAGGTCGATGGACGGGAGATCCTGCGCGCGGAGCGCGAGAGATTGCAGAGCCTTCTTCAAGGCGGGCATGCCGGGAAGCTCATGGAGGAAGGCGCGAGAGTCGTTCTGACCGGCCGCCCCAATGCAGGGAAGTCCTCGATTCTGAATGCCTTTTTGGCCCGCGCGCGGGCGTTGGTCTCTCCGATCCCGGGAACGACGCGCGACGCGATCGAGGCCTGGGTCGAATGGGAAGGAGTGCCGGTCGTGTTGGTCGATACTGCGGGGCTGTCCCCGTCGGAGCGGCCGGACGATCACGGAGGGGATCCACTGGCGAATGAAAGCCGCGGCCGGACGCTGGAAGCGCTGGCATCGGCCACCCTGGTCGTGCAAGTCGTCGATGCGCATGCGACATGCCCCGAGGATCTGGTCCGAGATATCGAGCGGATGTCCGTGCCGTCCGACCGGATTCTGGTCGCCCTGCACAAGTGGGACCTGGGCCCATGTTCCGCGTGGAACAACGCCCTCCAGGCCGAGGCCGGAATGGTGCGGTCTTCCGTGGTCGAGGCTCCAGGAGTGGAGCCCCTGCGGCGCGCAATCGCGCGACGCCTGAAGGCAGCCGGAGATGAAGCCGAGGCGGCGCTTCTCGTCGGCGAGCGCCAGCGGATGGAGATCGGCACCGCGCAGCAAGCCCTGCTGCGCGCACTCGAACACCTCGACCGGGGTGGATGCGAAGAGTTGGCCGCCTTTGAGCTGCGCTCGGCGCTCGATCACTTGGGCGAGATCCTCGGGCTGCGGGTGGGCCCGCTGCTGCTGGAACGGATCTTCTCGACCTTCTGCGTCGGAAAGTAGACGTC
>JAZDGX010000135.1:0-11208 GCA_043806645.1 Candidatus Eiseniibacteriota bacterium | reverse complement strand
TTCGAGGCCGGCAGCCAGGTGACCCCGGCCGAGCTGAGGGAGGCAGGGCTCATCCGCCGGTCCGCGCTGCCGATCAAATTGCTCGGCGATGGAGCGCTCGATCGGGCCCTGACGGTGCGCGTACACGCGGCCAGTCAGTCTGCCGTAGAGAAGATCAGCCAGAGCGGGGGCAAGGTGGAGCTCCTGACGCCCACCCCGGCCTGACGCCTGAGGAGTAGCTGATGTTCAACAAGCTCGAATCGATGTTCCGTATCCCGGAGCTCAAGCGCCGGATCTTCTTCACGATCGGCTTGCTGGTCGTCTACCGCCTGGGGGGGCACATCACCACCCCGGGCATCGACGGGAGTGCGCTCTCGGATTGGTTCGCGCGCAACCAGGCGGGCGGGCTGTTCGGGCTGTTCGACCTGTTCGCCGGCGGCAACTTCCGCCGGGCGACGGTCTTCGCGCTCGGGATCATGCCCTACATCAGCGCCTCGATCATCCTGCAGCTCTTCGGCGCGGTGATCCCCTACTTCGAGCGGCTGCGCAAGGAAGGCGAGGCGGGCCGTAAGAAGATCACCCAGTTCACCCGTTACGGAACCGTGCTGCTGGCGCTGATCCAGTCCTACGGCATCAGCATCTTCCTGCTCAGCATGGGCGGCCAGATCCCGGGCCTGATCTCGATGAACTCCTTCGCCTTCCAGATCCTGACCATGCTCACGCTCACCACCGGGACGATGTTCATCATGTGGCTGGGCGAGCAGATCACCGAGCGAGGCATCGGCAACGGCATCTCGCTGATCATTTTCATCGGCATCGTCGCCCGCTTCCCGATCGAGCTGTTCCAGACCTGGCGCATGGTGCGCTCGGGCGACATCAACATGCTGTTCCTGATCCTCCTGCTCGCGGGCATGCTGGTCGTGACCGGGATCGTGGTGATGATGACCCAGGCGCAGCGGAAGATCCCGGTGCAGTATCCCAAGCGCGTCGTGGGGCGGCGCATGGTGGGTGGGGTCAGCACGCACATTCCGTTGCGGCCGAACACCGCCGGCGTGATCCCGATCATCTTCGCCCAGTCGATCATCGTCTTCCCGAGCACGCTGGGCACCTTCTTCCAGGACAGCCCGGTGATCGACTTCGTCAACCGGCTCTTCAGCCCGGGGCACATCGTCTACATCACGCTCTACTCGTTGATGATCATCTTCTTCGCCTACTTCTACACGGCGATCGTGCTCAACCCGGTGGATGTGGCCGAGAACATGAAGAAGTACGGCGGCTTCGTCCCGGGCATTCGCCAGGGCCGGCCGACGGCCAACTACATCGATCGGATCCTGACGCGCATCACGCTGCCCGGGGCTCTGTACCTGGCCGCCATCGCGGTGCTGCCGGACATCCTGATCTACCGGGCGGGCATGCCCTTCTATTTCGGCGGCACGAGTCTCTTGATCGTGGTCGGTGTCGCCCTGGACACGCTGCAACAAATCGAAGGTCATCTGCTGGCGCGCCACTACGAAGGCTTCTTGAAGCGCACGCGCCTGCGGGGCGGCCGCAGGATGTAGGTGCGGGAGCGCCGCCGGAGAGACGCGGAGGAAGTGGGATGCGGATCGTGCTCATGGGACCGCCCGGGTCGGGCAAGGGGACCCACAGCGCGTGGATGCAGAAAGAGCTGGGGATCCCGCAGATCTCGACCGGCGACATTCTCCGCGACTCGGTGGCGGCGGGCAGTGAGTTGGGAAAGAAGGCCCGGGGCTACATGGACAGCGGCGGGCTGGTGCCCGACGACGTCATTCTCGGGCTGATGCGTGATCGTCTGGATCGGGCCGATGCGGCCGCGGGGTTCATCCTGGATGGGTTTCCACGGACGATCCCGCAGGCCGAGGGGCTCGATCGGCTGCTGGCCGGATACGGCTGGCGGTTGGACCGGGCGCTGGACTTCCAGGTGGCGCGCGCGGAGTTGATCGGCCGCCTGACGAGCCGGCGCGTCTGTCCGCGCTGCAAGGCGGTCTACAATCTGGAGTTCAAGCCGCCCCGCCGGGCGGGCGCGTGCGATGCCTGCGGCGGGGAGCTGGTGCAGCGGGACGACGATCGCGAGACGACTGTCGTCCAGCGGCTCGAGGTGTACGAACGGCAGACCGCGCCGCTCGTGGAGTACTACGAAAAGCGCGGATTGCTCAAGGCGATCGACGGCAACGCCGGCTTCGAGTCGGCGCGGTCGCAGATCGAGCGGGCGCTCGGGGTCGAGGCCGATCGATGATCGCCATCCGGCAGGCGGATGAGATCGAGAAGATCGCCCGGAGTTGCCGCATCGTGGCCGAGGCGCTCCGGCTGGCCGGAGAGCTCATTCGACCGGGAGTGGCGACGCAGGAGATTGATGCGGAGGTCGAGCGGTTCATCCTGTCGCGAGGCGCGCGGCCCTCGTTCAAGGGATATCAGGGGTTCCCGGCGAGCGTCTGCACTTCGATCAACGACGTGGTGGTCCACGGAATCCCGGGTGGACGGCAGTTGGAGAAAGGCGACATCGTCAGTGTCGACATCGGCGCCTACCAGGAAGGCTATCACGGCGACGGCGCCTGGACCTTCGCGGTGGGGGAGGTCGTTTCGGAATCGCAGCGGCTCCTGAAGACGGGCCGCGAGGCGCTCGAGCAGGGCATCCAGAAGGCCTGGCCGGGATTGCGGCTGGGAGAGGTCTCCCACGCGATCCAGGACATCGTCGAGCGGGATGGTTTCTCGGTGGTGCGAAACCTCGTGGGTCACGGCATCGGAAGCCAGCTCCACGAGGAGCCGCAAGTGCCGAACTTCGGCAGCCGCCAGCAGGGGCCCGTGCTCCGGGCGGGCATGGTGATCGCCATCGAGCCGATGGTGAACGCGGGCGGGTTGGAGGTCTACACGGACAAGGATGGGTGGGCGGTCTTGACCCGGGACCATTCCCGGTCGGCCCATTTCGAGCACACGGTCGCGATCACGACCGGTGGACCGCGCATCCTGACCACTCTCGACGGCGGCGGATGGCCGCCCGAGCGGGGTTAGACGAAAGGCGGAGGGAAGTCATGAAAGTCAGATCGTCGGTGAAGCGGATTTGTGAAAACTGCAAGATCATTCGCCGCAAGGGTGTCGTGCGCGTGATCTGCAAGCGCAATCCCCGGCACAAGCAGCGTCAGGGGTAGCGAATCGCCCGCACCCGGCGCGGATCGTCCCGTGAGGGGGCGCCCGGCCGGGCGGCATCAGTGAGGAGGACTCAGTCTTGGCTCGAATCGCCGGAATCGACCTTCCGAATGAAAAGCGCATCGAAGCGGCGCTGACCTACATCTATGGCATCGGGTTTGCGACTTCACGCAAGATCCTGGGCGCCACGGGCGTCGAGCCCAGCCGGCGGGTCAAGGACCTGAGCGAGGAAGAAGCGGCCCGGCTGCGCAACGAGATCGAGAACAACTACCGGGTGGAAGGCGCGCTGCACACCGAGATCGGCATGAACGTCAAGCGGCTGATGGATATCGGCTGCTATCGGGGCATGCGTCATCGCCGCGGCCTGCCGGTGCACGGCCAGCGCACGCATACCAACGCGCGCACGCGCAAGGGCCCCCGCAAGTCATCGGGCTCGTTGAAGAAGAAGGTCACGTCGATCAAGTAACGACGGATCGCTGCGCGGAGCGGGTCCGACGGCGCGACCCGGACGCGGGGATGGCGGCGGGCGAATGGAAGGCCCGTGCGGACGAAGGGCTTCGACGGACGAAGGGTTTGGACTGACGAAAGGCTTGGAAAAGGAGAACCGGCGTGGTTAAAGAACGGCGCAAGAAGAAGGAACGCAAGATTCCACCGAACGGGGTCGCGCACATCCATACCAGCTTCAACAACACGATCATCTCGATCACCGACATGAGCGGTGCGGTGGTGACGTGGGCCAGCGCCGGCAAGGTGGGCTTCAAGGGTTCGCGCAAGAGCACGCCCTTCGCCGCCCAGATGGCCGCTGAAGCCGTGGCCAAGGAGGCGATGAATCAGGGCATGCGGCGTGTCGAGGCCTGGGTCAAGGGGCCGGGCTCGGGGCGCGAGGCGGCCATCCGCAGCATCGCCGCGGCGGGCATGGAGATCACGGCGATCCGCGATGTGACGCCGATCCCGCACAATGGCTGCCGGCCGCCGAAGCGGAGACGCGTCTAGCGGCTGGGGGGCGCCGGCGGGCCGGGGGCCCCTTGGGTCCGGCAGCCGGGCATCGGCGGATGGGCATAGGCAGGCATCAGGAGTGGTGATTTCGCGGCGGATCGGCCGCCGCTGTTTGAAGGGAGTGGAGGGAACGCATGGGCGTTTATCATGGTCCGAAGTGCAAACTCTGCCGCCGGGAAGGGATCCGTCTGTACCTGAAGGGCGAGCGCTGCTTCACCGAGAAGTGCGCCATCGAGACCCGGGCCTATCCGCCCGGGGAGCACGGCCAGACGCGCCGGCGCAAGGACACGCCCTACGGATTGCAGCTGCGCGAAAAGCAGAAGGCGCGGCGGATCTACGGCGTGATGGAGCGCCAGTTCCGCAACTACTACCGCAAGGCGGCGCGGCGGCAGGGAGTCACGGGCGAGATCCTGCTCCAGTTGCTGGAGACGCGCCTGGACAATGCCGTCACCCGGGTCGGCCTCGCGGCTTCCCACTGGGGCGCCCGCGAGCTGATCTCCCATCGCCACTTCCTGGTGAATGGGAAGATCGTGGACATTCCATCGTTTCAACTCAGAGCGGGCGATCTGATCTCCATTCGCCCGAAGAGCGACAAGGTCGGGGCGATCGCCGACAACTTCAACAATCGGCGGCGCACCGAGGATCCGGCCTGGTTGGAGATCAACGAGAAAGAGCTGACCGCTCGGGTTCTCCAGGTTCCTTCGCGCGAGCAGATACCCGTGCCGATTCAAGAGCAGCTGATCGTCGAGCTCTACTCGAAGTAATCGTCGTCCGCGCGGGGTATTGCGAGGCCTTCTCGCAAGGAGGTATGTCGATATGAAATGGAGAGTCCTCCAGATGCCGGATACCGTGACGCGGGACGAGGCCGTCTCCAACGACGGTTTCGGCCGGTTCATCGTGGAGCCCCTGGAGCGCGGGTTCGGCTACACGCTTGGCAACACCCTGCGCCGGGTGCTGCTGTCGTCGTTGCAGGGCGCGGCCGTGATCGCCTGCAAGTTCAACAGCGGTCCCGTGCTGCATGAATTCACCTCCATCCCGGGCGTGCTCGAGGATGTCACCGACATCGTTCTCAACCTGAAGCAGATCCGTTTCAAGCATCATGGCGACGGGCCCCGCACCGGGATCTTCAAGGCCTTGGGCGAGGCGCATATCCGCGCGGGAGATCTGCAGATTTCCTCGGACATCGAGATCCTCAATCCCGACCTGCCGATTTGCACGGTGAATCGGGAAGCGGATGTCGAGTTCGAAGTCGAAGTGGGCTCGGGACGCGGCTATGTCACCGCCGAAGAGCACCAGAAGGTTGGACAGCGGCCGCTGGGCACGATCGTTCTCGACACCAACTTCAGTCCGATCACGCACGTGCAGTACTCGGTCGAGAGCGCACGCATCGGCCAGCGCATCGACTTCGACAAGCTGATCCTGGAGATCAGCACGGATGGTTCGATCCTCCCGCAGGACGCCCTGGCCATGTCGGGCAAGATCCTGCGCGATCACTTCAATATCTTCGTCAAGTTCGAGGAGGAATTCGAAGAGGAGGCCGAGGAGAAGGTCGACGAGGAATTCACGCGCATCAAGGGTCTGCTGGAGAAGAGCGTCGACGAGCTCGAGCTTTCGGTGCGCTCGGCCAACTGCCTGCGCGCGGCGCGCCTGCGCACGCTCGGCGACCTGGTGCGCAAGACCGAACAGGAAATGCTGCTCTACCGCAACTTCGGCAAGAAGTCGCTGAAGGAGATCCAGGACCTCATCCAGGGCATGGGTCTCTACTTCGGCATGGATGTGACGAAGTACCTCGGCGTGCGCGGCGAGACCGACCTGCCGAGTCCGCTGGAAGAGCTGGAGCTGGAAGAGGAAGAGCTGGGCATCAGCGACGAGGAGTAGCCGGGAGCGACGGAGCGGAAGGGGAACTGCGATGAGGCACAAGAAGGACGGGCGCAAGCTGAGCCGCACCGCGGCGCATCGCCGCGCGCTGATGCGCAACCTGACGACGGCTCTCTTCGAGCACGAGCGAATCGAGACCACGCTCGCCAAGGCGAAGGAAGCGCGCCGGGTGGCCGAGCGCCTCATCACCTATGCCAAGCGCGACGATCTTCATTCGCGACGCCTGGTCGCGCGCGTGGTGCAGAATGCCGATGTGGCGAAGAAGCTTTTCGACACGATCGCGCCCTGGTACACCGAGCGCCCGGGTGGCTATACGCGCGTGCTGCGCACCCGCGCCCGCCAGGGAGACGCGGGCGAGATGGCGATGCTGGAGCTGGTGAAAACCCCGGACCAGAAAGCTGCCGAGCGCAAAGTGCGTGAAGAGGCCGCGAAGGCCGCCGAGAAGGAAGCGAAGGGCAAGAAGGAAGCGAAGGAAGCCAAGGAAACGAAGGAATCCAAGGACGCGAAGAAGGAAGAGAAGGAAACGAAGAAGGTAGAGAAGAAGGCAGGCAAGGCAGACAAAGCAGACAAGAAGGCAGAGAAGAAGGAACCGAAGAAGCCAAAGAAGGGGACGAAGAAGGAAGACAAGGAGTAGGGACCCGGCTGCCGGCGCACCGTAACCGATAGTCGCAAAGCTGGATAACTGATGTAGACCCCCGCGCGCCACACCTGGCGGTGGGGGTTTGTTCTTAAGGGCCGGCTGTTGGAACCCGCCCGACCGAACTGGGTAGGAGACGGTGCGGACAAGACGCAATCACCCCGTGTACAGCCACACGGGGTGATCAACCCTCCTCAGGTGAGACCCGGGAAACGGTCCCCGGCGCAAACTGGGGACCGATCCCGTTTTTCTGCAGCCGAAAGAGAAAGCCGGCGCTCACACGAGGCGAGCGCCGGCTAAGCGGGTGGGACTCGGGATTTCTCCCAATCCTTCCCTGAGGTGGGTGCTAGGGCCTCCTGCCACACAGATGGCCCGAGAGATCCACCCGGCTCTTACAAAATCCGCAGCCTACCATCCATCCAAAAGACGCCGGCCGCGAGTCGGCCGGACGTTTCTCGGATAATACTCAGCGCAACCGAGATGTCAAGGATTGTGCTGCGGGGAGAGCGGCCCTGCCCGAGTCTGTGGCCTCGCCCGTAATCAACCATGTTGGAATAAGTTATGGCCGGGCCCCTCTCGCAACGGCGTTGCCTCGAGGGCATCCGGCTGCGGGTCCCGCAAGCGCGGTCGTTTCATCCCCCGAGGGCATCCGACAAGGGGTCACTCGATCGCGATCGCCTCGCCCCACCCGGCAAGTTCCTCGCGGTGAGAGAGCAGAATGACCTGACGCTCGCCGGCGATGCGTGTCAGGGTGCGGCGCATCTCTTCCAGGCGGGCGGCATCGAAGGCGAGGAAGGGATCGTCGAGCAAAAGCGGCAGGCGTGCTTCCTGCGACAGCATTTCCGCGACCGCGAGGCGCAGGGCGAGGGCGAGTTGGTCGCGTGCGCCCTGGCTGAGCTGGCGGATGGCGCAGGGGCGGCCGTCCTCGGAGGCTTCGATTTCGAAATCCTCACCCAATCGAATGGACCGCCGCGGATGGAGACTGATCTCCCGGAAGATCTCGGTGACGCGTTCCTGCAAGCGTTCGCGATGGGTCTGATTGAACTGTTCCGCGGCCTCCTGCAGCGTGAGAAACGCCAGCCGATAGGCCTCGCGATCACGCCGCAGGGTCGTGCGCTCGGTCTCGAGTCTCTGCAGATCGAGTTCGAGCACCGCGACGTTTCCCGCGCGCTTGCCGTCGGAACGCGCCTCGGACACCTGATCGCGCAGCGCGACGAATTCTCGATCGAGGGTATCCGCCTCCGCCGTGGCGCGCGCGATGCGCTGCTCGAGCTCTACCTGCCGGCGGTGGATCTCCTCGGGATCGGTGTCGGCCAAGTCGTGGAACATCGCGTGGCGCGCCTCGAGCGCCTGGATTTGCTCCGCCGCGCGGGCCGCTTCCTGGCGCAGCTCCTCGAGCTTGATGCGTAGATCGTCGCTGCCGGCGACTCCGTGGGACTTGAGTATGCCGATGCGCTTCTCGGCCGCGCGGCGCCATCCGTCACGCAGCCCGCGCGCCTTCTCGAGACGCTGCACGGCCGCCCCCGCGTCGCCGCCCGCGGGTTGCAGGCAATCCTCGAGAGGCCCGCGCAGGGACGCGATGCGCTCGCTGCGCTCGCGGGCCCGGCCGTCCAGCGCCGCGATCCGCTCGAGCAGCGGCGCGAGTTGGGCGCGGGCGTTTCTCGTCTGCTCGTCGAGCGTCTGATGGCGCGCGAAAGAGATGCGCACATTGTCCCGCGGCTGATCGAGATCGAACGGCGCGCAGGCCGCCTGCAGCTCCGCGCTTCGCTGTGCGAGCTGCTCGAGCCGGCTGCGTCCCGATTCGTCGCGCGCCGCCAGGGCATCCGCGCGAGTGCGTAACTCCGCCAGCCGCGCGCTCGCCTCCTCGAACGAACGGGCCTCGGCGATCCACTCGTCCCACTGCAGCGGACGGATGTCGCGCAGCCGTTCGATCACCTGGCGCGGCGTCGCCGCGCGGTCGGCGATGCGGGCGAGCATGGCCAGGCGCTGCCATATCGATGGGAGTTCCGCCAGCAGCCGGCGGGTCCAGTCTCCCGGGCCGACTTCGGCTTCGATCTCGCGCAGCCGCGTCTGGATCGCCTTCAAGCGGCGCGTGGTCTCGATCCAAGTCGAGACGAGCCTGGCCGGGTCGTCGCCCAAGGGCGCCATGCGCCCCTGCAGGTCCATCACGGCCGCTGCGGTCCGCGCGGCCGCCGCACGGGCCCGATCGAGGTCGTCCGCTCCGGTCGCCGAGGCTTTATGCTCGGCCATTCCCCGGCCGATTGCGACGTAGCGATCGAAGCGCGCCTCCAGCTCTGCCAGGGCTTCACCGTCGAGCGCGTCCAATCCGGCTCCCGACTCCCGCAGCCGGGCATCCGTTGCGTGCAGGGTCCGCTGGACCGCCGACAAGCGCCCCTGGGCCGCGCGATAGTCCCTATGCGACGCGCCCTTGGAGCGATGGTAGGCCACCAGAGCGACGATTGTCCCGATGGCCAGTCCGGCAATCGGGGCAGCCAGAAACTCGGGCGTGGCGGAGACGGGAGGCAGGTGTGTCGCGAGATAGACGACCGCGAAGACCGCGAGGAAGGCTCCGGCCGCGGGGAGCACGATTTGCCTGAAGAATCCCGCGCGAATGCGGCGCTGAGCGTCGGCCATGCGGTTGAGCAGGCGGCCTTCTTCCTGGAGACATTCGAGTTTCTTGCCGATGGTTTCGCGCGCCGCGTTCCAGCGTTCGGGAAGCTCGGCGTTGCGAGACGCCGCGCGTGCGGGCGATCCGGTCTCGGGCGGCGGGGCCGATGGCCCGAAGTGTTCGACCAGGCTGGTCTCGATCTCGCGCAGCTCGGCGACTTCCCGCGCCAGCGCCTCCGCGCGCTCTTGCTGTTCCTGGGCCGTGCGGGCGGCGGCGGCGGCCTCGAGGCGCAGTCTCTCGACGCGCTCCGGAAAGACGAGCGCTTCCTCGCGCAGCTCTTCCGGCACCTCCCCCGCGGCCCGCAGCGGGCCCGCGAGACGCGCTTCGCAAGCCTCGCGATCGGTTTCCAGCCGCTCGCTCTCGGCGGTCAGCTCGAGGAACCGGGGCAGCCGGGAGCGCAACTCCTCGAGATGCCGCACCGGGCGCGCCTTCGCCGGCTCCACGCTGTCGTCGAGCGCCGTCCACCGGCCCGTCCTTTGCGCCTCGGTGCGACAGGTCTCGATCTCGCTTGCGATGCCGCTGAGCTCGCCTTGCAGATTCGCGAGCTCGGCGCTCACGCGCTCCCAATCATCGAGATCGCGGAGCAGATGGGGACGGTCGACGTAATCCGCGTGGCGCGTGCGGATCTCTTCCTGGGCGAGTTCGATCTCGCGCGCGATCTGCTCCTGCTGCCCGCGCGCCTCGCGGGATTCCCCCGCGATCCGCTCAAGGTCCCGCTCGGCTTCTTGGAGCGCCTGGAGTTCACCGCCGCGCTCGGCGAAGGGGAAATCGGGTGCCTGGTACTCGGGCAGCGAAGCGGCCAGCGTACCCTCGTGCTCCCGTTGCTGGATCTCCTCGCGCGCGAGTTGATCCAGTGCCGTCTCGACCGCGACGGCGCCTTTGCGCAGATCGCGCACCTGCCGCCGCGCCTGAGCCCAGCGGCTCCACTTTTCCAGCAACTCGCGGTCGGCGGTCAGCTCGACGCGCACGCGCTCGAGCAGACAGCGCTTCTCTTCGAGCAATGTTTGCGAGCCGTGCAGGCGCTCCAAGGCCTGCCGGGCCGCATCGAGCGCGTCGCGCGTTTCCTGCAAGGCCTCTTCCACCTGTTCGAGACGGCCGGGCGTATGGAGATTCGCCGCGCGGACATTGCCCGGCCGGAGGAGTCCCGCCTCGCCCGTGGTCTGGGTGATCTCGCCGAAGGCATCGAAGAGACGGGCCAGGACATCGCTCACGCGCCCGCCGCTTCCGCTGATGAGATTCTGGACGTCCGCGGGCACCTGCCGGCTGCGGTAGATCGTCTCCTCGCGCGTGCGATCCTCGGGATCCTGCGTGAGGCAATAGGTCAGGCGGAAGAGCCCGAGGTCGTCGAAGCCCAGGACCTTGCGCAGAAGCTGCTCGTAGCGCGGGCGGGCCCCGCCGCGACCCGAAGCGCGGTGCTCGTCGGTGAAGAGCGCCTTCCATGCATCCGTCGCGGGTGACGGAGGCGCGGGGCTGGGATCGGCCACGGTCCAGACGACCTGATGCGACGAGAAATCGCGCTGGATGCGATGCCACTGACCGCCGGCGAGAAACAGCAGCGAGCCGCGATAGGGAAGCGGAGCCTCCCAGTTTTGAAAGCGGGTCGTGCCCCAGACTTGCGGGTCGGCCTTTTCCGGCAGACCGAAGAGCACGGCGAGCAGGCCGGCCAGGAATGTGGACTTGCCCGTCTCATTGGGCGCGATGAAGACGCTCAGGCCGTCCGCAAGAAGGAAGCGCGTCGTCCGGGCGTAGGGCCCGAAGCCTTGCAGTTCCAGCCGCTGAAAGGCGACGCGATTCATACGGGCCTGCCACGCGTGACGGTTTCGAAGGCCTCCAAGCCGCGCACGAGCGCGTTACGGAGATGTTCCTGCTCGTCCGCGTTTCCGGCGCC
>JAZDGX010000134.1:0-22714 GCA_043806645.1 Candidatus Eiseniibacteriota bacterium | reverse complement strand
TGCTTGCGGGGATGGGCGCCGAGCAGATAGCCGCTCTTCAGATCGGTGAGCAGGTCGGCCGATGAGGTCGCCGATCCCGCGGTGATGTTGGCGGCCATCAGATTCACGTTCATGTTCCCCGGCGACAAGGCGCCGAAGGTCAGCTGCGTGATCTTCCCCATCGCCCCCACCGGCGTCGTGTCGGTCTCCCCCGTCACGCGGCAGGCCACCAAAGCCAGCGCGAAGCTCAGGAGCACGGCGACGAAACTCTGCCAGTAGGGCATGCCGAAACTGGCATGAGCCAGAAGCGCCAGCGCGATCAGCGAGACCAGCTGCCCCAAAGCGAACCAGGAAGCCGGCGTCTCGATGCCGGCGAGCTCATCACGCTTGCGGCTGCCGCGCTTCACCAGCATGTCCCCCAGACCCTGGAACGCACGCAGGGCACTCCGCCACTGGAAGAGCACCGCCAGAATCCCCGATGTGACCATGCAGGCCGTGCCGGCCCACAGCGTCCACTGGACCAGCGACCTGAAACCCGTCAGGCTGCTCGTCTCGGGCACGTGGGCCTGCAGCCACGGGACGAAGATCATCCAGCAGGTCACCGAACCCACCAGCATGCTGACACCCACTCGCATCCCGACGAACATCCCCGCGGCGATGAAGATCGGGTCCCAGGCGAAGGTGACCGTGCGCCCGACCCAGGCCGGCCCGAACGTCACCGCGCTGAGGCGGCCGACCAGGGAGGAGATCTGCAGCGACTCCAGGTGGGGGTTGATGAGCCTCAAGCCGTCGGTGAAGAATGCGCTGACGGCCGCGAAGAGCCCTCCGACCGCGAGGGCGCGCGCCGCGCGCATCCCCTTCTCCCCCTTGGCATGCAGCGCCCGGAGCGTTTCGGCGGCCGCGATCCCGCTCGGAAACCGAAGCTGCTCGATGTTGATCATCTGCCGCTTCATCGGCACCGCCATGGTGACCCCCAAGACGGCGACGAAGAAGACCCAACCCAGCATGAGCGGGAACGGAAGCATCTCGTCGTTGAGCAGCAGGTAGGCGGAGAACGCCGAGATCAGAGTCCCCCCGGTGGAGTAGCCGGCGGCGCTCGCCGTGGACTGCATGCAGTTGTTTTCCAGGATCGTCATCTGCGTCCTGGCGAGCCTTACCTTGTGGAAGCCGGTCCAGACGGCATAGGAGAGAATGCAGGCCGTGATGGCCACTCCGAAGGCCCAGCCCGCCTTGAGGCCGACGTAGATGTTGGTAAGCGAGAGGACCCCACCCAGGATCCACCCCATGATGACGGCCCGCCAGGTGAGCTGCTTCACGGTGTCCCCGCGGCCGATGAAGCACTGCCGATACCACTGGCTCTCGACCTCGTCCGCAGTCCCCTTGAATCCCTCGACGGGAAGCTCGTAGTCCTTGTAGGCGTCGTGCCCGATGGTCGCTTCCTCTTGGCCGGGCGTGCGCGGGATCTTTACATCATGGGACAATCGGTCTGCCTCCTCTCGGGTCCCGCAACGTCACCCCGGCCTTGCCGGTGCTGCGCCACGCGCGGTAGCTGCGCGACGAGCCGTGCTTGTGCGACGAGCCGTGGTTGTGCGCAATGTCACCACCCATGATATGGAGGGTGTCGCCAGGCGTACACTCCTTTCTGTTCCAACCGCATGCGGACGGGTCGGGCTGACGCATCCGCACACGCCGGCACCGGAGAATGCGGTGACATCCGTGCGGCGTAGGCCGCCGCACCGGCAAGACTCGGCACGATCGCCGGGCGTCCCGCGACGCTCATCCCGCGGGGGCCTGCGGAGTGGATCGCTTGCCGTCGCGTCTCTGAAGATGCGTCAGAGACACCATGTATCCGGCAAACAGGCCCAACAGACCGACGACGATCACCCACTCCAGAACGACCAGCATGGGGACTTGGACGCCGATGCCCGGCAGGACCGCCCGGCGCAGATGGATGATCCCGATCAAGACGGTCACGAGTGTCTTCGAGACGAAGCTGTCCCGGATCTGCAGGCTCCGGAGACGCCGATCCATCTCGACCGTCTGAAGCGGATCGTCCGCGGACGCTCTCCGACCCCATCTCAAGCAGCCGGGTCCGCGCACCTGGAAGAGCGTGACCGCGAGCATGCCCAGCACCCAGGTGGCCTGCAGCACGGGTCCGATCCAGGCCCGCAGATCGCGGAGAGTGAGAAGGTCCTCCCCGGCGGTCCCGCCGGCGGCGTCGAGAGGATCGTGCGCTGCCGGCAGAAGTCCGACGGTCAGACCGATGGTGCCGCAGAGGATCAAGAACGGGATCACCTCCAGCCACGGATGATAGAAGTGGCGCAGCGAACGCCGCTCGAGGCTGGCCGCCCGCCGCCCCGTTTCGGGGAGATCGTTTGCGATCCTCGTGACCGCCTGACCGTCGCGGAGCAGCAACAGCAGGAACAGCGCGGTGGAAGCCAGCGAGGCGCCCGCGAGCGCGAGCTTGCGCGCCCCGCGCGAGAGCGAAGGGAACGCAATCGCGAGCACCGCGATGAGCGCGAGCGCGGCGGCCAGGATGAGATGTTCCCGGCGCAGTCGCTTGCGGAAGCCCTGCAAGCGTTCCCGGGTGGACTCCGGCAACGGATCGCCGCCGATCAGCGTGCCGACGATCGACTCGCTCATGCGCATCGCCGCGACCTGGAAAACGGCGACCTGCACGAGGACCAGAACGAACAACGCCGTGGGTGTCATCGGGATCTTCCTCCTGTCGGTTTCCGCTTGGACGTCTTGCTCCGCAGTCGCCGATTGACCGCGGCCAGTAACTGCCGGCGATCGAGGCCGAGGCGCTTTGCATCCTCCAGGACCTTCTCGAGACTCTCCGCGAAGCGCCGGTCCTCCCAGTCGTGGGCGCGCGCGGGCGCCGCGCCGGCCACGAACACTCCGCGTCGCGCTACGGTCTGGATGATCCCCTCTCGCTCGAGGAGCATGTAGGCCTTGGCGACCGTATTCGGGTTGACGGCGAGGTCGGCGGCGAGCTGGCGGACGGAAGGCAAGGGCGTTCGCGGGACGAGTTCGCCCGTGCGCACCCGGCTGCGGATTTGATCGAGAATCTGTTCATAAAGGGGGACCTGGCTTCGCGTGTCGACGACCAAATAGCGCATTCCGGCCTCCTGTATGCTCTGTACTAGTACAGTATCGACAAGAGCACCGATCTCGTCAAGGGGATTTTTTCGGGAGACCCCGGAAAATCTCCCGTGGGGGGCGAGGCTGATCGCGTGGCTCCCGCCGGACTCACCAGGCCGGAACGCCTCGAGAGCTGTCCGGGGCCTCGGCAAATCCGAGACCAGGCAACGCCCGCCCGTCGAAGTCGAAGAGAGTCAGGTTCTCATGGGGATTGGGCGGGCCCCCCTCCACCGCGAGGAAGGCGGGTTCCCAGACGAGCACGCCCCCGCCCAGTCCGTCCGGGAGACTGCGCAGGACCCCCCGCAGGTCGCGCAGGAAGCGGAGTTGGCCCTCCGGAGAGGCGGGATAGCCGGGGTGGAGTTGGTCCGCGGAGACGACAAAGTTCCCGGCCCCCGCAGACCCCTCCAGGGTCCACGGATAGGCGGTCTCGACGACCCAGAGGGGGCGTGCATAGCGTGAAGCGAGATCGTGGAGGTTGTGCGTCAGCTCGGGCAGTGTGCCGTGCCACCAGGGATAGAAGGAGACCGCGATCGCATCGACGTCGATGCCGCCCGCCGGCAGATGGTCGAAGAACCACCGACAATGGCCGTTGTTTCCGCCCTGAGCGAGATGAACGAGGATCTGCGGCCGTCTCTCCGGGGGCAGGCTGTCGCGCGCGCCGGCGATCGCCGCCCGCAGCAGACCGGTCAGCTGCCGCCACTGCGCCGGATTGTCCCACACGCTGCCCGGCCATCCGACGCGGCCGTCATCCCAGAGAAACCCGGAATCGATCTCGTTGCCGATCTGGAGATAGCGCGGCAGCGCGCCGGCATCATCGAAACGGCGCACCACCCGCTGGGTATAGGCGTAGATGGAATCGACCAGGACTGGAAAGATGAGACCTTCCCACGCGGCCGGCTTCGCCTGGTGGCCTGGATCTGCCCAGGTGTCGGAGTAGTGCAGGTCGAGCAGGAGATCGAAACCGAGTGCGGTGACTTCCCGGGCGAAGATGAGCGTGGAGTCCAGCCCTTGCCAGGGTTCGGTGGGCGTATGCCAGAGCCGCAAGCGAACGATTCTGTATCCGTGGGCCCGGAGTATCGCGAGCGGATCGACCGGCCGGCCGTCGAACCGGTACTCGACGCCGAGCTGCCTCATCCGGGGCAGGAAAGAAAGATCGGCACCGGCGGCGGGCTCCGCGGCGGGGGTGCCGGTGAAGAACAGGCACCACGCCAGCCCGGCGGTCGCCAAAGCCGCAAGCCTCTTGCCGCACGCTCGCCCGCGCCCCGGTCGGACACCATCGAGCCGAGAGTGGATCATTCCTCCGCGGTCGCCGCAGCCACCAGAGAGATGGTGTTGCTCCCCGCGGCCGCCGGGGTCTCGGCATCGTCGATGACGAAGACGCGATAGTAGTACCGTGTGCCGGGGCTTAGTTGCGTATCCCGATAAGAGGTGAACGTGGGGTCCGCCTCCATCTGCACGACGAGCGCAGAGGACGTCGTCACCCCCGGGATCACGTCCCGATAGAGCCGGTAGTATGCAAAGTCATGGGCGGTGCTGGTGGTCCAGGAGAGAGTCGCCGCGCCGCCCCCAACCGCCGTAGCCTCCCCCAAGGTGACCGGGGCGGGCGCCTCGTTGAGCGTTCGGAAAGTGACTTCGTTGCTGCGCGAGATCAGCTCCCCCTGGTCGCGCAGATAGATGCGATAGGCGTACCGCGTATTCTCCTCCAGCCCGGCGTCGTCCCAGTAGATCCGCGCGGCATCGCGGATCTCCGCCACGAGGAAGTCGGCTTCATCGACTGCACCGCTCTCGTTGCGATAGAGGCGGTAGGAGAGAAAGTCCGGGTCAGCACACGGGCTCCACTCCAAGGCGATCCGCCCCGCGCCGACACTCGATGCGGCGGAAAGCACGATCGATCCCGGGGGGCGTGTGTTGGCGACGAAGGCCGAGGCGGTGTTGGAGGCGGCTTCCGCTCCGAAGTCGTTCTGGACGTACACCTGGTAGTAGTAGGTTCCGCCTTCGACGACGAAGGAGTCCCTGAACTGCACTACGGCCGCATCGGGAATCAGCGCGACAAGATCGGCGCTGCCGGGATCGATGGGCGCGGTCTCCGAGCGCAGAATGCGATAGGCGAAGAAACTCTGATCTGTGGCGACGCTCCAGTACAGCGTGACCGCGGGGGCGGCGGGCGACGCCGCGACGGTGGCGCTGAGCAGAGAAACCGGTTCCGGGTCCTGGCGCACCGTGAGCCGCTGCGGCGCGCTGAGGGGGGCGGCCTGGTTGCCCGCCTCGTCGGTGAAGCCGCCGCGCACCTCCGCACCGGTGAGGACCGTCCCGGCGGGGATGATCATGTCCCGCTCGTAGACGCCGTCGCCGGCCGTGCCGTCTCCGTTGGTTCCGTCATCCAGGAGACGGACCGCTTCGAAGAGCCCGGCCACCGTCACCTCCGCCGTGCCGTAGCTCTCTCCGGTCGCCATGCGGAAGTGCAGGGTGTCGCCCGGCGCGCGCACGCTCCCGCCGTCGAAGACGAGCGATTCAATCAAGGCGTAGGTGTCCAGGCGAATCGCGTCGAAGACCGGTAGGCTGCTCGACCCATCCGCGAATCGGAATCGCGCATGGACGGTCTTCTCCCCGTCACCAGCGCTCAAGGTCCACTGCAGGGTCCCTGTTGCCGGCTGCCAGGGAGCCGTAAACGCGTCGGGATTCTCCGACAGGCGCACCGCTTCGGCGCTGGGGACGTCGAAGTCCACCGCGATGGTCCGCTCGGCAGTGTAGTCGGCCCCTCCGGCCAGGGTGATCGCGAACAGCCCGGGGCTGGCCGCAAGCTCCTCGGTGCGCGGGCCGGATTGCCCTTGGACGACGGCGGCTACCGAGTAGTAATAGGTGCGGCCGTTCCTCACGCCGGAATCGACGTACGCGAGGCCCGCCACCCGCCCGATCGTCTTGGGCACTTCTCCCGAGCCCGGCTCGCCATCTCTGCGGAGAACCGCATACTCGTCGACACTGCCGCCGGGCGGCAGGCTCCAGGCCAGACGCACGCTCCCATCACCCACGGAGATGAGAAGTGAATCGGGGATGGGAATGGTCGAATCCTGGCCGGAATCGAGGGGACTGTCGTACGACGGCCGCTGCAGATCGGAACTACATGCGGAGACGACGACCGCCACCGGAATCAGCAGGAAGAGCTGTCTGCATGCCCTCGGGAGTTTCTTGTTCATGAAATGCTCCAACGTGCAGTGAGTTGAACGCCATCGGGACTGGGGAGCGAAACAGCCTCAATCCGGGAAGGCCGGACGAATGGCCGAGAACAAAGGCGTTCAGGACATCCAGACATAAGCACCGGCGCCCACTCCCGTGGAGATCCACCGGAGGATGTTACGGTCATTCGCCCGAGGCGCGGCCCCCAATCCTGGGACAATACTACTACGTAGTCCTTCCGCTCGGGAGGGAAAATCGCCCGAGCGCGGCTTGGTCGTTTGCTGGGGATGCATAGGGCGCGCACGG
This sequence comes from Candidatus Eiseniibacteriota bacterium, assembly GCA_043806645.1. GTDB lineage: Bacteria > Eisenbacteria > RBG-16-71-46 > CAIMUX01 > WJJG01 > JAZDGX01. The sequence continues at coordinate 16,111 of JAZDGX010000134.1, read as the reverse complement.
TGGCCCTGCTCGGGGATGCCCCCATGGCGATGCCCCCATGACGAGGTTCAGGCGCGCCTCCGTGTCGAGGGGGCCGGCCTTCTCCATTGCCTTCGACCTGCTCCAAAAAGCACCGGCGGCCATCCCCCGAGAGAGAGATGGCCGCCGCAGATCCTCGAGAGGGCCCCCCATCGCCTATCGCACGACCGTCAACCGCCGCACCCCACCGCGCGTCCCTGCCTGCAAGCGGTACCAGTAGTGCCCCGAGCCGACCTCGCGGCCGGCATCGTCGCGAGCGTCCCAGGCGACGACCTGCCGCCCCGCGGGGGTCCACTCCCCAGCGGCGAGCGTGCGCACGCAGCGCCCCGCGGGATCGAAAATGCGCAGGGTCACTCGCGCCGGCGTGGGCAGATCGTAAGCGATGCGGGTGAAGGCCGCGCAGGGGTTCGGGTGATTCTCAAGCCGCAGGAAGCTCCTGGCCTGCCCGCCGTCCCCGACGGCTCCCGCGGTTTCCTCCTGCACCTGGATCCTCTGGTCGGCGGCCAGATCCTCGATTGTCTGCGTGCCACCGCCGGGCCAGCGAATCTGCAAGCTGTCCACCTGGACATGCGAGCCCAGACCGAACGAGACCGTCGTGGCATTCTGAGAACTGCCTTGGCCGCTCGAGACCTCGCGCATCTGCATCGTCCCACCGGCGTAGAGCCGGACCTGCGCCCCGATGGCCGATGCGTTCGACGCGGTTCCCGCCAGATCGATTTGCAGCCAGTGAGCGCCATCCCGATTCTGCTTGCCGCTGGTGATCCGGTTGTTGCGGTAGAGTCGATTGCCCGTTCGACTGTAGCCGACGTAGAGGTCGAGGTCCCCGTCGCCGTCGTAGTCCCCGCTGGCCGCCGCGTAGGAGTCTCGCGTGTCGCCCAGCGGACCGGAGGTCACGTCGCTGAAGCCGCCGCCCCCGTCGTTGCGCAGGAGCTGGTTCGGGCGCGGATAGCCCTCCCAGTCCCACGTCGTAACGTACAGATCCAGGTCCCCGTCGTTGTCGAAGTCGCTCCAGACCGCGCTCGTGCCGGCCCAGATCGCTAGGACTCCGTTGGTGACGTCGGTGAAGACATCGCCGCCGTCGTTGCGCAGCAGCTTGCTATGGCAGTTGCTGCTGGCAAGAAACAAGTCCTGATCGCCATCGTTGTCGTAATCGCCCCAGGCGGGCACCCCCGCCCACGAGGTGTCGATCATGGCCGCACTGGTCACGTCGGTGAAGCCGGAAGCCCCGTCGTTGCGCAGGAGCCTGTTCGAAGGTTTGCCCTCGACGGCACTGTTGCCGAAGTAGAGGTCTGGATCACCGTCGTTGTCGTAGTCGGCCCAGGAGCAGTTCCCACCGTCGCCGGTGCAGCCCAGCGGTCCGGCCGTCGCGTCCGTGAAACCGGCGGCTCCATCGTTGCGGAAGAGCTTGTTGGCCACATCCCATCCGTGCGTGACGTAGAGATCCAGATCTCCATCCGTGTCGTAGTCGGCCCAGGCAGCCCCGCGGCTGTACCAGCCGGTCGAGTCCAGCGGCGCCGCGGTCACATCGGTGAAGCTCCCCAAACCATCGTTGCGCAGAAGGCGGTTGGTCGAGTCGTAGTTGTAGTTGGCGATGAAGAGGTCCGGATCGCCGTCGTTGTCGTAATCGCCCCAGGTCATGCCGGTGGTCTGATCGAGATCCCCCAGCACCGTCGTCGTGGCGTCATGGAACGTGCCGGCGTCGTTGCGCAGCATTTGGTTCTCCTGCGCCGGCGGGCTGTAGCTCCAGAAGTTCGCAACATAGATATCCGGATCGGAGTCCCCTTCGTAGTCGACCCAGGCCACTCCCGCGCACGGGCCGGCGTCATCGAGCGGCGGCTTGGTCACGTCGGTCCAGGCCGGGGAGCCGGTCATGGCCGCGAAGGCCGCCTGCAAGTCCGGTCGCGGCCCGATCAGGGGCGTCCAGGACCATTGGACCCACTGGGGCTCGCCCGTGCTGACCAGCAGGCTGCGGATGTAGGCCGGGCTCGGCGGAGTCGTCGACGAGATGTTGGCCTTCCAGTACCCCGCGCAGCAGGCCACCGTCCCGGCCACGACCGCCCCAGCGCTGGATGTGCCGGCATAGAGACGCGTGTACCAGTAATCCGCGCCTTCGGCCGAGTAGCGATCGCCATAGCCGGTGGTCACCACATTCTCGCCCTGACCTTGCAGGTCAAAGCGCTGCCCGAAGCTCGAGCAGGAGATCCACTGCAGCTCCCCTTCCGGATACTGGCCTCCGGCATAGGCCCCACCCGCTCCCACGACGATCGCGCCGGAGTCGCCGTACCACTGGATGTCGTCGGTGTTGTACCCGCCGTTGCCACCGCATTCGACCACGTGGATGCCGGCGGCCACCGCGTTTTGAATGGCCGCATAGACCGCGTTGAAGGACTGGTGGGTGGCGGGCGAATCGGTCCACAGCTCGATGGGCACGTAGTCGTCCCTACCGGTATAGTCCCACTGTTGTTCCAGGAGAATCACGTCCCCGGCGGAGAGCGAGGCGATCGCGTAGGCGATCGCTCCCGCGGGGTTCCAGGCGACGGGGTTGCCGTAGTAGCTGCCGCAGGTCTTGAGCGTGGCTCCGCGGCAGATGCCCGTCGTGCCGTAGCTGTTGTGGTCCGCGATGAGGATGCCGATCGCGCCGGCGCCGTGGCTCTGGTCCGCGCCGGTCGGCCAGTAGATCGGGTTCGGGTTGATCTGCGAGCCCGGGGCCTTGGTGAGATCGTGGTGCGTGTAGCGCCAGCCGTATTCGATGTCGCAGACGGTGACCCCGCTGCCGTCGCCGCCGGCTTGGGTCCAGGCATATTCGGCGTTGACGCCGCCCGGCACGGCGGAGCTGGGATCGAGGTAGATCTGTTCGGGCTCGTAGCTGCCGGGCAGCGGCAGCGGTTGCGGTTGCGGCACCGGGCGCGCGAGCAGGACACCCGGCAGGTCCTCGAGCCGGCGGCTCACTTCCCAGACATCCAGGTCCGCAGAGATCCGGAGTCGATAGATGTTGTTGAGATTGTAGATCGGCTTGCCGGTCTTCTCCTCGCCCTCGCTCTGGACGGCATCGAGCTTGGCCTCGGAGACCGAAGAGAGGCGCTGCCACTCGTGCCCGGGGCTGGCTGCCAGCACCTCGTCGACCCCCGTCAAGGCCGCGGGTCCCAGATCGACCAGCGCCCCTCCCCGCAGGCGGACCATCGCGGCAGGCACGAACATGACCTCGATCAGGTCCGGCTCACACGGATAGGTCGGCTCGGCAGCGACCGCCGCAGCAGAACCAGCGCCCGGAAAGGCGATCAGGACCTGCGCGGCGATCAGACACCCCGCCGCCGCGCATATCGCGCCGCGAATCTTGGAGAGACCGGAGCTGTGGGTCATCGCTAGCCTCCTCGAGGCGCCTGCCTCGCTCGGCGAGCCACCACGGCCTGCCGATTCGCGTCCCCCCGCGGCTTCCTCCGGCCGGAGACCGTCGCGAGGCACGCTCACCACTAGTGTTTGCGATGCCCGCTCCTTCTTACAGAAATCGACCAGGAATCGACGCCCCACGGGGCGGGGCGGGCCACATCCAGGCCGGCTCCGTCGCGACCGGCAATCCATGGTCCACAGACCGCCGATCTACTGACCACAGAACGCTGATCCCTCCGCCGATCCGCGCTTGCCCCTTCAGAGAAGGGGACGTATCCTCTCCCGAATCTGGTCGTTCCACGCGTTTTCGAGCCACCCCGAGGATGGAGAGGGGCATCCATGCAAGAACCGACAGCCGCAGTCCAGAAGACGGTCGAAGAGCGGGATCGCGAGTGGTTGGAGACGGTCTACAAAGGCGACGGCCCGCTCCAGCTCACGACACGGGCGGTGATCGCCGGCATGCTTTTCGGCGGGCTCATGTCCGTCTCGAATCTCTATGTCGGCCTTAAATCGGGTTGGGGTCTGGGGGTCGACATCGCCGCGGTGATCGTCATCTTCGCCGTCTTCAAGGGACTGCGAGGCATCCGCCTGGTCAAGGCCGAGTTCGGAATGATGGAAAGCACCATCATGATGACCGTGGCGGTCGCGGCGAGCTGGATCTCGTCGGCCGGCCTGGTCTCCGCGGTGCCCGCCCTGACGATGTTGACGGGCCAGGAGTTCATCTGGTGGCAGCTCATGATCTTCATCGGCGTCATCCTTTACCTGGGCCTCTTCATGGCGATCCCGCTCAAGCGTCAGATGATCCAGGTGGACAATCTGCGCTTCCCGGGCAACATCCCGACCGGCGAGACGCTCAAGGCCATGTACTCGCACGGCGGCGAGGCGATGAAGAAGGCCAAGGCGCTGGGGATGGCCGGAAGCGCCGGAATCGTCGTGGCGGCTCTGCGCGACGGTCTGGGCTGGATCCCCGGTCTGTTCAACGCCCCGCTCTCCATCGCCCGGGTGCACCTCAGCAATCTGACCCTGAGCCTGGAACCCAGCCTGATCTTCATCAGCATCGGCGCACTGTTCGGCATCAAGGTCGGGCTCAGCATGCTGCTCGGACTGCTGCTGAACTACGCGGTGCTCGCCCCGCGGCTGATCGACGAGAAAGTGATCAAGCACGCGGTGCCGCGGATCTCCGCGACGGCGGCGGTCCAGATGCCCGTTGCGCTCGAGGCCGGAACCACGTTCACCCTGGTTCTCGAAGAGGCGGCGCGTTCGCCCATGCTCGCCGACGGAAGCCGGACCGATACGCTGCGCTACACCTGGACCCAGCCGGTCGCCTACGCGAACCTCGCCGACCTGAAGAAGCACCTGAACGCCCCCACCCTCATGGATGGCCGTCGCAATCCCCTCTTCGGGGCGGTCAGCGTGCGGGACACGCTCAGCAAATCCGTGGGCGCGAATGTCCTCTACGCGCAGGCGGGCAAGTCGGTCTACTGGGAATCGAAGTTGATGCTGCCCGAAAAGCAGGATCCCCGTGCGCTCGCGGCCATGGGGTTCCAGGAGGGGGCGAGCAATCAGCCCGCCCTCGGCGGCTTCCGCAATATCAGCGCCTGGTCGTTCTGGCCGGGAGCCACCGTGCTCGTCGTGGGCGGCCTGCTGGCCCTCGCCTTCCAGTGGCGCACGCTGGGCAAGACCTTCGCCAGCATCTTCAGCGGCTTGAAGAAGAAGGACCCCGATCACAAGAAGGGACCGCTCGACGACATCGAGGTCCCGATGACCTGGTTCCTGCCGGGACTTCTCGTCACCGGAACGCTGGCCACCATCATGCTCATGTGGATGTTCGGCATCCACTGGTACATGGGCGTGATCGCCGTGATCCTGACTTTCTTCCTGGCCGCGGTGGCGGCGCGCGCCGGCGCGGAGATCGGCATCAATCCGATCGGCGCGCTGGGCAAGGTGACCCAGCTCACCTATGGCGTGCTCGCTCCCGGCAATGTGACCGCGAATCTGATGACGGCGGGCGTGACCGCCGGCGCCGCCGCAAGCTGCAGCGACACCGTGGGAAATCTGAAGGTCGGTCACATGGTGGGTGCGAATCCGCGCAAGCAGTTCATCGCCCAGATCTTCGGTGTGCTGGCGGGCTCCTTCCTGGCGGTGCCGGCCTATTTCATCCTCGTGCCCGATGCCACCACTCTGGGCGGAGACAAGTTCCCCGCGCCCTCAGCGCTGGTGTGGCGCGGCGTGGCGCAAGTGCTTTCGCAAGGCCTGCGCACCCTGCCGCCGAGCGCGATCGTCGCCGTCGGGATCGCCCTGGCGCTCGGAGTGCTGATCGTGATCGCGGATCGGATCTTCCCCAAGATCCGCCCCTACACGCCTTCGCCCGCCGCGCTCGGCATTGCGCTGACCATTCCGGCCTACACCAGTTTCGCCATGTTCCTCGGCGCGGTGGTCGCGTGGGTGCTGGCCAAGAAGGCGCCCAAGTGGAACGACATGTACACGATCCCGATCGCGTCGGGATGCATCGCCGGGGAGAGCATCATGGGGGTGATCCTGGCGGCGCTGCTGGCGGCGGGGATCATGCAATGACGGCGGATGAACGCTCCGGAGGGCGGGGGCCGGCGCGCATGGCCCCCGCCACCCTTATGCGTGACTCAGGGCGAGGGGCGGCCGGGAGGACGGACCTCACAGGGCCACGAGCATCCCTCGCTCGCGCTCACCGCACAATTACGACCGTCTTCTGCGGCATATTCTCCCCGTCCACTTCGACCTTCACGCTGTAAATGCCCGCACTGACCCGCGCGCCCCCGCGGTCCGTGCCGTCCCACCCGATCTCGCTTCGTCCCGCCGGATGGTCGCTCTCATGGACGACGCGCACCAAGCGGCCGGAGAGGTCATACACCGTGACCCGTACGCGAGCCGGCACGATGAGATCGAAGGCGATCCGCGCATGCCCGCGGGACGGATTCGGATGGACCGGGAGCAATCGCACACTCGTCGGGTGCTCTGCGGGATCGTCAGGGTCGCCGACTCCCGTGTCGCCCGCCGGCGCAAGCACCACGAGCGCCATCTTGGCCAGCGCGATCTCCACAGATTGGGCGAAGCCATCCCGGGCGATGGCCTCCGTCGCCAACACACCGGGGTTCGCGAGTCCGCTACCCTCGTACTGCGCCTCCTGGCTGTTGACGAGTTCGATCCACTCGCCCTCTGCGGGCAACCCCACGCGGTAGCTTCCGAAATCGGCGTTCGAGAAGTTCGCGACGACGACGATATCCTGATCGCCCCACATCCGTCGAAAGGCGATCACGTTGGAGCCTTCGTTCACATGGAAGGCCTGAATCCCCGCGTCCGCGCGCAGAGCGGGAAGCGAGGTTCGCAGTCCGATCAGATCCGTGAAGTACTGGAAGATCCCCGCGTAGGTCGTCTTGTGCGACCAGTCGATCCGGTTGCCCGCATCGGTCCCGAAGTCGGCGTCTTCGAGCCACTCGGTGCCCTGGAGGATCGCCGGAATGCCGGGCGCCGTCAGCACCAGCCCCTGCGCCAGCTTGACTCGGCCTTTGGCCCACACGTCGTCGTGCGGTGCGGTGGCGTCGATCGTCTTCACCATCCGCTGCCCGCCGCTCGAAGGCCAGGCCTCGTCGTGCAGCTCGAAATAGTTCGTGACATGGCGGCCGGAGAGGTACTGTCCGCTGCCGTCGAGAATGTCCGCGATCACCGCCATACTGGGATCCCCGAGGGCCGCATCGAGGATCTCTTCGCGCAGTCGATCGGTGAAGTGATCGTAGTACTGCGAGTCGAAGCCCGCGCCCCCCAAACTCGTCGGGCGCGTGACCCAGGCGTCATCGGGAAGCTGCTCGGCGATGGCGACCTTGTCGATCCAGCGCCGGTCCATCTCGTCATTCAGGCGCTGCATCAGGCTCCAGCCCGCCGCCTCCTGCGGGGCGATGTTCATGAAGTCGGTCGCATCCATCCGGAACCCGTCCATCCGATACTCGCCCAGCCATAGGTGGGCGCTTTCCGCGAACCAGTCGCGCACCCCGCCGGCGTCGAAGTCCCCCTGGCTGCCCCACGGCGTCTCGACGACGGGATCGTCGAAGTAGAACTGCGTGCCGTCGTAGTTCCAAAGGAAGTTGTCGCTGTAGGAGAAGTGGTTCCAGACGATGTCGAGGATCACGGCGATCCCCGCGCCATGCAGGGCATCCACCAGCGCCTTCAGATCGTCCGGGTCGCCGTAGTAGGATTCGGGAGCCCACTGGGTCACCGGGTTGTAGCCGGCCGAGTAGTCGCCGGGGAATTCAGTGATCGGGCAGAGCATCACGACGTTGACGCCGAGTTGCGCGAGATGACCGGCCCGCTCGGCCACATCTTCGTACTGGGCCGGAAAGGCCGCCGCGCCGAAGGGATCGTTCAGCCCGGCGAAGGTCCCGACGTGGAGCTGGTAGATCACCATCTGCTCAAAATCCGGGACATCGAAGTCGCCCGCCACCCAGTCGTAGCGGCTCGGATCCTCGACGATCGCGTTGTAGTTGTTGCCGGGACTCAGCGCCCGGGCCCGCGCGTCCGTGTTCCACTGCGTGTTCTGGAAATAGTACTTGTACATATCCCGGTCGGCGGCCGAGGCCACGCGCAGGATGAAGTCCTGGCCGACGCGTGCCATCGGGTTCGCCGTGCCCCAGCTATTGAACTCGCCGCGGACGTGGCAAATCGTCCGATTCGGCGACCAGACCTTGAAGACCGCACCCCCGCCCGGGGTCGGCGTCGCGCCGTACGGCGCGTGCGACAGAGTCGTGAAATTCATGACGAAGCCGGGCGACGGGAGCCCGTCCGAGACGCCGGCCGGGCCGAGATAGTCGATGTCGGTCCCATCGGTGAGTTCGAAGAGCACGTCGATCGCGCTCGACACCGGGGCCGGAACCTGGGCCTCCCAGATGTCGTAGGGGCCGCGGGTCCCGATCGCCGCCGCGTCGATCCAGGAAACCCCGCCGTCCGCGAGGCGAACGCGCACGGCCGTCAGATCGCCCTGCCAGCTCTGCACGCGCAGCGCGAAAGGCTGGCCGGCCAGCGGACAGCGCGGGGTTCGATCGAGAAGGGCGACATGAGAGATGCCGCTCCATTCAACATTGTCGTCGTTCGAAGCCGCCCACGAGACGGGCGGGGCCGCCAGTGCGACCCAGCTGAGGAGTGGGACGAGGATTCGAGAGTGCATCTTGGCTCCCTGGCCGGCGCATGTTGGCCCCCTGGCCCGATCCGCGTAGGGCCTTTCTATTCTACAGGATCGACGACCCGCTTCACAACACGCACGGCCGGGACCGACCCCCGAATCGGCATCGGGGAAACGCGGAGTCTCCAGGGCGAACGCCGCAGGGGAACTTTCTGAGATCCCCTCCGTTCATCGAGTGTTATTCTGAGTCGATAGTCGGTGGCAATTGCGGGGCGGATCGGCCGTCCCGGCGCAGTCCGCGCCGCGTGTCGAGACCCGACGCGCGAATCTCCCGGACAGGTGGACCCATGGCGACGCACGCCCCTGAACTGCCCCCCTACCGCCCACCCAGCGAGGCCGGCTCGATCCTCATCCGCGTGACACGGGGCTGCGCCTGGAATCGCTGCACCTTCTGCGGCATGTACAAGAGCGAGCGCTTCTCGATACGCAGTCTGGCTGAGGTCGAGGAAGACCTGGAGGCGTTGAAGCGTGCATTGCCGGGGGACATTCCCTCCACGCCGGGGCCCGCCGGAGCCCGCGGAAGGCGTCGCACCCCCTCAGGGTCATCCGTCTTCTTGGGTGACTCCGACTGCCTCGTCCACCCCGAGCTGCTTGCGATCGTGAGCGCGGTTCGCCGCACGTTTCCCGATGCCGCGCGCATCACCGCCTACACCCGCCTGCACACGTTGTGGCGCAGAGCGCCCGCGTATCTCCGCGCCCTCCGCGAGGCGGGACTGAGCCGGGTTCACGCGGGACTCGAGTCGGGCGCCTCGGAGGTCCTGGCGCGAACCTGCAAGGGCATCGACCCCGCCCGCGCCATCGAGGGAGCGCAGCAGGCGCGCGCGGCCGGTTTCGAGCTGAGCCTCTATGTCCTGAGCGGACTCGGCGGCGAGGAGGGCTGGGAAGCGCACGCGCGTGAGTCGGCGCGCGTAGTCGCCGCCGCGCCCCCGCGCTTCCTGCGCCTGCGCAGCCTAGTCGTCCTGCCGGGCACTCCGCTCGAAGAGCTGCGCCATGCGCAGGGGTTCACACCGGTCTCCCCGCTCGCGCGCCTGCGCGAGACCCGCCTGCTGGTTGCCGAACTCGCTTCCCGCATGAGCGCGCAAGCCGCTCCGGCGTCCGAGATCGAACTCTGCAGCGATCATTTTTCCAACTACATCTGGGGTGACGGCGAGTTGATCTACGGCGGGGTGAACGGGTATCTTCCGTCGGATCGCGATCTGCTGCTCGCCATGCTCGATGAGACCCTTGCCACGGCGACCGCCAAACGCAAGCTGGTCGACCCCGGTTCCTTCGCCGCCCGCGGCCGGGCCCCGGGGTTGTATGGAGTTGCGGCCCTGTGAGAGAGGGCGTGGCGGGCTCGCGAAGGCCCCTCACGCCGCCAGTGCCGGAGGCGCGAGCGAGGCGAATTCCATCTGCCGCTCGTGGTATTCCTCCTGGCGCCGCTCGCGCATTCCGTCGATCGCCTCGTGGTTCGCCCGCAGCACGGTCACCACGTCCCCGTCGAGCGCGCCGTGCGCCACCAAGTCGTCCAGGATGGCGATGGTCCGCGCGGGTGAATTGCCCTTGCGATAAGGGCGACTCTCCATCACCGCGGTAAAGACGTCGGCAACGGCCATGATCCGCGACCCCAGGGTCAGATCCCGCGCGCGATGATGGAACGGGTAGCCCCGGCCGTCCAGGCGCTCGTGATGGAAGGCCGCCCACTCGGCGACCTGCTGCATACCGCCGACCGTATCCAGAATGTGAAACGTGTGATAGGTGTGGGACCGGATCACGGCCATTTCTTCGCGCGTCAGCGGCCCCTGCTTGTCGAGGATCGCCGTGGGGATGGTCAGCTTCCCGATGTCATGCAGATGTCCCGCCGCGCGCATCAGATCGAGCTCCCGCGGTGAGAAGTGCATCCGCTCGGCCAGCGCGACCGCGGTCGCCGCGACACCGGCGGAGTGCGTCGCCGTCCATGCGCTCGCCGCATCGGTCACACGGCTGAAGATCTCGGCGATCGGCTGCAGCGCTTGCTCGTCGATGATGAGCACCGGCCAGTCGGCATGACGCGTCAGCACGGAGTACAAGCGTTCCGATTCGCAGTCCAGCCAGAAGGCATCACTCTCGCTGGCCTGGAGAAAGGCATCCACCGCATCCGGATGCAGGCGCTTTCCGGAGAGGCTTTGGATCGCGGATTTCACCCGCAACACCTGATTCAAGATCGGCTGCCCCCGATCGATCATCCGATCGATCTCGTCCCCCACCGCGATCACATAGCTCGCCAGCGAAATGCCTACCGGGTCCCCATCCGAGGAGGAATCGCTGTAGGGCGTGTGATGAAAGCGCACGGTTTCCGCGACCGGAGCGAACATCGGCGTGTCCTTGAGCAGCCGATAGCCGACCTCCGCATGCCAGGCGACATCGGCAAGCCCCCCCGCCGCCATCGCCTTGCCGCGGTTCTCCTCCCGAATCAGCCCGATGTCATGAAGCAGGGCCGCCTCGAAGAGTTCGGTCAGCCCATTGCCGCGCATGCCCAGCACCTTCCCGATGCGCATGCTGAGGTAGGCGACCCGGCGCTGGTGGTCGGCCACCGTCGCGTGCGCGAAGTCCATGGCGTCGGAAAGCGACAAGAGCAGGCGATGAAGCGGAATCTGATCATGCAGGATCATCGATCGAACTCCTCGGCATGACGGTCGATTGGCCCGGGACGGGCAAGGCCGAACTCAGATCGGCGTGGTGTATTTCAGATGGCGACGTGCCCCATTCCTTATCGGCCGTTGCCCCGGCGTCTTTGAAGGTCTTCGTGACGCCGCCCGGCGCACCTCCGGGCGCCACCGGGCGCGCCCCCGAGCGGCTTGACAACGAGAGCCCGCGCTCCTACGATGGCCGTGCATCGTCAGAGTGCGCTCCGGCTGATGGCCGCGCGCCCCGAGGCGGTGCACGATCCTTCCGGTCCGGCACCTTGCCGGAGCAAAAGGGAAAACGGTCGAACGCCGTTGCGGGCCCGCCGCTGTAGTCGGGGACGGCCCTCGCACGAAGCCACTGCCTCACGATGGGTGGGAAGGCGCGAGGGACCGGACGATCCGAGAGCCAGAAGACCTGCCGGAAGGAAGATCAGGCGATCCAGAAGGCCCGTGGCTGGCCGGCGCCCTTGAGCCTCCGTCCCACCTGTCTTCCGGATCCCCGGGCGCGGCACCACAGGGTAGGTGTCCGGTGCCTTGTCTCCTCGAGGCGGGGAGATGGGCGCGCATTCGATGAGCTCTTGCGCTTCCGGCGGGACCGCCCGCCCGACCGACCCATTCCCTTCGCGCCCGGCGCGCACGCGCCGGGCCGGGGCGCGCAACGTTGCGCGATGGGTCTGTCTGGTCGTCTCGTTGGCCGCGCCTCTTTCGATCGCGGCCGCTGATTCCCCAAGTTCCGAAAGCGTACCCCTCTGGCCCGTCCCCATCGACACGATCCAGGTGCGTGCGCGCAGGCTTTCACGCGCGCAGCAGCTCGCGCGTGAGAGTGCCTTCGCCGCGCGCATCGAGGTCGCCGCGGAGCGCCGGGCGGGCGAAGGCCTGGCGGACCTTCTCGACCGCGCGACGGGCATTCGCGTGACGCGCCTCGGCGGACCGGGCATGCCGGCAACCGTCTCGATCCGGGGCGCCGGGCCCGGCGAAGTCGAGGTATTCCTCGACCGCACGCCGCTCAGAAGCGCCAGCCGCGGCATCGTCGATCTCAACGCCATCGACCTCGGCCAGATCGCCTCGATCGAGGTCTATCGCAGCGCCCCCCCTTCCGACCTGGGCGGCCAGATTTCCTCGGCCGCGGTGCGACTCATCACGCGCGGCGAGGATCGCCTGGGCGCGACGCTCCGGGTCATGAGCGGAAGCCAGGGCACCCGCGAGTTGACCGAGGTGCTGACCGTGCGGAGCGCCCGGCAAGCCTTTCATGCGGCGATCTCGCGCTTCAGCACGGGGGGCGACTTCCGCTACTACAATGACAACGGCACCGCCTACGAGCCGGCCGACGATGCGTGGACTTCCTGGACCAATGGCGCGCAGGTGCGCCAGACGCTGCTCGGGCGCTGGCGCGCGCGATTGTTCGAGGACGCTCATGGGGAGCTGTCGACGCAGTTGCTCTCCCGGGACCAGGGCATCCCGGGCACATGCCAGCTTCCGACGCAACAGGTGCGCTTCAGGACGCAGAGCGCGCTGCATCGCTGCGAGCTCGACGCCGGCAGCCTGCTCCACCCCCTGCGTGCGAATCTGTACGCCTTCGCGGAGATGGCCAGCCATGCCTACCGCGACCCGTTACGCGAGCTGAGTCTCTTCGGCACGCCGAAGGAAATCGACCAGCACTTCGATCGCCAGGGCGGCGGCCTCCATCTGCAGTGGCTGCGCCTCGACAGCGGGCGCATGCTCGGTGCCCACAGCGTGGAGGCGCTCGCCGAAGTCGGCGCGGAACGCCTGCTCCAGGAATCTCCCCGGGAGCGCCCACAGGAAGACCGCCGCACGCGGCGCTCCCAGATGCTTTCCCTGGGCGATCATTGGGATGCCCTGGACGGACGCCTGCGCCTGTCGGCCTTTTATCGCTGGGACCGCAGCACGGACAACTACACCGGGTTCAATCCCTACCGTCCTTTCGTCGCCCAGCCCGAGCACGTCTCGACCGCCGCGGGCCCGCGCCTGGGCCTGCGCGTGACCTTGCCCCACGGCCCCCTGCTGAAGGCGAACTACGCCCATCAGGCGCGCTTCCCCACCTTCGCGGAGCTCTTCGGCATCGAGGGCACCGTGCGCGCCAACGGAGAACTCCAGCCTGAGACGGGCTGGCGCGCCGACCTGGGCTGGCTGTGGCAGACAAAGCGCGGGCCGCTGGGAACCGATCTCTCCGTCGAGCAGGCGTTTTACACGAGCCGTCTCGAGCAGATGATCGTCTTCGTGCAGGTCTCGGACCACGAGACGAGACCCTTCAATCTCGACCGCGTCCGCATCGACGGGTGCGAGTTGAGCCTCGCGGTGGACCACCTGCCCGGACTGCGGGAGGTGAACATCCTGCCGGCGCTCGAGGAGCGTGCCCGAGACTGGCTGCATTCGCGACCCGCGATCGCGGCTGCGGACAGCCTGCGCGCGGCCGCGCGCACCGACGCCGGCTTCACGCTCCGTTTCACCTGGCAGGACGCCCGCGATGAAGGCGTCTCCCCCATCTATCACGGCAAGCAGCTGCCCTATCATCCGGCGCTGGAAACCCAGGCCGGCCTGAACTTGACGCAGGGCCGGTGGACATTCGCCTACACAACGCGCCATCGCTCCACCGTCTACTGGGCCCGCTCCAATCTCGAGATGTTCCGGACGCCCGCGCAGTGGCAGCACGATCTCTCCGCGCGCTGCCGTCTGCACGAGCGCCTGATCCTCGGTCTGCGCATCGAGAATCTCTGGGATCAGGGCATCGAGGACATCCGGGGCTATCCCTTGCCGGGTCGATCCTGGTACGGCGAACTGGAATGGCGGTGGACGCCGTCATCGACCTGACGGCAGTCGTGGAGCCGCACGCGAAGGTCGTACACCGCAACGAAGGAAGGTCCTCATGAAACCCGCGCTCGTCTTTCGCCCCGCGCCGCCAGGATCGCCCTCCCCCGCGTCGATGCGGGAGCGCGGCTCGACGGCCTGCGCTTGCTGCGCGCTGGTGGTTCTCGCGGCAGCCCTCATCGCGCCGGACCGGGCCCGGGCGACCTCGCCCTCCTATACCCAGAGCGATTATCTCTTCATCATGAGCCGCGATCTCTCCGGTCCCGGCGGCGCCTTCTCGCTGATGGACATGCATCCCCCCTGGCCGCACGACGACAATTACGGCGCACTCTCTCAGGACGGGGCGGCCCGCATGCATGAGGGGTTGATCTATGTGATCAACCGCGGATCGGCGTCCAACATCCAGGTGATCGATCCGCAGCAGGATTTCCAGACCATCCGCCAGTTCTCGGTGGGCGCGGGCTCGAACCCCCAGGATATCTGCTTCGTCGGCCCCGCGCGCGCCTTCGTCACACGTTATGAAAGCGCCGGGCTGTGGGAAATCAACCCCGTGACGGGCGAGCACACCGACACCATCGATCTCTCACCGCTGGCCGATGCCGACGGACTCCCGGAGATGCAATCGCTGGCGCTGCATGAAGACACCCTTTACGTCACCATCCAGAGACTCGACCGCGACAATTTCTGGATTCCCGTGCCGCCGTCCTATCTGGCCATGATCGATGTGAACACCAACGCGATCATCGATGCCGACCCCTCGTCGCCCGGCCTGCAGGGATTCGCGCTCGCCGCCACCAATCCCTACAGCATGAACTCCTGCCGCGGCATCCTGCCCGATCCGATCAACGGTGACTTCCTGATCTCCGAACTCGGCGATTACGGCGTCTTCGATGGCGGCATCGAGCGGTTCGATCCCGGCAGTCGCACCAGCCTGGGGATGGTCGTGGATGAGAACACCCTGGGCGGGGATCTGAACGCCTGGATCACGACCGACGGCCGCCAAGGGTTTGCCATCTGCTCCGGTCCCCCTCCCGGGTACCTGACCCTGGTCGTCGCCTTCGATCTCTTCAGCGGGGAGAATGACGGGGTCGTCGCCTCGTCGAGCGACTATGCCTACGCGGACCTCTACATGGATCCGTCCCGCCGGCAGCTGTTCGTGGCCGACCGCAGCTACGCGAACCCGGGCATCCGCGTCTTCGACAGCGACACCCACGTCCAGTTGACGGCGAACCCGATTTCCGTCGGCCTCTATCCGTTGACGCTGCTCGGATGCCATGGTCCTCAGTCGGATGTGCCCGGCCGCCCCATCGCCGCAGACCCCTTCCATCTGTCTGCCTGCCCGCAGCCCGCATCCGGGGCGTTGACCCTGCGCTTCGAGCTTGCGCGAGAGGATCTCGTGCGGATGGATGTGCTGGACATGTCCGGGCGCATCGTCGCCCGTCCGGCGGCGGAGCGCAGACCGGCCGGGTCGCAGGCGCTTTGCTGGACCGCATGCGATCTCAACGGAAGGCCCCTGCCCGCGGGGACCTATTTCGTGCGAATCGACAGCGGCGGCCGCCGCGAGGCGCGAGGGATCTGTCTGATTCGGTGAGCCGGGCGGTTATCCATTTTCAATTATTGAAGTTGTGCCTGCGGGCCTTCTTCCTGCCCGGCCGCATCTCCCTTTCGCGCCCGCTCCTCATGGCCGGCCGCAGCCTGCGCCGGCCCGCCTTCCCCCGGCGCGGCTCTGCGGATCGGGCTTCCCTCCATCTCATTGCTCAAGTAAGAGTTTCCTGCCCCGATAGAATGGAATAGAACCCGGGGTGTAGGAATCCACTGACCTTCCAGCCGGCTTCGAGGGACGAGAATCAACATGGTGCTCGGACGCTCCCATAGAGCCCAGATGAGCTTCCCCATCCACTTCACCGCCCCGGATCATTCGAGAACCTACATCGGCGAGACCATCGACATCGCCTCGACGGGGTTTTCCGTGCAGGTGAAGACGGAGCAACCGCTGCCGTCGATCATCCTGGCCGGCATCCTGCCCAGC
>JAZDGX010000133.1:0-35553 GCA_043806645.1 Candidatus Eiseniibacteriota bacterium | reverse complement strand
AGCCGCGGATCGCTGTATCCGCACCCCCAGAAGTCGTCCCGTTCCTCGCGTCCCGCTTCGACCAGCACCTCCTTGCCCAACCCGAGCAGATTCGATTCGCGCAGGCCCAAAGACCACTCGAGGAGGCCGCCCGAATCGCTGATGCGCAATTCGGGGCGCGTGCTCCAGACGTCGCGCGTGTGCACCGTGAGGTCGACCGCCGCGGCGTCTCCGTCGACCTGCAGATCGATCTCGCCGCTCAGGAACGGCTGCGCTCTCAGCCGCCGAATCGCCGTCTCGAGATCCGCCACACCGACCGAGTCCCCTTCGCGAAACAGCAGCGTGCCGCGCACGGTTCGTTCGGTGGTCCGCACGTGCAACGCATTCGCCAGCCGCGCATACAGGAGATCCCATTGGGGATCATCGCGGCCAAAGATATTGTCCCGCCGGATCGTGAGGGACCGCACCGGCGCCTTGCGCCCGGGCGCAGGCCAGCCGTACACATAAGGGCGCTGGGTGGGCCGGAGCGAATCCGCCTCATCCACCCTTCCCGGGATCGAGGCACCTTCCCCGGGGACGATCGACTCCCCGGCATCGGCCGGCCGGCTCCCACCTGCCGCGGCCGGGGCAAGGGCCAGCCAGGCAAGCAGCAGGCACGGGTTTCCCCGGCGCGCCCGGGGCGTCATCGGGGCCCTTGCCGTCATCGCCGCCATGCCTCTAGAATGCTTCGAGATATCCGTGTCCTCCATACGATCATGAATGGGAACCTTTCTCCCCAGACGTGACAAGGGGGAAAAATGCCGCCAAGCCGACTGCTCAGGCGCCTCTATTGGATCGACGCCTCGCTGCAGCACGAAAACTGTCTCACCGCCTCTCGTCTGGGCCGCGAGCTCGGGATCTCGCGCACGACGAGCTTGAGAGACCTGGGAAGACTGCGGGACGAATTCCGCGCGCCGGTCATTTATGATCCCTCGTTGGGGGGCTTCCGCTACGGGCATCCCTTCACCCCCGATCTCCCCGATCTCTCCCTCGACGAAGCGCTGGAGATGAGCCGGCTGCTGACTCGCAACGTTGACCTCGCCGGTTCGGCTCTCGAGCGAACCGCACGCAGGAAGATCGACGCCTTGCGGTCACTCTTCCCGGGGGAACCGGGCCCTGCAGCTGCACCGCGGGGAAGCCGGCGATCGAATGAGCCGCCGCGCGCGGAGCAAGCGCAGCGGGATGCGGCGCCCCCCGCCGCACGCCAGTTGGGAGAGTCCGTGCAAAGCGGCCGGCCGTGTCTGGAAGAACCGGTGGTGGTGCGCATCCGCTTCGACGCCGAGGTCGGGACGGAGTTGATCAAGGGGCGTCATCTCAGGCGCGAGGAGGCCCAGCTTCTGACCGACGGCGGTCTCGAGGCAAATCTCGTCACGCGGGACCCCGACGCCTTGCTGCTCGATCTCATGCGCTGGGCGCCCCATTTCGCCATCGCCTCCCCCGCCTGGGTGCGCCGCCGGTTCCCCACGCTGCTGCGCGGCATGCTGCGCCATTGGGAGGGGGGCGGGACCGGGCGCGCTCCGGCGCGCGCCGCAAAGGACCGCGGGAGCGCGCCGGGCCCCAAGCCCCGCCACGGGTCCAAGCCGCCGCAGACCAAGCGCGGCTAACGCGCGGGAGAGCGCACGGCCACGGTTCCATCGCCGGCCACGTCGATGCACGGCCCGAGAAAGGCTTCGATCGTCCCGGCGTTGCTGCGCAGATGACTGCTCACGCGGCTCGTCGTGAAGGACAGCTCCACGCCGGCGACGAGGGCGGGCAGAAGCAGCTGATCGGCGAGATGCGGATCGACGACCGCCCCGCTCTCGAGGAAGGCGAGGCATTCGCGCGCCGCCTCTGCGGCGATGGTCTCCGCGCGGCGCCCCGGCGCTCCCAGGGCGATGAACCCTCCCGCGATCGTCTCCCCCTCCTCTCCCGCGCGGGAGGATTCCGCCGGCGGGCCGGAGACGGTGATGAAGAGAAATGTGCCCGTCGGTCCCGGCGTCTCGACGATCTCCTCGCAGGCCCGCCATCCCCCGCGGGAAAGGACTTCGCGCGCAGCCCCGAGCATGCGCTCGGCGATCGAGCGCGGCAGCGAGCTCACGACACCCGTCATCTCGACGCGGATGCGTTCGCGCGCCGGGGCTCGCCAATGCAGAACCCGGCTCGAGCGGACCTGCTCCCGGGCGGGCCGGTCATTCCGGGCTCGCCCCTCGCCTGCCGGCTGATCTTCCGGCCCCGCATCGCTCGTGCCCGCCAGGCGCGCCTCGATCACGCCGCCCCCGCGCGGATAGAACCCGCGGCGGATCAGTTGCACGTCGAGCGCCAGCCCGAGCCGGCGCACGGCGGGCGCGAAGACCCGTTCCAGATAGTCCGACGAGGGAGCCCAATCGACATGGGTCCCGCCCTCGACGCGCATGCGCGAGTCTCCCCGCGCGGACCAAAGCGGCGGCAAGGCGGATTGCACGACGAGCGCCGTCGCCCCCGCTGTGCCGACTGCCGCCTGGTGGTCGCCCGCGCGGACGGGACCGGGCTCGAAGACCAGCGTGGAGGAATGCAGCGTGGCGCCTGAGACCACGGCGCCGCAGCTGCGCGCCACCATCTCGACCGCCGCCAGATGCTGCGCCTTCAGACCCGGGCGGGAGCGCGTCGCGCGGATGTTGACGATGCGCAAGGGGCGGCCTCTCCATGCGGACAGCGCGAGGGCGCTTCTCAGCAGCTGCCCCCCGCCTTCGCCCCGGCTGCCGTCGATTTCGATCATCGCCGCCCTCGCGTTCACGATCGCGCCACCCATCTGCTATGCTGCATGAGAACCTCGCCGATGTCATCCGCACGATGCATCGGACGGACCGCAGAGGAGTGGATGTGAGCAGGCGCGAAAGCCGGCCGGTCCGCGTCGGCGATGACATGGTCATCGGTGGCGGATGGCCCATCGTCATTCAATCGATGACGACCACCTCCCCCACGGAGCTGGATGCAACGCTGCGCCAGATCCGTGCGCTGGTGGCGCAAGGCTGCACGTTGATCCGACTGGCCATTCCCTCGCTCCGCGCGGCGGAGGGGCTCGCCGCGCTGCGCGAGGCGCTGCGCCGCGAAGCCCTGCGCGTGGCCCTCGTGGCGGATGTCCATTTCAATCCGCGTCTCGCCGCCCTGGCCGCGGCACAGGTCGAGAAAGTGCGCATCAACCCGGGCAACTTCGCCGACGGCCCTCACGAAGCGGACCGCGAGCTGTCCGTTCTGCTGCCCCTGCTCGCGCGGCGCGCCGTTGCCCTGCGCATCGGCGTCAACCAGGGCTCCCTGCCGCCGCATGTCATAGCCGGGCACGGCAGCGGACCCGCGGGGATGGTCGAGACCGCGATGGAATACCTGCGTCTCTGCAGCGCGCGCGGCTTCCACGAGGTCGTCGTCTCCCTGAAGTCATCCAATCCCGCCGTCATGATCGCCGCCAACCGCCTGCTTGCGGATCGCATGGCCGCCTCCGGCATCGACGCCCCGATCCACCTCGGGGTGACCGAAGCGGGAGAGGGGCCGGAGGGGGCGCTGCGCAGCGCGGTGGGCATCAGCCCGCTGCTTCTGGAAGGCATCGGAGACACGATCCGCGTCAGCCTGACGGGCGATCCCGCGACGGAGATCCCCGTCTGCCGCGACATCCTCCATGGGGTCGAGACCGCCGGAGGCATCGGAAGCGCGGCGCGCCTGGCGGCCGCAGAGGTGCCGGCGGAACCGGTCGCCGCCTCCTGGCGCGGCGTCCGACTGGGAGGGCTTCACCCCCCGCGTCTCGAGCTCGCGCTCCCCTCGCGCAGCGGAGCAGAAACCGGCGCGACGAAAGCGACACGCTCGTCCCGGACGCGGGAGATCGAGGATCTCCTGGAACGGCTCGCGGCCTCCGTCAAGGCCGAGCCGCCGATCGAGTCCCTGCTCATCGAGCTCTGCGAAGACCCGGCCGAAACGACCCGACTGCTTCATGCGCTGCGCGCGGCCGGGCCCGAGCTCGCGGCGCTGGCGGTCTGGGTGAATACTCCCCTCGATCCGACGAGGATCTCCGTGGAGCTTGCGCGGGAGGCCGACGGCTTTGCCTTCGCCCTCCCCGCCGGCTGCACGCGATGGCACGCGTCTGCAGAACTTCCCGAAACACGGTCGCTCTTCTCGCACCTCGCCCGAATCGCGTCACGGATGGAGCAGCCACCCTTGCTGCGCTGGCACTTCACGCTGCCCGACGACGACGACACCCATGGGCGACCAACCGCCGCGACGATTCCCGAGCACTGGCCTGCCCTCGCGCACGACTTGCGGCGGCGCACGGCGGATGCGGGCTGCGGGGAGGCGGCCTTTTCCTGCATGGGCGGGTTCCAGGTGCCCTTTCTCCGCCGCTTGTCCGCCCAGCGGACCGAGGCGGGACAGCGGCCCTTGCTCGTCGCGAGCCTGCCGGCGGATCCCTGGGCAGCAGCGGCGGTCATCGGTTCCCTGCTCATCGATCACCGGCTGGACGTGCTCTCGGTCCTGGACGGTCCCGTTCCCGCGGGGCCGGCGCGGCTCGCCCTCGCCCGCGATTTGCTGCAGGCGACGCGGCGGAGACTCTCCCGGGCGGAGTTCATTTCGTGCCCGGGCTGCGGGCGCCTGCCGCTGGACCTGGCACCCACGGTGCGCCGCTTGAAAGAAAGACTCGGCCACCTGCGCAACGTGAAGATCGCCGTGATGGGCTGCGCGGTGAACGGTCCGGGAGAGATGGCGGATGCGGATTTCGGATACGTCGGGGCCGGCGCCGGCCGCGTCGACCTCTATGCCGGATCCCGGCGCCTGCGCCAGGGGCTCACACCGGCGCAAGCGGATGATGCGCTGATCGAGTTGCTTCGCGAACGAGGCTTCGAGGTCTGAGCCGTCCGATCAGTCCCGGCACAGGGCGCGACGGCGCCGCGCCGCCGCCACGAAGAAACCGAAAAGCGCGCGCATTTCCTCCCGGCCCTGAAGATCCTCGGGATGGAATTGCACGGCCATGAGGAACCTGCCCCTCTCGATCTCGCCCGCCAGCCCCCCCGCCTCGGCCGGGCGTTCGAGACCCTCGATGATCCCGTCGGGCGCCCGCGCGGTTACGACCAGACCCGGCGCGACATCGTCGGCTGCCTGATGATGCAGGCTGTTTACGGGCACGACCGGCGCGCCGAGAATCTCGTGCAGTCTCGATCCCCGTTCGACATGGATGTCGTGGACGATCCGATCGCGGGGCTGTCCGGGCCGGTGCGCATGGTCGAGCCCGCCGGGCCGTTCGCGGCCGATATCCTGCAGCAACGTTCCTCCGAGAAATGCATTTAACACTTGGATGCCCCGGCAGATCGCGAAGAGGGGCAACTCCTGGGCCAAAGCACTTCTCAGCAGCGCGAGCTCCATTTCGTCACGCTCGGCGTCGGGCTCGTTGCAGCCCGGCCGGCGCTGCTGTCCATAGTGACGCGGATCGAGATCTCCGCCCCCCGTGAGACAGAGACCGTCCAGATTGAAGGGCCGGCCCCGCCCGGCGCCACCTCCGACGGACACCGCGGCGCTGCCGATGTAGCGGTCCATCTCCGCCGGATCCCCGGGCGCGATCGGAATGGGAATGCCGCCCGCCGCCCGGATGGCGGTGAAGTAGGTCCGGTTCATTCCGTACCGCGCGACGTGGTCGTCCTTTTCGGCCCGATCCAGCATCAGGGAAACGCCGATCGAGGGCCGCTCGACCAGCGCGGACGAATCCGCCGGCAGGTGCATCCCTGGTTCGTCGTTCGTGGATGATCTCATCGGGTTGAACCTGCCTTTCTCGGCGCCGACTCCCCCGGCCGGTCGGTGCGACGCGCCATCCTGCTGCTTGCACCCGCTCCCCGCGGTACGCCTCCGTGACGGGCGACGATCGAGCAAGAGCGAACCTCAGGCAACCGGGAAGAAGGGGTCGCAATGCTTTTCCGTCGGGACTAGTCTATCCGCGACGGCAATTGCGAGCACAGGTGCCCGTCCGCTCCGTGCCCTGCACGCAGGAAAGGAGGTTGGGAATGCCCGGGACCTCTGCCTTCCAAAGACACGCGGCGATCCCCTTGCGCACGGCCGGGATCCCATCTCGATGGCGTGTCCTTCCCCCGATCGCCCTTTTCGGTCTCATCGCTGCCACCCTGTTCGCCACCGGTTGTTCCCGGATTGCGGTCAGGACCATGGTCGATCCCGATGCGAATTTCTCCGCCTGCTCCACCTTTGCCTTCGCCCCCGACGCCGGCGGACCCCCGCGCGACGCGCCGCCTCCCCGGCGCCTCGCGATCGTGAAGGACCCCCGCTTCCATGCAGACCTGCAGGAGGCCATCGGAAGCACGCTGGTCGCCAAGGGTTTCCGCCCCGTCCGGACCGGAGCGCGCCCCGATCTGCTGATCGCCTACCACACGGTGGTGAGCGATCAAGCCCACGTCGTTCCCCCGGTCTACGGCGCGGGCTGGCGCGGACACGTCCAGGTGGCCCACCCGGGGTACGTGCGCTGGTACAAGGAAGGCACGCTGGTCCTCGACATCATCGACCCCTCCGACGACCGCTTGATCTGGAGGGGCGTCGGCGTCGGCGCGATGCGCGACCTTTTGCCGGGAGAGCCGCTGACCGATGCGGTAAGGAAAATCCTGGAGAGATTCCCGCCCACGTAACCGAGTTCACGCGAGTGCAGCGCGCGAGGCAAAGAAACCGGGTTCGAACTCTCGGGGCCGCCCGGGCCCCGTGGCTAGGTCCCTCACCCCCGATAGGCGCGCACTTCGATCGCCTGCAGGTCGCCCCGCAGGTCATTCTCGGTGAAGCTCGTCGCGGACTCCTGATAGTCGATCGCGAACATCCCCGCGATGACCGCGGGGGACACGTTGGAGACGCGCGCGAAGTAGACCGAATTGCAGCCCACCATGGTCGCCGGCAGGGGCGCCCGGCCGCGCAGGGACAGCGTCGCGGGGGGTTGCTCCTGGTTGTGGATGTCCACGCGCAGCTCGGAAACCAGACCTGTCTCCAGTGAATACGCTGCCGCCAGGGAATCGATGGTCCAGCAGCGGGCCGGATCGTCTCCGGGTCCAGCGCACGGGAGGACGACCGGATGCGCAAGGTAGAGGCGGTCGCGCCCGTAGGTCACGCCGGGAACTCTCGCGCAGTAGAAGAAGCAGTCGAGGATCGTCGCGCTGTCGGGATGCGCGGCGAACTGAAGACGGATCGTCACGCCGACATTCCCGAGCCGCTCCAGCGTCGACCATGCAGCCACGGTTCCCAGATCCCGCTCCTGATCGGTAAATCCGCCCTGGGGAAAGGTGATCTCGAACTCGAAGGTGTCGGCCGGCGCCTCCACGCGCACGACGCTCTTTCCCGGATACAGCGTTGATAGAACGAAGTCGCCCCCCTCTTGCGTCAGGACGGGATTTTCGCTGCTCGCATAGCGGCGTCCGTCACGCTCGAGGATATTCCAGATGCGCGCTCCGGAGACTCCGAAGCCCGATGCGTCGCTCACCGTCCCGCTGGCGGTGTAGCACCACCCCGTCGCCGCCGCGAGCGGGGGAAGGAGGTCGCCGCGCCCCGAGGCCCGCAAGTGTCCGTCCACGGCCTCCCAGAGGTCGGTCATCGAGGGAGGAGCCAATGAAAGCACGTGGGCGGCCAGCTCGGCATAGCTCCAGCCGACGATGGGTACCCCCACGCGTCCGCCCGTCAGACTGTTGACCGTCGAATCGCGCTGGGTCAGCGCATGCAGCAGCAGGACGCCGTAGCCCTCGATCGAAGGGAGATCGATCCGCCCGGGCGCGGGCGCGACAGGGCCGAAGAACCCCGCCGGCGCGGCGGGATCACCGGCGCCCTCGATCGAGCCGGTCAAGAGGTACTCGTGATAGTGCGCATAGTCCTCGATCGGGCCTTCGCGCAAGGCGTGAAACGCTCCGATGCCGGCCTCGAGGGGGCTGAGTTCCTCGAGCGCGAGGTAGGCTGCATCTCCCGCGAGCAGATGCATGCAGTAGTGACCGATCTGGTGGGCGATCGTCTGGGGCGAGGCCCCCGGGGAGATTCCAATGCGCGCGAGTGGACGCGGTGCGTCGCCGGCGCAGGGGCGCGTGAACCCGGTGTAGTAGTTCCCGTCGGGATAGAACGCCGGCGGCAGATCACCGGCGATGCGTTGCAGGCAGCTCGAGCGCGTCGTCGTGTCGAGGGAATCCAGCCACGTGGCGATATATCCCCGCGCCTGCTCGATCGAGGCCGCGAAGCGCGCCCCCTCCTCAGAGTCCCCCGGAAGCGTCAGCAGCCAGTAGGCCCAGGCGGTTTCGCACCCGAGCAGCGCCGGCTGCCCCAGTTGAATCCGCAGCGAGTCGGTCTCTCCCGACTTCAGCGTATCGACCACGGGCAGCGCGAACCAGTGCTGGCTGGCGGATATATTCCACGACCCGAAGGGGGAACCGTATCCCAGCAGGACGGTGAAGTCCCCCGCCTCGGCGGGCACGGTCAACCACACCTCTTCGCCGCCGCCATAGTGAATGTAGAGACCCCGTCCACCCTCGAAGCGACGGACCGGGGCGGAGATCAAAGCGCCGTAGGTCAGATCTCCCGAGGCGCCGCCGGGAAAGTAGAATGCGAGTCCCGCCGCGGAATCGGTGTAGGCGGCGCCCGGGGCGAGTTCGAGCGACACGCTCACCGTGTCCGCAACCTCGAACGGCTCCGGAGTGGGCGTGTACTGCGTCGGGGCATGCTCGCCGTCGCAACCGATCAAATCGAGCAGCAGCCAGGGAACCAGCGCCAGCACCGCGAGCATCCCCACCGAGCGCCACACGCGGGACCCCCTCGCCCGGTGCCCGTGGGATGCCTCGAAACCAAAGCGGCTCGCCCGCCACCCGCGGCGCGGGTCGTGGCTTGCCTCCGAACGCTGTCCCATTACGACTCCCATGGCACCCTCACCGCCTTACGCGAGCAGCGCCGGCCCGCCCCGCGCGGGCCGCGCCGCTCAACGAGCAGACTCCTCATGGCGCAGATCCACAACCGTGTCCATCTGTTGAAGGCTCATGCCGGCGCTGATAAAGAGATCGCGGGCCTTCCTCTCCGGTGCAGCCGTCCACTCGTCCCAGTTCATGACGACCAGGGAATCGATGAAGCCGCGGACGCGGGTCGAGTCTCCGCAAGCGCGAAAATCGACATGGAAGGGAGGAAAGCAAGGGCCCGTCGTGCGCAGCAGCGCGCTGCGCTGGGCGAGAATCAGAGTACCGGATCGCAGCCGGTCGGTCACCTGGCCGGAGATTCCCTGCCACAGTGAATCCGCCAGAGAATCGACCGCCCCGATCTGCAGGAAGAGCGCGGCGTTCACACCCAGACGCCGACACGAAGGGGTCCCGTCGTGCCCCGGCTTCGGGGCGAGCAGCTCGTTCATGGCCGCTTGCGCAAGCGAGTCCTCGATTGCCGGCAGCCCGCCTTCACGGACCTGGGTCGCGCATCCCCCCACCCGCTCCGCCCCCGGCCCTGCCGCCGCGGCGACCGCGAGCCCGCCCAGGCAGAGCACGGCCGCCCGGGCCCCCGCTTGCCGGAAGAGATGACGATGCATGGACATGACCCCTCCAGAGGCGGCGAGGCGCGCCCCTCGGAACCAACACCGCCCGTTCGAGGTGCGCACACCGGCAATCGCCCGGGAGTATATCGCACGCGCGGTCGTCTGACCAGGAAACCGTCTCCGCACAGGCCGGAGCCGGAAAGCGAAGCCGGAAACAACTTGCCGCCGTCGGATTCAGTTTGATACCTTCCTGCACTTGTCATTCTCGCGCTCGCATCCGGACCTCCGGTGAGCGCGCGCGGCGCGATGCCGGTCCGGTCTATCGCTGCTCGCGACTACGAGGATGCACAAGATTCGGACTATCTTCGTTTCAGGACGTGCGGTTGACGGGCAACGGTGAGGAGGTGTCTCCAATGTCCACTTCGATTGCCGGATTCATGGAACAGGTCGTGGCCAAGAACCCCGTGGAGAAGGAATTCCACCAGGCCGTCCAGGAGGTCGTCGAGTCTCTCTGGCCGGTCCTCGAGAAGCGGCCCGAGTACCGCCGCATGAAAATCCTCGAACGGATCGTCGAGCCCGAACGGGTGATCCTCTTCCGCGTGCCGTGGGTCGACGACCGCGGCGAAGTACAGGTCAATCGCGGCTTCCGCATCGAGATGAACAGCGCCATCGGCCCCTACAAGGGCGGGCTGCGCTTTCACCCCAGCGTCAACCTCGGCATCCTGAAGTTCCTGGCCTTCGAGCAGGTCTTCAAGAACAGCCTGACCACGCTGCCGATGGGCGGCGGCAAGGGCGGCTCCGATTTCGATCCCAAGGGCAAGAGCGACCTGGAAGTGATGCGCTTCTGCCAGAGCTTCATGAGCGAGCTCTTCCGCCACATCGGCCCCGACACGGACGTGCCGGCAGGCGACATCGGCGTGGGCGGGCGCGAGATCGGCTACCTCTTCGGCCAGTACAAGCGGCTGCGCAACGAATTCACCGGCGTGCTGACGGGCAAGGGTCTCAATTGGGGCGGCAGCCTCATCCGTCCGGAGGCGACCGGCTACGGCTCGGTCTACTTCGCCGCCGAGATGCTGGGAACGCGCAACGAGACGCTCAAGGGCAAGACCTGCCTCGTCTCGGGCAGCGGCAATGTCGCGCAGTACACGGTGGAGAAGCTGCTCCAGCTCGGCGCCAAGCCCGTCACCTTGTCGGACTCGGCCGGCTACATCTACGACGAGGCCGGCATCACCGCCGAGAAGCTCGCCTTCATCCTGGAGCTGAAGAACATCCGTCGCGGGCGCATCAAGGAGTACGCGGACAAGTTCAAGGGCGCCGTCTACACGCCCGTCGATCCCAAGCTCGACTACAACCCACTCTGGAACCACAAGGCGCAGTGCGCCTTCCCCAGTGCGACCCAGAACGAGATCAACGCCAAGGATGCCCAGAACCTCGTGAAGAACGGCGCCTACGTCGTCTCCGAGGGCGCCAACATGCCGACGACCCCCGACGGCGTCGAGGTCTTCCTCGAGAAGAAGATCCTCTACGGCCCGGGAAAGGCGGCCAATGCGGGCGGTGTGGCGACTTCCGGTCTCGAAATGAGCCAGAACAGCATGCGCCTCGCCTGGACGCGCGAGGAGGTCGACTCCCGCCTGCACGGGATCATGAAGCGCATCCACCAGGCCTGCTACGAGACGGCCAAGGAGTTCGGCACGCCGGGCAACTATGTGAACGGCGCGAATATCGCCGGTTTCCTCAAGGTCGCCGATGCCATGATCGATCACGGCGTCGTGTAGCGGCCGGGGACCGCGACCGGCCCCGGCGCGGCGCGCGGGCGGTCGGAAGCGGAATCGCAAGCAAGAGAACGGCGGGCGCCCCATGCGGGCACCCGCCGTTTTCATTGCGGCAGGGATTCCTCCGGCCCCTTCCCGGACGGCGGCGGAGATCTCCGCGCGGCCTTCAAACGCCCGGCCGATTCGAGGCTGCGCCGCAGGACGAACTCGATCTGGCCGTTTAGACTGCGCAACTCATCATCCGCCCAGCGTCGCAACGCCTCGTGGATCTCGGGGTCGACCCGCAGCAGGAACGGTTTCTTCTCGGCCATGCTCTCTCTCGGGAAGGGCGGCGCACGGCCGCACGCCGGACCTCGTCGATCCTAGTGGTAGAGACTGCCCGCGTTCACCACGGGCTGCGTGTGCCGGTCGCTGCACAGCACGACGAGCAGGTTGCTCACCATCGCCGCCCGGCGCTCGTCATCCAGTTCGACGACGTGCTTGGCGGCCAGCTGATCGAGCGCCATTTCCACCATGCCCACCGCCCCCTCCACGATCTTCTGGCGCGCGGCGATGATCGCCGACGCCTGCTGTCGTTGCAGCATGGCCCCCGCAATCTCCGGGGCATAGGCGAGGTGGCTGATCCGCGCCTCGATCACTTCGACCCCCGCCTTGGCCAGACGGTTCTGCACCTCGCCCTTCAACTTGTCGGCGATTTCATTCACGTGGCTGCGCAGGGCGAATTCCTCATGCTCGAAGGTGTCGTAGGGATACGAGGTGGCCAGATTGCGCAGGGCGGCTTCGCTCTGCACATGCACGAAGTTCTCGTAGTCGTCGACCTCGAAGACCGCCTCCGCCGTATCGACGACCTTCCAGACGACGACGGCCGCGATTTCGATGGGATTGCCGTCGCGATCGTTGACCTTCAGGATCCCGCTCTCGAAATTGCGCACCCGCAGCGAGATCTTCCGGTTGGTGCAGAAGGGCGTGACGTAGCGTAGCCCGGTGTGCGCCGTCGTCCCCACGTAGTGGCCGAAGAGCTGGACGACGCGGGCTTCATTGGGGCTGACGCTGAAGAGGCCGAAAAGAAAAACAAAAGCCAGCGCCGCCAGCGCTGCGGAGAGCACGATCGCGAGCGGCGGCTGTTGCTGCCGGATCGAACCGATCATGGCCACAATGCCGACCGACATCACGGCGAGCAGGACCAGCAGCACGACATACCCGGAAGGGGTCCAGACCTTCTTTTCCGTGATCATCGCCACCTCCTGATTGATAAAGACCGTACGGTCAAGATATTGAGACAATATCATTCTGATATCCAACCGTCAAGCCCGATGTCTCCCGAAGTGCTTGGACGGGCCGCTCTGACAAGGACGCGCACCCTCCCGGCCAAGACATCCGTCTGAAGGGCTACTCGCCCAGCACGTACCCGGCCTCTCCCCCCGGCCCAGCCCCGGCGAGATCCGCACCTCCCTGATTGCGCGGCTCCGAAATCGGAGGTATAAGGCCGATTGAGGAGGCAGGTCATGCGTCTGCGCGGATTGCTCGTGGCGGGAGACGCCTCGATTCGGAAGCGTCTCGGACGCCTGATAGCGCGCCACGAGGTAGAGGTGATCCCCATCTCGAACGCAGCAGAACTGCGCGAACGACTGACGCACGAGGACTTCGACCTCGCTCTCATCCATCGCCCCCTGCTTGCCGAACACCCCGAAGGACTCGTCCATCAGATCCGCGAGCTGCCGAACCAGCCCGACGTAATCGTCTTGAGCGACGACGAGAATGCCCAGGATCGGGCCGGCATCGTCGCCTCCGGCTGCCTGGCCGCCCTGAATCTCGGACTGACCGACGGCACCCTGGACAAAGCTCTGGACGCGTTGATCCTGCGGCGACGCGAGGAGGCGTTGCGCCGTTTCAAGGCCGATCGCCCCGACAAGCGCTACCGGCTGAACGACTTCATTCTGGCCAGCCCGGCGATGAAGAACTTCGTCGCCATGGTGCGCAGGGTGATCAGCTCGGAAAGCCCCCTGCTGATCATCGGCGAGACCGGCGTGGGCAAGGAGCGGCTCGCCCGGGCCACGCATGCAGAGGGATTGCGCGCCAACGGCCCCTTCATCGCGGTCAACTGCGCGGCCCTGCCCGAAAACCTCTTGGAGAGCGAGCTCTTCGGGCACGAGCAGGGCGCCTTCACCGGAGCAACACGGCAACGGCGCGGCTACTTCGAGCTGGCCCACCGCGGCACGATCTTCCTCGACGAGATTGGGGAGTTGCCGATTCACCTGCAGGCAAAGCTGCTTCGCGTCCTCGAGGATCGCATCGTCCAGCGGGTGGGCGGCGAGCGCCCGATCCCGGTGGATGTGCGACTGATGGCGGCCGCCAACCGCGATCTCGAGGCGGAGATGCACGGGGGGGCGTTCCGCCCGGACCTGTACTACCGGCTGGCCGTGGTCACCCTCACGATTCCTCCCCTGCGCCAGCGTAGCGAGGACATCGTCCCTCTCGCGCAGCTCTACCTGCAGCACTTCCGCAGGCATCTCGGCCGCCCGGTCACCGGCATCCTCCCCGAGGCGCTGGCGGCGCTCAACAGCCACACCTGGCCCGGCAATGTGCGTGAATTGATCAATGTCATCGAGCGCGCGGTCCTCATCTGCTCGGGTCATGAGATCGGCCTGGAGGACTTGCCGCGGGCGATCACCGGCCGGATCCTTGCCGGGCAGGATGGCCCGCTCGCCTCCAAGGCGTCCCTGGCGCTCCTTTTGAATGCGGATCCGAGCGAACGCCTGTTGACACTGAAGGACGCGCGGCGTGAAATGCTCTCGGTCTTCGAGAAGGCATACCTGGCCCGGCTTCTCGGGCAGACTGGAGGACGGGTCGGAGATACCGCCCGGCTGGCGGGGATCAACGAACGGTCTCTGTACGACCTGATGCGGCGCCACGGCCTGAGAAAGGAGGATTTCCGCAGGGCGCGTGGCGAGGAGCCGGAGGAATCGGAGAGGGAGGCCCGGGACGGCTCGGGAGTCGGGCGGTAGAGCCCGATTCGGCGTTGGACCGTGTCCAGGGCCAATGGACCTAACTGGCCTGGGAAGCGTCA
This sequence comes from Candidatus Eiseniibacteriota bacterium, assembly GCA_043806645.1. GTDB lineage: Bacteria > Eisenbacteria > RBG-16-71-46 > CAIMUX01 > WJJG01 > JAZDGX01. The sequence goes on along the minus strand of JAZDGX010000133.1, from coordinate 21,233 downwards.
GTTTGCCGGTATCGGTATGCATCGTCTGAATTGGCACGGGATGTGCTTGTACAGTGCTCGAGCATGCGCTCGGGACGGGAAGATGCATGCCGGAAACGCGGGCTGCACCAAGCGGCCCTCTCTGCTACGGGGGACACGAAAGGAGTTGGGGAGCTATGAAGGCGACACTCTTGGGGGTTGGGTTGATGGTCTTGGCGCTGTCCTTCGCCGGATGTGCGAAGGAGCCGGCGGAGTCGATCGCGGCTGTTCAGCAGTCGCTCGAGCAGGCGAGAACGGCCGAGGCGTCTGAGTACGCGCCGCGGGCCCTGGCGGCTGCTCAGGACGCCCAGGCTCAGCTGCAGGCTGAACTGGATGCGCAGAAGAAGAAGTTCGCTCTGTTCCGTTCGTACGGTCACGCGACCGAACTCGCGACCGCGGCTCAGCAGGCTGGCCAGCAGGCCCAGTCCGAAGCGGTGGCCGGCAAGGAGCGCGCCCGCACTGAGGCGGCCGAGTTGATCGCCCAGACAAAGACGGCAATCGAGGAAGCCCGCCAGATGCTGGCGACCGCCCCGCGGGGCAAGGGCTCTCAGACGGACATCAAGGCACTCGAAGCGGATCTCGCCAGTGTGGAGGCCTCGCTTTCCGAAGTTGACGGCATCTTCTCCACAGGCAAGTATCTGTCAGCGAAGGCCAAGGCCCAGGCTGCACTGCAGGCCGTGAATCGCGTCAAGACCGATGTCACGACCGCCATCGAGATGCAGAAGCAGGCCAGAGGCAAGTAGGAAGCCGGTTTTCCGAGGCGCGGCGCTTCTTGTCGCCGCGCCTCGGTTCGACTCAGGGGACACGCAGTAGGGAATTCGCCTCCGGCACATGCAGGAAAACTGGCGCAGGCCCCATGAACCCACGGCATTCGACCACCGGCGCGTCTTGCGTCGAGGAAGAGCACGGCGGCGCAGGCGGCCCTGGCTCTTCGTGATTCTTGGCGCCTCCGCCTTGCTCTCCTTCTGGATCCTCGATCCCTGGTTGAACGGGTGGACGCACCAGCCCGTCGAAGCGCGCACGCAGGCAATCCAGGCGCTTGAGGAAGCCCGCGAGACGGACGCGGCGCGCTGGGCGCCCGATTCACTCAAGCTGGCCGAGGACGCGCTACGCTCAGGGATGGGCGCCGAGCGCCATGAGGCGGCACAGATCTTCTTCCTGCGGGATTTCCGTCCGGTCGAGAACCAGTACCTGGCGGCGGTGGAGATGGCCCGCCGGGCCGCGATTTCGTCGCTCCTCATCATGGACGACGCCCGCTACGGCGCGGGAATCGAGCTGGAACGAGCCCGGCGCATGCTCGCGAGCGCCGAGGACGTCGCGCAGGAAATCCCCTTTCCGCGCCGCGAGCGGATGTTGCTGCAGCATGCCCGCACCCTCGTCGATGAGGGTCAGATCCTCTACCTCGGGCAGGAATACGCCGACGCACGCCAGCGTGCGCAACGGGCGGCTGAAGAGGCGGAAGACGCCTGCCGCGGCGTGTTGCCGCTGGCCCAACGATTCGTCGACGGCAGCCAGGTGGATCTCTGGAGGCGCTGGATCCGGGAGACCATCGACTGGTCCCGCGAGCACGGCCGCACAGCGGTCATCGTCTACAAGGAAAAGAACCTCGTCCAACTCTACCGCAACGGCAAACCCGTTCGCACCTACTCGGCCGACATGGGGCGCAACTGCCTGTATCCGAAGAGCCACTCCGGTGACGGCGCGACCCCCGAAGGTCGGTATCGCATCGTGTCGAAGAAGGACCGTGGAAACAGTTCCTACTACAAGGCCCTCCTGCTCGACTACCCGAATTCGGAAGATCGGGAGCGCTTCCGCCAGCGCCAGCGCCGCGGCGAGATTCCTTCGTACGCCCGGTTGGGGGGCATGATCGAGATTCATGGAGAGGGGGGACGCGGGCAGGACTGGACCCTCGGGTGCGTGGCCCTCTCGAACGCGGACATGAGCGATCTGTTCGCCAAAGCCGACGTGGGCACGCCGGTCACGATCGTGGGAGGAGACGGCCGCGACGGCACCTTCTCCAACCTTGCCCGTTCCCTGCTGCGGCGGGATCTGGGAAGCCGCGACTGACAGGATGGCGAAGCCCATGGACACACCCTCCTCCGGCTCCCCCGCCCTTCCGCGGGTGCTGCGCTCCCTCGCGCAGCAAAACGGAGGACCCACCGCGCCGCCGCCAAGACGGCCCGGCCGGCGGGGCGCACTGGCGTGGCCCTTGCCCTGCCGGTCAGCCCGGCTGCGGTGGAGGCGCCCCGGAAAATGGGCCTGGCTGTGGTCCATCCCCGCGCTTGCGATCCTTGCCACCGTCACCCTCTGCACGGTCCATCCGAATGGATACCGCTATCGACCGCTCGCCGAACGGCTCGCGGATTCCCTTCCGGCCGGCGGGGGCGGCGCAACGGCCCCGAGCGCGCAGGGCCTCACCAAGCTGGAGCGGGAAAACCGTCAGCTCGCCACCGCGCTGGAGAACCGCATTCCGAAAGGCTCGCATCTGATCATCGATCAGACGCACAATCGCCTCCTGCTGCGCAAGGGGACCGAGACGCTGCTGGAAGCGGTCTGCTCGGCCGGCGGCGGTGTCGTGCTGATCGAAGCGGGAGGCGGAAACCGCAAGTGGATCTTCGACACGCCGCGCGGACGATTCGCGGTGCTCAGGAAGATCGAGAACCCGGTGTGGAAGAAGCCGGATTGGGCCTTCCTGGAAGAAGGGCTTCCGATCCCCAAGGACCCGGGCGAGCGGTTCGAATACGGCATGCTGGGCGAATACGCCCTCTACTTCGGCAATGGCTACATGATCCACGGCACGCTTTACGAACGCCTGCTGGGAAGAAGCGTGACGCATGGCTGCATCCGTCTCGGCCGCGACGACCTGCGCAAGGTCTTTGAGTCCTGTCCGGTCGGGACGGCCATTTACATCTATTGAGGACCCCGGAAGCGCGGGGTGGAGGCCGATGTCGGGTCGCGCGAAAAATACCGTCGCACTCGGAGTGCTGGCGTCTTTGCTTACGCTGTCCGCCGTCGGCGCGTACGCAGAGCAGCCTGCTGCGCCCCCGCCGGGCGATCAGAGCGCCCGCGCGGCCCAACTCGCCTGCCGCAACGAGGCGCTGCGCCAGGAGCTCGAGTTGGCCAAGGGGACCGACTTCTATCTCGTCCTGGATTCGGGACGTAACGTACTGCGCTTCATGCTGAGTGGCGTGACCCTCAAGGAGTACGCGCTGCTGGACCTCGCGATCGGGATCCGCCGCTCGCCGTTTCGCGAGGCTCCCCCCTCCGACTTCCTTCAACCCCCGGGAACCGGGGGCTCTTTGGACCCGCCCCGCGACCGGGACCGCTTCGAACTGGTCGTCGCGCCCGGGGGAACCAGCGAGCCCCCTCCGGAAGTGCCCGTCCCGCCGCCGGCCGAGGAGCTCTACCTCATTCCAACGCGTTACTGGATCCGCTTCGATACCGGCATCGCGCTCGAGGTCCGGTCGGCCGAACCGGGCCGTCGCGGCTGGAAGGAGATGCTGACCGCGGGCATCTGGGAGCCGCTGCGCAACGCCTTTGCCGACCTGTGGCACCCGCCCCGGGACAAGGTGCGCGTACGCCTCGATCTGGAACGTGACGACGCCGCGGATCTCTATCGCGTGCTGCCGCCTGCGACGAAGCTCCTCGTCCTGCCCCCTTGCTGACGGGAAAGGTCGTATGGGCCAGCTTCCCTTTCCGCCACCCCTTCCACCGCAACGCCGTTACGATGTCGTGGGTCTGGGGGCCAACGCGGCCGATCACCTGATCACGATGCCGCGCCATCCCCGTCCCGGTGAGAAGGTGCGCTTCGAGCGTTACGTCCGCGCCGGAGGTGGCCAGACGGCCACGGCGCTCGTCACGGTCGCGCGCTTCGGTTTTCGCACGCGCTATTTCGGAGCGGTCGGGGACGACGCCGACGGCCACGCCAATCTGGATGGATTGAGGCAGGCCGGGGTCGATGTGTCGGGGGTTCTGGTGCGGCCGGGCGGAGCCACCCAGCGCGCATTCATTCTCGTCGATCGGGAAAGCGGCGAGCGGACCATCCTCTGGGGTCGCAGCGAGGGCTTGATCCTCGGCGCCGACGAAGTCGACGCGAGCGCGATCGGGGAAGGACGGATCTTCCACACCGACGCCCAGGATCCCCGTGCCGCGGCACGGGCGGCGCGGGCGGCGCGGGCCGCCGGCATGCCGGTCATTGCGGATCTCGAACTCGTTCGCGAGGGGCTGGACGAATTCCTGCCCTGGATCGATTTCCTGATTGCCGATGCCGGCTTTCCCGAACGCGCCACGGGATCGGGGCGCCTCGAGGAGAGCATGCGCATCCTGGAGGAACGCACCGGCGGGGCCATGGTCATCGTGACCCTGGGCGCGCAAGGGGCCGTCGCCCGCGTCGCGGGCGCTACCATGCCCATTCCCGCCTACGCCGTGCGCGCGGTGGATTCGACCGGGGCGGGCGATGTGTTCCACGGTGCTTTCGCGGTGGCCGCACTCGAAGGCATGCCGATCGGCCGCGCCCTCGATTTCTGCGCGGCGGTCGCAGCCATGAAATGCCTGCGCGAAGGGGGGCGGGCCGGGATCCCGCGCACTATCGCCGAGGTCGAGTCTTTCCAGGCCCACACCGCACGTCGGACTTGACCCTGCGCCGGCCCGCCGCGGCCGGCGTGAATGACTCCCCCGGTTTCAGAATCACTCCCAGGCCCTGACGCGCATCGACGGCGATGGCGAGCGGACTCGGGAATCGCAGGTGGCGCAGATGCTCGCTCTCCCACACGGCCTCCTGCGCATTGAGCCAGGCGTGATCGAGGTGCGCGCACGAATCCCGGGAATCGAGCGTAAAGTAGCCGATGCCGAAGGAAGTGATGTTCTGGAAGAAGTGCGTGCCCTGCGAGGGCGCCACCTTGATGTCGCGCAGCTCATCCTCGACGATGCAGCCCACCTGTGAGATCTGCGACCATGAAACCGGAATCCCCAGCCAGCGATCCGCGCTTCCCCACCGGCCCGGACCGATCAGGACGTAGGGTCGATGCTCCTCGCGCAGGCGCCCGTTGACCCGCCCCATCTCGGCGGCGATTTCCTGCATCCGGCCGCGATCGAAACCTTCGGGGCGCACGTAGACCAGATCAGCGATGTCCTCGAATGCGCCATGGCCGAGCGCCGCGCCGGAGATACAGATCGCCCGCCGCGGCTCGATGCGGGCCAGATCGAGATCGCCCGTCGCGCTGCCGAGCACGAGCGGCCGCACTTGGAGGATGGCGAACTGGTGGCGGCGGTGGCCCGCGGGCCTGAGATTGACGGCGAATTCCATCTCCACGTGACAGGAGAAGCCGGCCTTGCACACCTCGAGCAGGAACTTGAGCGTTTCGGCGAGCCTAAACGGGGTGCCGGAGAGCAGACCGGCCATCGTGACCAGTTTGATTCCCCCGCGATGGGTCCCTTCATAGATCCGGTCGTTCTCCGCCGAGTAGACCGAGCCGACCGCCTCCAGCGTGCCGTGCTCCGCGGCCGCGTCGAGATCGAGCAGGATGAGGTTGGCGTCGGGTTGGTCACCGCGGCCCCCGCCCGGAGCCGGCTGCTCGAAATCGAGCGCGAAGAATTGGCGTTGCGCGTTCTCCAGGGTCTCGGCCGTCGTCGAGAACTGATAGAGGCTTCCCGGCGCGGCGGGACTGAAACGCACGCAGCGCCCTCCTTCGACCACGGTGCGCCCCAGTCCGAGCGCCACCGAGGCGATGCCGTCCCCGGCCTGCATCGAGTCCAGCGGATAGTAGTTGTAGGAGCGGGCGACGCCGGCGGCGTCCGGATACAGAAAGCGGCCATGGCGGCGGCCGACGATTTCCTGGATCACGACCGCCATCTTCTCTTCCTCCAGCCGGTTGGGCGTCGACTCGATGTAGCTCTTCGAATCGGCGTAGTAGGTGGAGGCGTAGACGAGGCGGATCGCGCGGCAGAGTTCGTCCAGGCGGACTTGGATGTCCGCATGGTCGTTGGGCAGCATGAAGGTCTGGTAGATGCCGGCAAAGGGCTGGTGCGAGGAATCCTCGAGCAGGCTGGAGGAGCGCACCGCCAATGGATGGGTCACCTGGGCGAGCAGCGTGCGCAACGCCTCCCGCGTTTCCTCGGGCAGTTTCGCCGCAAGAAACGCCGCGCGAATCCTGACATCGTCGGGCTCCTCGAGCGCCAGGGCGCTCAAGTGCGACTCCTCCATGAAGCGATCGAAGACGCCGGTGGCGAGCACCACGGTCGGCGGCACGAAGATGCGCACATCCGGAAGCTGCTCTTCGATCTCGTACGCGTTCAGAAGCGAATGGATGAAGGCGAGCCCGCGTCCCTTGCCCCCCAGCGAACCGGCGCCGATGCGCGTGAAGCGGCGGCCGTCGAAATGCCGCGGGGAGAACTCGGCCACCAGCCCCGCCTGCGACTGCCCGCGATAGGTCTCGAGCGCCTGCAACAGATAGTTCCGCAGCGCGCCGGCCGAATCGAATTCTTCGGGCTTACGCGGTCGCAGCGCCTTGGCGAGATCGAATTCCGTGCGCGCCATGAGCCAGGTTGAAAAATCGTTGCGGCAGGCGTGGTACAGCAACGATGCGTCGGGAATCGTCTGCAGCCGCTCGACCAGGCCGCGCAGATCGTGCGCACTGCTGATCAGGGTGCCGTCGGGGTGGCGGAAGATGAAATCCCCGAAGCCGAGATAGGTCGCCAGGAAGTGACGCAGCCGGTGCAGCAGCGTCTCCGACCCCTTGTCCAGGAAGGTCGCCCCCAGACGCAGGGCGACTTCCTCGTTCGCGGCCTCGGACGACTGCATCAGCACCGGAATGGCCGGATCGGCCTGCTTGACCAGCTCGATGAAGCGGCGGCCCGCTTCGGGATCGGATTGACCCGCGCGCGGAAAGCGGGCGTCGACGATCACGCCGAGCATGTGCTCGCGATACTGCTCGACCAGCGCGGCGCCCTCCTCGAAGGAAGTCGCCAGCAGGATTTTCGGGCGCGCGCGCATGCGGATCAGCTGCTGCATGCGGTTCACGCTCTCCGCCATCAGGGACTGCGTTTGCTTGACGATCTCCGTGTAGAGCATGGGCAGGTAGGCGGAATAGAAGCGCACCGAATCCTCGACCAGGATGATGCACTTGACTCCGGCCATGTCCGCATCGTGGCGGGCGTTGATGCGATCCTCGATGTGCTTGATGATCGCCAGAAACAGGCGCGCATCGCCCTGCCAGACGAAAATCCGCTCGACGGCCGGGGGATCGGGACGGGCTTCGATCAGCGCGAGCTCGCGCGTGTCATAGGCGAGCAGCACGAGCGGCAGCTCCGGCGCGATCGCTTTCACTTGCCGGCTGAATTCGTAGATGTCCATCCCGCCGACGCGCGGCATGGAGACGAGCAGGTCGGGCGGGTCCTCCCGCACGCGCCGGATGGCCTCGGCGGCCGTCGAGACCCGATCGATCGCGGGGGCATAGCTGAGGTTGAGCTCCAGATACTCCGAGACGAGCATCTCGGTGAGATCGCCGTCTTCCTGAAAGGTGAAGGAGTCGTAGAGGCTTGATACGATCAGGATGTTGCGGACACGCCAGGGCATGAGCGAGGAGAAGGAGACCCGCCTCTGCTTGAGTTGTCCGGCGACTTCTTCGAGCGAACGGAAATCCACTATCCGCCCCTCGCTGGGACCCTGCCCATCCGGCCCCCCGGCCGGCCCGATCGAGAGAAGTTATCATTTGCTTGCGGCAGGGGCCACGACGATTCCCCTTCACGGCTCTCCCGCCGACCGCCGCGCCTCCAAAGCCAGCCGGTAGGTGCGCAGCACGAGCGGGTCCCCTTCGCCCTCGATGCGCCGCCCGACGAGGGCGATCGTCTCGAGATCCCCGCTTGCGATGAGGGCCCGCACGGCGGCGGCCCTCACCCACGCTGTGCGGGCGCCGGCGGGACCGGTGAACTCATCCACGAGCGCCCGGCGCGCAGCGGCCGCTCCCGCGCCCGCGCTGTCGGCCAGGGCGGATGCGACGCGGGCGAGCGTCTCTACCCAGGCGCTGCGGCGGGCCGGACCGGTTCCGCCCGCCCCACCGCTCAATCCATCGATCAGGAGGCCAGCCGCCGGAGCCGGAAAGCCGGCGATCGCCGCCGCTGCGGCCGCCCGCACGGTCAGGCAAGAGTCATTCAGGCACGCGACCATCGCGGGCAGCGCGAAAGTGTCGCGCAGCGCCGCGAGCGCCACGACGCTCGCGATGCGGCGACGCTCCTCGCGATCCTCGAGAAAGGGACGAATGTCCGGGGCGGCGGCGCGGTCGCCGATCATGCCCAGGGATTGGATGACTCTGGTCCAGTGCTCTTCATCTTCGGCGCGGCCGAGCATGCCGGTCAGCGGCCCGCGCGCCGGGCGCCAGGCAAGCTCGCCCAGCAGCGCAATGCCATTGCGGCGCACCTGGACGTTCTCATCGCGCAGGCGCGCCAAGATGCACTCCGCGAAGCTGTCGGGATGCGCTTTGCCGAGTTCGCTCAGCGTGCGAAACTCGAGCCCCTCGCGTGTCCCGAGCTTCTCGGCGCAGGCATAGTCGATCGCCTCGCCGCCCCGCGCGACGAGCGCCTGGCGGGCGCGGCGGACCTTCTCCCGGGCGCTTCCCACCTCCCACAACGAGGCGGTCTCGAAGAGCTCGGGGATCGCCCGCGACGAATCCTCGCGCGTGAGGTGGATCTCCGGAACGACCTCACCCGGAAGCACGAGATCCCGGTCGAGGTCGATGCCGATGGCGTGCAGGTCGCCGGACCAGACGGCCCCATCGCCTCCGGCGCGATCGCGGGGATAGGTGTCCCGCCCTTCGAGGTCCAGAAACAACGCCGCGCCCGCGAATCCGCGCGCCCAGGTCAGGGCCGCCTGACCGGCTCCCCGCGTGGCGTAGGTGTCATCGCCCTGGCCGTCGACGAATACCGCGACCGAATTGGTGATGCTCATCCCCTGGCCGTCGCTCACCAGGTAGGAATCATTCCCGCTTTCATCGAGCAACCACCCGGCCGAGAGATCGTGCGCGGTGCCCTGGGTCACCCCCAGGCGCGAAACATACTGGTCGTCTCCCCCACGATCCCACAGCGAGCCGATCGCCAGATGCACTCCCGCGCCTTGCGCGTACTGCGTCGCGCGATAGAGATCGTTGCCGCCGCCGTCGAAGAGCAATCCGAGCGAGTACCAACAGCTCACACCCTGCGCGTATACCTCGGCGTTATAGAGATCGTTTCCCTGTTCATCCAGCAGTAGACCGATCCCGCCCGCAGCCCGCGGGCGAAAGCCGATCGCAAACCCCTGCGCGAGCGACTGGAAGTCGTTCGGCAGAAGGGGCACGTGGCGATAGCGGCCGCCGGAGCAGTAGTCGTCGGAGCCGGCACGATCGTAGAGCAGCCCCACGCCGAAGGTGGACCCGAACCCTTGCGATTGCCGCGCACAACGATAGAGGTCGTTGTCGTCATGACGCACGGGAATCGCGCCCGTCCCGGGCACGGCGACCCAGCCGGCCTCAAAGGCGCGGTCCGGGTCGAGTTCCATGCCCGGCGGCGCGTCCGGCCGCGCGAGGGAGAGCAGTACGCCGATCCCGCAGCCGCCCGCGCCCTGGCAGAAATTCCCCCCGGAAAAGAAGTCCACCCCCGCCGCATCCAACAGGAGGCCGAAACCGAAGAATCCGGCGCCGAGACATCCGTCGGCCCCGCGATAGACATCGTTGCCCTGCTCATCGATCAGCGCCGCCAGGCCGAGCAGGGCGCCTCCCAGCGCGTAGTCGTACCCCTCGGCCCCGTATCGATCATCCCCGGCGAAGTCGACCAGGGCCGAGAGCGCCGGACCCCGGAATCCGATCGCGGACGCGGCGCGCCCGCGGTAGTCGTCATCGCCGCCGAGATCCAGGAGAAACGCCGTCCGCGTGAAGAACTCGGGTTCATACCGATTCGGCCCCCATCCCCCGATCGCGAGGTCGCCCCACGGTGTGGTCCATCGCCGGAGGATCTTGTCCGCCCGGCCGTCCGCCCGACGATTGATGCACTCCATGGGGCCGGTCTCGGTCGCGCCCTGCGCGGGGAGCGCGAAGACGATCCGGACGCCCTCGACCAGGGAATCGAGCGCGGCCGTGAAGCGCGCCGCCGCCGAGATCAAGGCCGCCCGATCCATCTTGGCCGCCAGATCGAGAATCGGATCGGAGGAGATCTCGATCGTCGTATCCGCTTGGGCGCCTCTCTCGAAGTGCAGGCGCCCCTTCTTGGCGCGGTCCGCGGGGTCCTTCTCGTCGCCCCAGAATGCCGGCGCGAGGACGAGCAGACGGGTGATTTCGTCGGGTTCGAAATCCCGGAAGGCCCGCTCGAGATCCGCCTCGGTCGCGCGGCAGCTTCGGATGAAGCGCTCGATCACGGCATCCGGGCCGGCCGGCGGCTGGCGTTCGGGGGAAGAGGGGCGCACCGGCACGCAGGGCTGCACATCGACCAGCGGGCTCCCCAGCAGCGACGGCAAACGCGTCCAGTCCTCGTCAAGGGTTCCACGGATTCGGCAAACGGTCTCCGTCTGCCAGGCGGGAATCGCCAGGGGGTCGAGAAGCAGCGTCTCGATCAGGGGCAGGCGGAACGTGTCGTCGGGCGCATAGAGCTTGTCGAAACCCAACTCCGCCCGGGAGATTTCCAGAACGTCCATCGCGCGAAGCAGAGTGTGCGACGCCAGGGAATCGAGCCCGGCGATCGCTTCCGCGGCGGCCGCAGGCGCGGGCCTTCCCGCCGGAAGCGCAACCGCGAGAAGAGCGAACCAAGCGAGAGAGGCGCGGACCCGCGCGTTCCGGAGCCGGAGTTCCATGGGATCCATGCGTCGCACCTTTCCTCCGCAAACCCTGCGGCGACCTGCAATCCGTTCCGGCCCGGCCGTGGCTCGGCCGCCCGGCAGAGTCCGGATCGTGGGCAGGGCCGATCATACGAGCGGGCAGCGGCTTGCGCGAGCATCGATCCGGCGGGGCCGGGAGCCCGGCGGCGCAAGCCGGTGGAGCATCCACGCGCCTTTTGCCCTATAGTCCCCGGGAGACAGCCCCCGCAATCGATGGGAAAGGAACATTCATGGGAAACACCGCCAGCCCATGCAGACGATCGCTCCAAGGCTCCGCTGCGCGTACGCCCCCATCGCTCCTCTTGCTTGCCCTTCTGATCGTGCCGCTCGCGGTTCGGCCGGCCTCGGCCCAGGAGGGTGCCCTGCGCGTCTACTCGACGAGCGCGGGGCAGCTCCGTCTGGAGCACGAATCGGAGTGGATCACCTATGTCGCGATCGCGGCGGGTCCTTCGACGATCTGGTCGCTTCCGGCCGGAGAGTACGAGGTGAGCTTCCGTCCGGCCGCGTCCCCCTCGCCGGAAGAAGCGGCGGGGAGCGCAATGGCACAGCGCGAGCCGCTGCGACAACGGCTCGCCAAAACGGTCTGGACCACATGGCTGCGCATTTGGGGCGGCGTGACAACCCGCATCGATGTCCGCGCGCAAGAGGGCCGGCTATTGGAATACGCCGGACCGGAGGAGGCGGGCGGGGCGGTTCTGCTTCTGCCTCACTCCCTGCTGGAAGGGCTTCCGGGCACGCCGGCGGAAATCCTGGCCTCCCTCGACACCCATACGCGGGCGCGGCCCGGGATTCTGCTCGATGGGCTGCAGCTCGCCGTGCCGGCGGAACGCAGGGAGATCCTGCCGGGCGATGGATCGTCCGCGCGCGCAGCGGTGATCCGTCTTTCGCCGAGCTTGCCCTCGGGGGCCCGGTGGAGTCTCGACACGGGAACGGACGACATCCGTTCTCTCGAACGCAGCACAACCTGGGGAAACCGCGCGCCCCTGCCCCTGCATGCCACGGCCGGCTATCTCGGCAGTCGGCATGAGGACGGCATCCTGACGGCCCACGGCCGGCTGGATCCGCGGGACCTGCTCGGCGTGCCGATCGGAGGACGCTTCTGGTTGGAAACCGCGCAACGCGAGAATGCGAGCCCCCGAGCGGTCGGAGAGCGGATTCTCCCGCACAATGACTCGCGCAGCCTGGCGCTCAACGGGAGGCTCGACCTCGGCTCACCCGCGGCCGGCATCCTCGGCGGGCTCCCCCGCGACGGCGCGGCGATCGGCATCTCGAAGGCCCTTCCGTGGGGACTCGCGCTGCGCATGACGGCCCAAGGCTATCGGCGCGATTACTACGAGCAGATCTACCGCTTCGATCTCGCGCACGCGCCCTATGAGGAAACCGCCTTCATCGAGGGGGAAGCGGCGCTGGCACTGAAGGTCGCTCCGGAGATGCGGGGCCGTTTCACCTTGGGCTACGGCTCCTACGAAACTTCGATCAGCGATGGGACCTTCCGCCGCGACCTGCAGGCCTACTACACCCCCGGGGTCAATCCCGGGGCGGACGGAAGCGGCCTCTATTGGCTGGGCGAGGGCTCGGGCGAGCTCTCCGGGGCGCATGTCTACGACTACTACCGCTGGCATTCGAGCCGGGAGTTGCGCGCCCTGGCCGGACTCGACTGGCAACGCGGGGCTTCCGAGCTTTGGCAGGCCTCCGCGGACGTGCGCCTGCTCACGTACCGGCGCTTCGAGCATTTCTCCCCGACCACGCTGGGCTCCTTCACCGCCAGCGGCCGGCTCGCGGACGCGCTCATTATCGGCTATGACGCCGAGACCGGGTCGCCGGCCGACGATCCCTTCGTGCCGGGGCAGGCCTTCTGCGGAAGGCTCGCGCTGCGGACGGAACGCGTGCTGCGCGAGGATGTGATCGTGGAGCTGGCCGCCGGAGGGATGCTGTTCTCATCGCGGGACTCGGCGCTGGCATCGATCCGGACTCCCTACGGAACGGACTACGACCTAGAGGCGGGCGATTTCCGTGCTCCGCTCTGGCATGCACGACCGGAAATCCGGATCGCCCTTGCCCGCCGCACCCCGGGCGCCGACGGCGTGCCCAAACCTGGGGTGCGCGGGCTGGAATGGTGGGGACTCCTTTTCCAGCGGGCCGAGCTGCCTCCGCTGGAGGCGCTCTATTCCCCCCGGGCTTATCTCGCTCAGACCGAGCCCGAGGGCGTGATGGGCAACCCGGCCCTGGCGCCGGAGGTCGAGCGGGGTGTGGAGGTCGGGGTCTCGCTGCCGGCACCCTTCACTCGGGCTCCCGCTCGCTTGACGATCGCCGGCTATGCATCCCATCGCCAGGACGCGGTGACCATGGCGGCCGCCCAAGTCGGCCCTTCGCGGGGGTTCCTCGACACCGACTGGCTCCCGGTCTACGAAAACGGCGGCAGCCTGCGCCACTATGGGCTGCATCTCGAAGCAACGGCCGGCCGGCCGGAGGGCAGGCTTTGGGCGCGCCTCTCCTACGATCTCAGCCGCCTCGAAAGCGACCGCTTCGAGGCTCCCCTGCTCGATGCGCGCTGGCTCTACGCGGACCTGGCTCAGGGCGAGTACGAGAGCGAAGGCTACGCCGGCCCCGCAGGCGGCATCCTCGACGAACTGCTTGCGGACACCGCTGCGCGCGCCGCCTACCGGCCGGCCAACGCCGACCGGCTTCACACCTTGAGCCTCGCGCTTCTGGCCCGCCCGCACATGTCTCCGGAAAGCGATTGGCCGGGCGTGCTCCGCGACTGGACCATCGGCGCGATCGCGCGCGTGGCGACTGGGCGCCCCTATACGATGGTCTACGTCTATCCGGCCGGTGCCGCGCCGGTCGCGATCGAGGACGCTCGCGGACTGGACGATCCCGCCTGGGCGCAGGTGGCCGTGGGGCGTGATCCGAATGGGGCGCGCATGCCCGCGACTGTGCGCGTCGACCTCGCCTTCACCCGCGGCATCGAATTGGGTTCGCGCCGGATGACGCTCGGCATCGAGGCCTTGAATCTCCTCGCCACGGAGAACGCGGTCGCGGTGTACCGCGCCACGGGAAAGCCCGACGAGGACGCGTGCGGCGACGCGTGTCTGGAAGGCGCGGACGACCTGGCGGAGGCCGATCCGGACGGCTACAGCGAGAGACTGCTCGATCCCGCTCACTACGACGCGGCATTCGAGTTGCGAGGGTGGATCCGGCTCGAACTTTTCTGACGGCGGCCGAAGCGTTCCTTCCCGCGCACGGCCCGCGCGGCTGCGGGCTTCGACAAGGACCCGGCTGGAGAATCGACATGACGACTGCGGCGCCGTCGCCTCGGGAACTGTCGGCGTGGATCGACGCCGTTCTGCCGCTGGTCGAGAAACCGGCCCGCTATCTGGGCAGCGAAATCGGCGCGCTGCATCTGCCCTGGGACAAGGAGCGGATCAAGTGGCTCCTCATTCTGCCCGAGATCTACGAAATCGGGATGAGCCACTACGGATTGCGCATCCTCTATGAGCTCATCAACCGTCGCGATGATGCGCGCGCCGAGCGTGCCTTCGCCCCCTGGCCCGACATGGAAGCTCGCATGCGCCAAGGCGGCATTCCGCTCTTCTCGCTCGAGAGCCGCCGCCCGGCGCGGGACTTCGATGTCATCGGATTCTCGCTGCAATACGAGCTGCTGGCGACGAATATTCTGAATCTGCTCGAACTCGCGGGCCTCCCCATCCGTGCCGCTGCGCGCGGAGAAAGCGATCCGCTGATCGCGGGAGGCGGCCCCTGCTCGGCGAATCCCGAACCCCTGGCGGAGTTCTTCGATTTCTTCCTGATCGGCGACGGCGAGGGTGCGATCGACGAGCTCACGCGACGGCTGGCGGCGCTGCGCGGCCGGACACGCGAGCAACGGCTGCTCGCTCTGACCGAGATTCCCGGCGTCTATGTGCCGCGCTTCTACGAACCCGTCGCCGACCGCTCCGGCACCGTGCGCCTGGCGGCCCGCGGCGGCGCCCCCGCACGCGTGCACCGCACGTTCGCGGCCCGTCTCGACGGCAGCAACTGTCCCCGCACGCCGATCATCCCGGCCATCGAAGCGGTCCAAGACCGACTGACTCTCGAGATCCAGCGCGGTTGCACGCAGGGTTGCCGCTTCTGCCAGGCGGGCATCTTCTACCGCCCGGTCCGCGAGCGCCCCCCGGCCGATCTCGTCGAATTGGCCGTCGCCGGCCTGGAAGCCTCGGGCTGGGACGAGGTGAGCCTTTCCTCGCTCTCCACCGCGGACTACTCCCAAATCGTGCCGCTCGCGCGGGCGCTGGGCGCGGGGCTGAAGCCGACGCGCGCCGGCCTCAGCCTACCCTCGCTGCGCGTCGACACCTTCAGCGTGGAGCTGGCCGATCTGGTCTCCCGGGTCCGCCGCAGCGGTTTGACCTTCGCCCCGGAGGCGGGCACGCAGAGGCTGCGCGATGTCATCAACAAGCGGGTGCGCGACGAGGACCTCCGCGCCGCCGCGCGCGCCGCCTACCAGCGCGGATGGAAGCGCATCAAGCTTTACTACATGCTCGGCCTGCCGACCGAGACGCCGGCCGATCTCGACGGCATCGCGAGTGCGGTCGCCGAGCTGCGCGCGATCGGCCGCGAATTCGGCCCCTCGCGCGGGATGACGATCAGCCTGGGAGCCTTCGTGCCCAAGGCGCACACGCCGTTTCAGTGGGAGGCCTTTGCCGGGCGGCAGCAGCTGCGTGAACGGATCGCCTATCTCGATCAGCGCATATCCAGCCGGTGGACACCGGTCAAGGCGCAGGATGTCGACCTCTCCTTCGTGGAGGCCCTGCTCGCGCGAGGCGATCGCGGTCTGAGTGGAGTGATCGAGCGAGTGCGGCGCGCCGGCGGGCGCTTCGAGGGCTGGACCGAGCATTTTTCGGTCGCGCGCTGGGAGACCGCGCTGGCCGAGGAGGGCATCGATGCGCGCGCATTCGTCGCGGCCCGCGACACGGAGGCTCCGCTGCCCTGGGACCATATCGACCTGGGGGTCACGCGGGAGTGGCTGCTGCGCGAGCGAGAGCGGGCTCTGGCGGGAGAAGTGACCGCGGATTGTCGCGGACAGGCGTGCACGGGCTGTGGGCTGCCCGGTTGCGGACCGGCGGGACCGGAGGGGGGACGCCTCGCTCAGGAACTGTCCTCCGCCGCATGGCAGGCGCTGGCAGAGCAGGTGGCCGACCGTCTCGCGCCGTTCGCCCGCGGCCCCGCGGGTCCGTCTCAGCCTGGCACGCCGGACGATTCCGGGGCGCGGCCGCTCCCGCGGCCGGAGTCCGCCGAACCGCTGCGGATGCGCCTCGGCTATGCCAAGCTGGACAACCTGCGCTTCTTGTCGCACCTGGAGACGGCCAAGCTGCTCACCCGGCTCCTGCGGATGGCCCGCTGGCCGCTCGTCTACACGCAGGGCCACAATCCCCATCCGCGGATCGCCTTCGGTCCCCCGCTGCCGGTCGGCGTGGAAGGCTGCCGCGAGCACATCGATCTGTACCTCTGGGAGGCTCCCTCGGAGGAGGGCGATGCGCGCTTGCGAGACCTCGCTCCTCCCGGACTGCTCTTCCACAGCCTGACCGCCGTCGTGCCGCGCAGGGAGAGTCTGACAGCGACGGCGGCAAGCGCGTCCTATCAGGTCCTGCTCGCACCGGAGCTGGCCGACCGAATTGATGGCGAGAAGCGTCTGGAGAGCTTTCACGAGGCGGGGGCGATTCCCGTCGTCAAGACGGGCAAGGGCCGGCATCGCACCATCGATCTCAAGCGCGCCGTCACCCGCTGCGCCTGGATGCCCGCGGCACCCGGTGGCGACGGCGCATGCGCGGGGGCCCTGTCATCCCCCGCCGCGGCGATCCCCGCCGGCTTCGCCCGCCGTGGGCTCGCCATGACCCTGCGGCTTCAGGAACCCGACGGCCAAGTGCTCGGACCCTTCCCGGTGCTGGCGGAGATCCTGAAGCTCTCGCGGGAGGAACTCGCCCGCTGCCGCGTCAAGCGTGTCGAGATCTTCGACGACGCCGGCGCGCCGCTGGGTGTGGCAGGCATCCCCGGCCGCCCGGCCGGTTGAGGGCGCCGCGCCGCTCACCGCGGATCGGTCTCGCCCCGCCGGCCCGGCCGGGCGCGTCTCAGACGATCCCCATCTCGATTCCGCGCGACCCGATCGCGATCGGAACCCAATCGAGCGGGTGGGAGGCGCCCTCCAGCTTGAGGATCCGGATTTCCCGCCGGCCGCTCGCATTGCGAAACTGGATCACGTTGTGGGCCGCCTTCAAGCTGAGGGACCAGCCCTTGTGCCCTTCCAGATCGACTTGCGTGGCCGTGACCACTTCGATCAGCGCGGCCCCCGAGTGAAAAGCCCAGTTCACCTGCCAGTCGAGGAGCGGGATGATCTTCTCGGGACCGAGCACCGAGTAGAGCGCCTGCGAGAAGTCGCCCGACACGAAGCGGGTCACTCCGCGCTGCCGCAACCGCGCGCCGATTTCGTGCAGCGCGTCCAGGTCATCCATCCGCACATAGTCGACCCCGGAATCGTCCTGTTCCTGCGAGAAGCGCGGGAAGCTCTGCAGCGCGGCCAGCCGGCCCTCACGCTCGTGCGGCGCGACATCCCAGCCGAAACTCCGGAAGTAACGGCGGACCTGTTCGAAGGGACGGTCGGCCGTGTTGCAGGCGACCACCTCGCCCGCCGTCATCCCCTCCCACAGAAAGTGCATGCCGAAGACCGTCTTGCCGGTCCCCGGCGGGCCGTAGAGGATCGTGCGGGTCCCGCGCGGAATGCCGCCCCCGGTGGCCGCATCGAAACCGGGGATGCCCGTCTTCATCAGCTCCATGATTCCTCCGCCGTTCAGGGCAGGAAAACCCGGACATTCTTCAACTTGTTCGGGAGATACTCCTCGAGCACGTAGTTCAGTCCCCACTTCGCCAACGCCTGCTGCTCGGCGCGCACCCCCATCTTGAGCAGCATCTCGAGCGCCTTCTGCCAGGGGCGATGCTGCTTGAAGAAGGGATCGTTCTTCAGGGCATCGCGCGCCCGTTTCACGTCCACGTCCTTCAAGGGATGCGTGGGCAGCTTGTAGTCGACGATGTCCTGGGGCGTGACCCCCAGGAAACGCGCCTCCGGGACGCAGAAGAACTGATTGATATGGGCCGCGTTGCCGCTGCCCACCTTGAGCGTGCGATAGATGTTGGAAATGCCGTAGGGATCGCAGTCGACAAAGGCGTAGACGGGAATGCCCGCCTCCTCCGACAGGCGCCGGATGAACCGGCGGGTGGAACGGGTGGGCACGCCGCTCATGTTGACCAGGATGCAGTTCGCCTTCTTCCAAAACTTGTGGCTTTGCAGCCGCTGGAACATGCCGCCGGTCTCGATGGCCAGAATGAACTCGGCCTTGGTCTCGAACGACAGGTGTTCGACCGAGCTGGGGATCGAATAGGCGCCCGAACCGAAGCGCGTACAGTCGATGCGTTCGATCTCCCCCGACTCGATGTCCGGATCGTAGACGACCAGTTCGCCCGCCACCGCCCCGCCGTGCTCGTCGGGAACGAAGCGCAGTTGCTCGCGGTTGATCGCGTTCACAGAGAAGAGCGCCTCGATGTCGTCCATGACCGTATCGGATTCGGTCTGGTCCTGGAACATGGCCGCGCCCCAGTTCTTCGACTGGTAGTAGGCGTCTCGTTTGGTGGCGAAATCGCCTGTTTCGACAAGCTGCTTGGAGAGGCTCATCATGCGCAGCGTCTGGGCGAAGGCCTTGACGGTGTTGACCGTCAGCGTGCGCACCTTCTTCTGCCGCCCGATCTCGAAATAGCCCTTCCCCTCCGCGTAGACGACGTTCGACAACGAACGCACCGGAAACTTCAGATCGGGCTTGCCCTGCTTGAGGATGCGTCCGTTCACCTCGGCGGCGGTCGCGCGGATCAACTCGACCGTGCCCCGGTCCTTCTGCTTGTTCTTCTTGCGGATGTCACTCAGCTGCGTCTGCGTGATGCGCTTGGGCATGCCGGCCTCCTTCTACATCCTGCGGCTACGCTCCAGTGTGTCGGTCAAGACTTCCACGGTGTGTTCCCGCTGCTGGTCGCTGAGATCGAGGATCTCCTGCAGGGCGATTCCGATATGCGGGATGTACTTCTGTATATAGGAGCGCTTCTTCTCTTCCTCAGCCACGCGCCGGCCGTGCCCGATGTGTCCCGCCAGGCGCCGGCCGCACTCCTGCAGTGCCAGGCGGATCTCATGCAGGATCTCCGGATAGTGCGCCACCGCTTCCTTGCTCTCCGAGGTGAAGGGAACCCACACCGAGGCGATGTGGATCACCATCACCAGCGGTCCCGTCGGCAGAGCGCCCCGGCTCTGGGCGATCTTGTAGTTGCGCCAGGGCAGCTCCACGACCGCCTTGGTCATGGCGCAGGCGCTGCGCTGGTATTGCAACGGGACGCGGTTGGCGTAGCGGTAGATCTCGGCCAGGCCGTCGGCAGGCAGGTCCCCGCCGTAGGCCAAGGCCACCTCGATCTGAAACGGATTGCCCCGATAGACGGCGGGGGGACGCGTCACCGCCGCGAAGAAGCCGGCCTGCACCCGCTGGCGCAGGGCCGCGAGCAGGAGCTCCTCCCCGATCGGCGAGAGACAATTGGTCGGCGGCGCGATGATCTTCACCCGCCCCACCGCGGAGTGCAACGCTTCCGCCTCCCGCATCGGGATCTTTCGCGGAGAGGAGTCCGGAGAGATGGTCAAGCCGCCTTTGGCAGCCTCGGTCACCAGATCGGTGATGACCTTGTCTCCGACTCGGGAGAACTCTTCCTTCAGGAAGGCGCGCAGGGTGCGGGCGCGCGTGTTCTGCAGCATCTTGAAGAACACCCCCAACTCGACGCCGTGGGGATGCGGCTTGATCGGTTGCGGCTGTCGGGGAGACTGCTGGGCCGTCCGGGCGTAGACAATCCGCCCCGCGGCGCCCTCCTCTGCCGGCGGGTCGTAGACGATCGTCGCGTGCGGATTGGCCACCGCCACCTGCAGCAGATAGCCGTCGATCGAGTGGCGGCCCTTCTTATACGTCCCCTGCAGGGTGATCGCCACACGCGTTCCGTGCTCCTTTTCCCACTCGACGACCTTCTCGACCGGCGTATCCGGCGCGTTCTTCTCCGTGTTGATCACGACTTCAAAGTAATGCGCCGGGCGGCCGGCCCCCGCGCGGGACGTGATCTCCACCGGCTTTCCCGTCGTCAGCACGCCATACATGCCTGCAGCGGAAATGCCGATCCCTTGCTGGCCGCGCGACTGCTTCAGCGTGTGGAACTTGGAGCCGTACAACAGCTTGCCGAAGATCTTCGGAATCTGATTGCGCACGATGCCCGGACCGTTGTCTTCGACCGCCACGCGAAACCGGTCTTCCGCGAGCTGCTCCACCTCCACTTGGATCTCCGGAAGGATGCCCGCCTCGTCGCAAGCATCCAGGGCGTTGTCGACGGCTTCCTTGACCGTGGTCAACAGGGCCTTGGCGGGGTTGTCGAAACCGAGGAGATGCCGATTCTTCGCGAAGAACTCCGAGATCGAGATCTCCCGCTGCCGGCTCGCCATCGCCAGGGCGGCATCCTCGGGCTCCGCCGGTTTGCCGGCAGCGCGCTTCTTGCGCTCCGTGTGGGCGGGCTTGCGCTGCTCGCCGCCCGGCGGCCGCAGGGGGACGATCCGCCCGCGGGCCTTGCTCCCACGCGCGGTCGCGGTCCTGCCCGCGGCGGCCCCGACTGCACGCGCAGTGACGGCCATCCCGGGAAGCTCGCCCATCTCCTCCGGACGCGACAGCTCCGGCAGCCCCGCATCCTGAGCCGCCATCGCTGCTCCCCCATCGACTGTCAACCCGGCGGTGTCAAAAGGCACTTCCAGTTGCGTTCGTGTCCGGCCCCGGCGTTCTTTGCGCATGTCGTCCTCCATTTGCAGCACCCGGACATTCTAGAAGCTCAAGCGGCGCGATCCAGGGAAAAAAACGGACCTGCGGCAAATCGGCGTTCCCGCTCATCAGCTCCTCCCGCTCATCGCCGCGCGCGTCCCTGTTTCATGCGCATGCTCCCTCCCGCCCCCCCACCGCCGCGCGGTCGCTCCAGCGCGCCGGCGTTCGCAGGGCCCCACCCGGGGATCGCCCGAGAGCACGATCGGGTATAGTCCGCGACGTTTGCTTGTACTCGTTCGCGCCCTCGGTGGTACACATATCGTCCGCCTGTACGCGCAGCGAGGTGTCCAATCAGCGTTAAGCGGGCTGCCGGCCGAGGATTGTATTGACAGAATCCGCGCCCGGCCGTACGGTGTTCACGCATGTGGCAGAGTCGAGTTGACGCGGTTCGAGAAGGTCGCTTTGAACACCGGATGTACAGCTTCTCGTGAATCGCACAGTGGAGGCCTTCCCTG
>JAZDGX010000132.1:0-13589 GCA_043806645.1 Candidatus Eiseniibacteriota bacterium | reverse complement strand
CGCGACGAGTTGCTCGCCTGGGTACGGGGCTTGCGGCCCCGGCCGCGCAGGATCTTCGTCGTCCACGGCGAGGCGGAGGCGTCGTTGCACCTGGCTGCCGAGCTCGCGCGGGAGGGCAGCGCCTCAGCGGTGGTCCCGGATATGGGAAGACCCTACGTGCTCTGACGCGGGGCGCCGGGTGGCGCTTCGAGTTCGGTCAGGGCCTCCGCGAGGCGCCGGTAGGTCTGCTCGAGCGCCTCGGGCAACTCCGCCGCGCTCTCCCAACGCTTCCACAATTCCTGCTCCGGCCAGGCGACGACGTGGAAGTGGACATGCTCGGGGACGCCGGCCCCCGCGGCGCGGCCCAGGTTGGCCCCCGTATGGATCGAACGACAGCCCATCGTCCGCCGCAGCAGGCGTTCGCCGATCTGGCAGAACGCAAGGACCTCGGCAAGCTGCGCGGGGGAAAGATCGGAGATGTGCGCGGCATGGTGATAAGGCACTGCGAGCAGGTGTCCGGGGGTGTAGGGGAAGATGTTGAGGACGAGGAAGGCATGCTCGCCGCGGCGAAGCACGTAGAGCTCCGCATCGGACGCCTGCCGCGCAAGGAGATTGCAGAAGATGCACCCCTGCTCGTCGCGCGCCTGCTGGATGTAGTCCATGCGCCAAGGTGTGGTCAGAATCTCCATGGCTGTGCCTTCCTTCGCGGCTGAGCGAGCGACGTCCCCCCGCGCGTGTGCGCTCCGGCCCTCGCTCGCGCGCACGCGCCGCAGCGCCCGTCGCAGTGGGTCGCAGGTTGATCCCGCGCCGCCCCTGGGCGGCGTATTCAGGCTAGGGGAAGCGGGCGCGGGCATCAAGCGTCCGATCGCGCGCCTGCGTCGATCGCAGGGGCGCGATGGAGCGGTGATTTTCTCGTTCGCGCTTCCGTCGCCCGCGCGCTTGTGTCACTCTGAGGATGGAATTTACATGCATGATCGGATGGTGCGCGGCGGCAGGGGGCCGCAGTCCGCGGGAACCTCCCGGTGCGGCCCTCGGTAGACCGGAAAGAACGCGGAACGTGCGGTGCATGGCTGCGCGGCCGACGAGAACCTTCGCCGGCCGGCGCGGCCCGACGAACGAATCAAGGATGAACGAAGTTCGCAAGCCAGCATGTCTCGGCGCCGGGCCCCGCAAGGCCGCTCGACGCGCGCGATCTCCGCGGGGGCGGATGTGGCGCCTGCCCCTGGCTTCTTCGACGCTACTGATCGCGGTCACGGCGATTTCCCCAGAGTGGCCGGCGCGTCCCGCGCCCGCGGCGGCCGCCGAACTTCCTCCGCTGCCCACGCTGTCGTCGCAACAGGAAACCATGCCCCCCGTGCTTCCGGGAGACGCGTGGCTTCCATCGGCCTGGCCTGCCGGGCGGGCCCTGATGGGGCCGCTGGGTGCGGGACGGGTGATCGTCGCGGGAGACGGGTCGCCTGCGCTGCGGTGGGGACGCGAGCAGATCGCCTTGGGTCGTGCGCTCCAGGGCGAGGCCCTGTTGGAGGAGTTGTCTCTGGTTGCCTGGAGCCCGAGCGAGCGGGGGGCGGCCGCCTTGGCGCTGGGGGAATCGCTGCTGCGCCGGGGCGAAGCGCGGGCGGCGGCCGTGGCCTTCCAGCGGGCCGGCCAGGAGTTGGGTGACGATCCCGCCGCATGGCCGGTCGGCTTCTGGGAGGGGGCGGCCCTGGCGCGAGCGGGAGAGAGCAGAATGGCCGCGGGCGTCCTCGGCTCGAGCGCGGAGTCGGTCCGGGTGAAGGCCGCGCTGGCCGGCCCGCAAGCCGCGCAGGCGCGCCGGGCCCGGCTGCTGGCGCTGCGGTGGGCGGGATGGTTGGAAGCCGAAGCGGGGGAGTTTCCCGCCGCCCGGTCGCTCTGGCGCTCTGCGCGCGCCGAGGCGCGCGCAGACGCGGCGCTGATCGACTCGTTGACGCTCGACCTCGCCGAGACCTTCTTCGCCGAAGCCGCCTGGGACAGCGTAGCCGACCTGCTTGGCCGTCCGGCGCATCCGGCATCGGCCGGCGTGCGCTGGAACCTCCTGCATGGCCGGGCGTGCTTCGAGTTGCGCGACTGGGGGCGCGCCGACAGTCTGCTGGCCGAGGTGAGCGACGAAGGAGCGGGCGCGCCCCAGGCGTGGATCGACGAAGGGCTGATGGTGCGCGCCTGGATCGCGCTCAAGCGCGGAGAGACGGCGCGCGCGCTGGAGCTCTACGACCGGGTGAGCGGGGATCGCGTGACGGACCTGCCGCTCGCGCAATACGGTGCCGCCCTGGCTCACCTTCAGGAGAAGCGCTTCACCGAAGCCGAAGCGCTCCTCGCGCCCGCGGCCCCCGTGGCGCGCGGGGATGCGCTGCACGATGCATGGGCCTATGCCCTGGCCTTCACGCGATTCCAGCAGGAACGCTACGGCGAGGTGCTGTCGGATCTGGAAGGGCTGGGCGGCTCCGGGGCCCCGGAAGGGACGACGGCCGCGGACAGCCTGACCCAGGGCATCTGGATGCTGCGCGGGGACGCCTCGTATCGTCTGGGGGATCTGGAAGCAGCCGCGACCGCCTATGCGCGGGCGGCCGCCTTCGCGCCCGAGGAGTCCGAGGGCCTGCTGCGCCGCCAGGCGCTGGTGGCCTTGGCTCTCGAGCGTTGGGGTGGTGCGGCGCGCATCTTCGGGGATCTCTTGATCAAATTCCCCGGCACCCCCCAGGCTTCCGAGTACCACTTCTGGCGTGGTGAAGCATTCTACCGGCTGGGCCGCCTGGAGGAGGCTCGCCGCCAGTACGCGCGCGCCGAACAGATGGGGGCCGACCCGCTCCAATGTGCCTACGCCGGCGCGTGGTGCTTCTTCGGCCAGGATCGATTCGACGATTCGCTGGCGCAGTACACGCGGGCGGCGCTGCTGTGCAATCGCTGCCCGCTGGCGAGCGATATCGCGCTCCGGCGCGGCAACTGCCTCTTCAGGCTGGGACGGGTGGGCGAGGCGGCGCGAGCTTACGCGGAGGCGCAGCATCTGGCGGGAGGAGGGGACGACGCGGCGGGATCGGGCCGGGATGCCGCTTTTCGCAGCGCCTGGGCGCTGTTGCGTCTGGAAGATTACGCCGCCGCGCGAGAGCAGTTCGCGCGGATCCATCGTGAAGGGCCGGCGGACCCGTTGTCCGCGCGGGCGCTCTTCTGGGAAGGGCAGGCGGCGTTTCGCGCCGGGGAATTCGCCGCGGCAATCGATCGGTTCACCTCGCTCGTGGAGCATCCCGCCGCGGACGACACGCTGCGCGCCAGAGGATTGCTGGCCGGGGGAGACGCGGCGTTCAACCAGGGGGAGACAGCGACGGCGATCGACTGGTACCGCCGCGTGCTGGAGAGCCCGGGGGCGGATCCAGCCATCCGCCGCAGCGCGCACGAGTCGCTCTTCGAGAGCCGTCAGCTACGCGGTGAGCACGACGAAGCGAGACTCGAGCTCCAGGAACTCGAGCAGCACCATCCCGAGGCGCTGGCCGGCGGAGAGCGTTACCTGCAGCTTGCCGAGGGATTCTACCGCAGCGGGCGCTATCAGGATGCCCTCCAACTCTACGGCGATTTCCTCGAGCACGCCCGTCCCGACGATGCCCGTCTCGCGGATGCGCGCTACCACATGGCCCGCTCGCGCGAGGAACTCGGCCAGTGGCGCGAGGCGGCGGCGGCGTTCGCGGCGCTCGGGGAAACTCCGGATTTCCGCTATGCGTCGGAGTCTCTGTTGCGCGCGGGCGTGTTGCTCCTGAAAGGCCGCGAGGCGCGCTCGGCCCTGCGCGTGCTCGATCGCAGGTTGACGTTGGAGCTGTCGCCGGCCGACGCGGCCCTCACGCGCGCCCATATCGCGCGGGCCTATGAAGAGCTGGGGGAGAAGACCGCGGCCAAGAACGAGTGGGAACAGGTCGCCCACGCCGGCGCGGAAGTCCCCGACTCCCTACGCGCGCTCGGCTCTCTGCATCTGGGCCGCAGCGCCTTCGAGAGCGGCATGTGGGAGGCGGCCTTGCAGGCCTTCGATGCCGCCGACGGTCTCGGTCTGCCGCGCCGGATTCACCGGGCTCCCTACTGGGCCGGCGAATCGGCATTCCGCATGGGATCGTTCGGGGTCGCCGTGCGGTGGCTCGAGGAGTTTCTGAGCGCCGGGGAGCGAGAACCCCTGTGGGAAGCGACCGCGCGCATGCGCCTGGCCGAGTGCTATGAGAAGTTGGGCCGTTGGGACGAGGCGCAGGCCCAGTACGAGCATGTGGTCGGCATGCCGCTCGAAATGCAGAGCCTGCTCGAGGAGGCCCGCGCACGACTCGCGGCCTTGCGGGAGGGGCGTACGAAACGACCGGGATCCTCGCCGTCCGGCCAGGGCGGAGGCGAAGGATGACGCGCCTGCCCGCGCGACCGCTCCTCGCCCAGGCGAGGCGTGCGCCGGTGATCGTCCTCGTCCTCATGACGGCGTCGGCCGTCGCGCAGACCCCGCCGGATTCGTCCGCCGCGCGGGCTGCCGAGAAGGCGACGCCGCCGAGGCCGACCTTCGTCCTGCCCGATGTCCTCATCGAGGGCGAGGACCTGAGCCGGTTTGCCGCGGGGAGCCGCCGCCTGGAATTGAGCACACCGGCGGTGCGGCCCGCGCAGCAACCTGCGCTCGTCTCTCCCGGGCCGACCTACTACCGGCGGCGCACCGATTCGCCCTTCTCCGTGACGCTGCCCGAGCCCGCCGCCGTCGATCGTCCGAAGGGCCTGGCACGCGTCAGCGTCGGCGACGGGGCTTCGCGCGAGCTTGCCCTCGCCCTCTCGCCCGCGCCGTCGAGACAGGGGTGGGCCGCGTTCACCGACTGGCGACATCGGGTAGAAGGGCGCTCGCACCGCGGCCTCGATCTCGGCTTCGTCGCGCTCGGTGACGGGGCCGACCCCGCCTGGAGCAGTTGCATCGACGCGGCGGTGCGCCACGAAGAGTGGGCGCCCAACGAGGACTACGCCTACACGCCTGCCGATGAGGCCGTCACGTGGCGAGGCCGGTGCAGCCTCGAGCGGCGCTTCGTCGTAGCCGGCACGGACGCGCTGATGAGCCCTCGGGTCAGCATCGGGGGCAGCGAGATCCGCGCCGCGCGGGGTGGCTGGCAAGCCCTCGATCTACGTTTGCGCAGGGTCGGAGTGCCCGCCGAGTTGCGCGGGTCGGCCGGCGCAGCGGGATCCGACGGCGCCGGCTCCCGACTCGAGGTCGATCTCGCCGGCGGGGTCGTGCGCCATCGCAATCGGGATGGAGAACGCACCGACGGCCGCTTCCGCTGCCGCTGCGGCTGGAGCGCACGCTGGAGGGGTGGGCTCTTCGCGCTCGGGATCGCAGGGGGCGGTGAGGGCTCCCGAGGCGTGCTGGGGCCCTGGATCGCATGGCGGAGGCTCCTCGGCGAGTCGGGATGGTTGGTCGCTCTCGAAGCGGCCCCGGAAGTGACGTTCTTCGAAGAATGGTGGGGCGGATGGGAGCGGCTTTCGGCGCCGGGCCTGCTCCAGGAAGAAGCGGGGCCGGGGCGCCTGCCGTTCGCGGCCCAGATCCTCGATCCCGTGCAGCCCGCGCAGCGCGCCTGGCCGCGCCTCGCCCTCGAGGCGCAACGGCAGGACGCGGCCGGCTGGTTGCGCGCGACGGCGGTCATCGCCGAGGTCGCCGATCCGTTCGACTGGGAAAGCGCGACGGCGGCGGGGACGACGCTCCTGGCCACCTCGCACAACGAGCGGCGCCGTCTGATCGAAGCTGTCTTTTCCGCAGAGCGCCGGCTGCGGCCCGGCCTGCGTTTGAAGCTCGACTATCGCTGGGCCCGCGACGAGCGGCGCGGGACAGCAGCGCGCCTGCTGCTGCTGCCGCAGCACCGGCTGCGCGGGGCGCTGGGCTGGGAGCCGGGGGACTGGCGCGCCGCGGCCGCGATCGAACTGCGCAGCGAACGCAGCGTCGACTCCGCGGGCGCGCGCCTGCGGGGCTCGACCGCGCTCGGCGCGCGGATCGGTCATGTCTTCGGCGGCCACACCTTGAGTCTCGTCGGCGAGAATCTGCTGCAGGAGACCCTCGCGGACTGGCCGGGCGAGGTGAGGGCCGATCGCTGGTTCGGCTTGGAATGGCGCTACGGCTGGAACGAGAGCCTGCGTGCGAGCGTTCCTTGACAGGAGCGCGTGGAGCGGCGCAAATAGGGCAGAGCACGGCGGAGGGTGCGCGCGCCGGACATCTCTGGCGTAAAGAGTGAGGGAGCCTATGTCATTGCTCGTCAAGGGCGGCATTCTGATGATCCCCATCGCGATCTGTTCGATCGTCTCGCTGGCGATCATCATCGAGCGATTCGTGCAAATCGCCAAAGCGCGTCGTGAGAACGAGGCCTTTCTGGAGGCGATCCAGGGTCGCATCCGCAAGGGCAGCCTGGAGAACGCGATCACGATCTGCAAGGAGAACCCGCAGGCGCCGCTGGCGGGGATCTTTCTGGCCGGGCTGGTCCACATTCAGATCGGCGAGGTGCGCACGCAACAGGCGATCCTCGAGGCGGGCGAGCGTGAGGCGGCCCGGTTGGAGCGCAACATCGGTGGTCTGGTCACGATCGTCGGTGGGGCGCCGCTGCTCGGGTTTCTGGGCACGGTGCTCGGGATGATCGAGGCATTTCAGCGCATTCAGGCGCTGGGGGGCAATGTAGACGCGACGGTGCTGGCGGGAGGCATCTGGGAGGCGCTGCTCACGACGGCGGCGGGGTTGACGGTCGCGGCGCCCACGTTCTTTGCCCACAACTACATCGTCAGCCGTGTGCACAGCGAAATCCAGAAGATGGAAGATCGTTCCCGCGAATTGATGATTCTGCTGACCACCGGTGAGGACTACATCCGCGCGGAGGTGCCCTGAGCGGGCCGGCGGACCGACAGGTGGCCGCCAGCGTGAGCGGTGGCCGGACGGGGAGATGAGATGACCTTCGGCAAGCGCCGCAAGTTGATGGGCTCGCTGGAATCGACGGCGATGACGGACATCGTCTTCCTGCTGCTGATCTTTTTTCTGCTTTCATCTTCGTTCATTCTTCAGACCGGCATCCGCGTCGACCTGCCGCAGGTGATGACGCCCGAGAAGCAGCCCCCCAAGGATGTTGAGGTGACCTTGACCGCCGATCAGAAGGTGTACCTGGGCGACCTCGAAGTGCCCTGGAGCCAGCTGCGCGAAAGGCTCGGCGAGCGCCTGGCGGAGAGCGCCTCGAAGATCGTCGTGATCAAGGGGGATGCCAAGGTCGAACTGGGGCGCACCGTCGAGGTGATGGATCTGGCGCGCCAGTTGGGGGCGGCCCAGCTGGCCATCGCGGCTCAGCCGGTGACCGATGGGAGGAGGTAGCCCCGGATGACGGACGCGCTGGGCAGAACGCTGCTGTCCCATCCCGGGAGTTGGGGACGGCGCGAGGAGAGTGCCCCGCGCGTCTGGGCGATCACGATCTCGATCGTCCTGCACGCTGCCTTGCTGCTCGGTGCCGGCGGTTGGCTGAAACTCCAGCCGCGGCCCGTCGAGATGCCCTTCGTCGTCAGTCTGCTGCCTCCCGGAGCAGACGCGCCGGGCGAGACGGTTTCGTTTCCGCCGCGCAGGCCCGTCCCGCCGGCCGAGGCGGGGGCGCCCTCCGAAGGAGCGGTCACCGGGAGCTCCAAGGCGCCCGCGGTACAGGTGCTCGAGTCGATTCCGGAGATCGCGGACCGCGCAGCGGTCATCGAGGTTCCGCAGAGCGAGGCGAACGCCGGCGGACCGCAGGCGGCCTCGCGCGAACGCCGGGATGTCGTGGGCGAGGCCACCGCGCAGTTGCTCGAACAGACGAACATGGAGGAGACCCTGCCGATCGGACCGCTGGCCCCGGCGGCGCCGGTGACGCAGCCGAGCTCCCGCGGCAGTCGCACCGGAGCGGCGGCGGGGATCGCGGGCCCCTTGGGGGGGCGCGGATTGCTGTACGACGAGCGGCCGCAGTATCCGAGCAGCGGGAGCCGGGAGGGAATCGAGACCGAGGTCCGTTTTCGATTCTGGGTCTCTCCCTCCGGCAACGTGCTCCGCGTCCGCACGCTGCGAAAGAGCGGGCATCCCGAATTCGAATCCCTGGCCCGGGAGGCGCTTTCCCGATGGCGGTTCGAACCGCTGCCGCCCGGCCAGGAACGCCAGGAATGGGGGGAGGTGCGCATGATCTGGGGACTGCCGCAGGGAGCGGCGGACCCGGACGGCAGTCGCTGAGCGGCGGTCGGGTCCCGCCACCGGCAGGGAGGGAAACGCGAATGCCCCGGACCGAGTACGCCAAGCCCCTCGATCTCGAGATCGCGCGCCAGTGTTTGATGGATCTGGATTTCGGACTCATTGTCGCCACTCCCGAGGGCGAGGCGCGCTTCCTCAATCGGCGGGCGGAAGAACTGCTGGAAGTGCGCGGCGAGGAGGCGGCCGGAGGCTCGGCCGCCGATCTGCTCGGTCTCGCCCCCGACGGCCCGCACGGCCTGGATGAGTCGGTCTGGCGCAAATGCACGCTGCCGCCCACCCTGATCCTGGCGCAGCGGGGCGAGAAGGAACTGACGCTGGAGTGCCGCATGGTGCCCATCGGACGGCGCAGCCGCCCCGAAGGCGGGCTGCTCATCTTTGAAGACGCCTCCGAATCGGCCGACGAGCAGCAGTTCCAGCGCAACATCGATCGCTTCAGCTCCATCGGCAACCTCTCCGCGGTGATGGCCCACGAGATCCGCAATCCCCTCACCGGGATCCGCACCACGATCCAGTTCGTGGAGACGAAGCTGCCGCGCAACTCGCCGCTGCGACAGGATCTCGATGATTCGATCAAGGAGTTGGATCGCATCGAGCAGTTCACGACCGATCTCCTGCAGTTCGCGCGCCGGAAGATCTCGCAGCTCGAGGAGACCAATATCAACGGCATCGTCGAGAAGGTGCTGAGCCATGTGGCGAAGCGGGCGGAAGAGGAACGCGTGCAGGTCAAGGGCGAGTACGCCGAGGACCTGCCGGCGATTCCCCTCGACCAGGACGCGGTTCAACAGGCATTGCTCAACATCGTATTGAACGCGCTCGATGCCATGGCCGACGGAGGCACGCTGCGCGTCACGACCTCGACGCGGCGCTACCGCAGCCGCCGCGCGGTGGAGGTGGCGGTGGCCGACACGGGCACGGGCATTCCCGAAGAGATCATGGAGAAGATCTACGATCCCTTCTTCACCACTCGCGGAGCGGGCGGGACGGGTTTGGGCCTCTCGATCGCGCTCCAGATCGTCAAGGAGCACGGGGGGCGCATCCATGTGCGCAACCGGCCTCAAGGGGGGGCCATCTTCCGGCTCTCCTTCCGCGTTCCCGAGGAAAGCGAGGCGACGCCGTGACCACGCGGATGCGAGTGCTGGTCGTGGACGACGAGCCCCTCGTGCGCAGGAGCATGGAGCGCGCGCTGGCCGATCAGGGCTTCGACGTGGCGAGCGCGGCGACGATCGCGGAGGCGGAGACGCTCTTCGAGGCCCACCGCCCCCCGGTGATCGTGCTGGATGTTAAGTTGCCCGACGGTTCGGGCCTGGATCTCTTGGAGCGGCTGCGAGGCATCGATCCGGGGGTCAAGATCGTCGTGGTCACCGCCTTCGGCGAGACCGCCCAGGCGGTGCGGGCGATGAAGCTGGGGGCGGCGGACTTCCTGAAGAAACCCTACGACCTGGAGGAATTGCTGCACGCCGTGCGCAGCGCGGCGGAGAGCCATACGCGCGACCGGCAGCTCAAGGGCTACCGCAAGCGCGACCAGTCCCGCTACGCGCACTCCCAGATGATCGGGGAGTGCCCGCAGATGCGCGGGATCAAGGAACTCGTGCGCAAGGTGGCCCAGTCGGACACGACCACCGTGCTCGTGACCGGAGAAAGCGGGACGGGCAAGGAGCTGGTAGCCCGGGCGATCCACTTCCAGTCCTCGCGACGGGACGCCCCGCTGATGGAGGTCAATTGCTCGACCTTCCAGGACACGCTCCTCGAGAATGAGCTCTTCGGACACGAGAAGGGGGCCTTCACCGGGGCGGGCCATCTCAAGCGTGGCCTGGTCGAGCTCTGTGACGGGGGCACGCTATTCCTGGATGAGGTTTCGGAAATGTCGCCGCGGGTGCAGGCGAAGCTGCTGCGCTTCATCGACAACACCTGCTTCAAGCGCGTCGGCGGGAACGTCGATCATGCCGTCGACATTCGTCTGGTGGCGGCGACCAACGCCGATCTGGTGCGGCGGATCGCCGAGGACCAGTTCCGCAAGGACCTCTTCTTCCGCCTGAAGGTAGTGTCGGTCGAGCTGCCGCCGCTACGCGAGAGGGGCAGCGACATCCTGTTGCTGGCGGAAGCCTTCATGCGGCGGTTCAGCCAGGAGTTCCGCAAGAGCTTTCATCGCATCGTTCCCCGCGCCGCCGAGGCGTTGGCAGGCTACGCCTGGCCTGGAAACGTGCGCGAGCTGCAGAACTTGATCGAGCGGGCGGTGCTGCTCGAGGAGGGCCCCGAGCTCGACCTGCGCCACTTGCCGCCGGAGGTGCGCGGGATGGGCAGCGGTCGCGTGGAGCGGGATGCTCCGGCCGCGCGGTCTTCCCTCGCACACGCAGGGCAGGCGCCACCGTTGGCCGCGCTGGACCGGCGGATTGCCGATCTGTCGGCCGACGGGCCGCCGTCGCTGCGCCAAGTCGAGGACGCCTACATAGCGCTCGTCCTCGAGCAGTGTGGAGGCAACCGGAGCGAGACAGCGCGCCGCCTGCACCTCTCCAGGCAGGGCCTGCTCGACCGGATCCGCCGGATGGGCGGCGAATCGACCGGCCTCGGCGCGGATGCGGATGCGCGCTCCAGCGAGGTTCCCGGTGTGCTCTTCGAACGATGACGCACCGCGCCGTGCGCAGGAATCTGGGCCTGTCAGGGAATTGGGCATGCCCGCTTTCTGGTCACTTGCCGTAACTGTAGCCCACGAAATTCATTAGCGGTCTATCCCCTTCCCGGTATCCAGATTCTGGAGTGCTCGTGCAGCGGCGCGCCCATCTCAGAGCCGGATGGTTCTTCTCCGTAACGTGATTATTCGCAGCATTTTACAGGGTAACCGCTATTCCTGCCCGGATGGAATGGATTCTGAAACGCCTACAACCCGGAGGTATATGCGTGAAGCCGAGAGTCCTCATTGTCGATGACGAAGCTTTGTTGGTGAGGACGCTCTCGCAGGCTTTTCGCGATGCCGGATACCAGGTGACGGCACGAGGCACGGCCGAGGAAGCCTCGGAGGTGCTGGAACAGGCGGAATCCTTCGATCTCCTGCTCTTGGACAACCGCTTGCCGGGAATGTCCGGGGTGCAGCTGTTGGAGCGGTTCGGACCGCTGGCGGAGACGCGCGTGGTATTGATGACGGCGTACGACACCGAGGAAATCGAGCGGAAGGGCACGAAGCTTGGTGTCGATCTCTATTTGAAGAAGCCGTTCGATTTGAGTTCGCTGCTGAATCAGGCGGCAAGGCTGTTGGAGAAGGGGGCGGGCGCCTGAGTCCCGTCCGGTCACGCGGCGTGGGGCCCTAAACAGGGGGGTGAAGCGCAATGGCTATGGCGAGAAAGAAGAAGAAGACGGCGAAGAAGAAGGTCGCCAAGAAGCGCACGACGAAGAAGCGCACGACCAAGAAGCGGGTCGCGAAGAAGCGCACGACCAAGCGGCGCGTTGCCAAGAAGCGCGTTGCCAAGAAGCGCACGACCAAGAAGCGCGCGACGAAGAAGCGCGCGACGAAGAAGCGTGCGACCAAGAAGCGCGCGACCAAGAAGCGCGCGGCGAAGAAGCGTCCGGCCAAGAAGCGCCCGCGCAAGCGCGTCGCGAAGAAGCCGGTCATGCCCGAGACCCCGATGATGTAGATCGCCGGCGGGCCACGGCGCGGAGCCGCAACGGTCCGAGCCTGGTCCGGCGCGGGTCTCATTCGGGGCAGGGTCGTCAGTCGGCGGGATTCCTCCGGGGGGGTCGCTACGCTGCCCACTCTCCCGGAGGGTCCTGTCTGGATACAAAAGGAGTTCCCCGCCAAGAACGCGTCCGAACCAGCGCACCCCAATGGATTTGGTGAACCCGCCAAAAAAGAGATTGGGTCGCGAGTTCGAACGTTCCCGTTAATGGCAGGGAACTCCGCTTCGCTCTCTATGCAATAATCGTAGCCCCGCTGCGAAAACGATGTCAAGCCTCCCGCGGTGATGAATCTCCGGGGGGTTTGTTTTTTCCCTTTCCCGGGGGACCGGGGTGTGGGAGGGGCGTGGAAGGCGGACGCGGCGGCCAGGAGGGTAGGTGCAGCGGCCTGCGCGGGCCCGCGACGGGGCTGGAGATCCACGGCAGGATCGCTTTTCACGGGACGCCCGGTCTCCTAGAATGAGCGGCGGAATGGGTTGTCTGGGTAAGCGCGCCGCAGATGCGGCATGGGGCGGGCAGCCGGGGAGGGTCGCGGTGAGGGTTCTGGTCACAGGGGGGGCGGGATACATCGGGAGCGTCACCGCTGAGATGCTCCTGGCTGCGGGGCATGGAGTCGTCGTGCTGGACGACCTGAGCCGGGGTCACCGGGAGGCGGTGCCGGACGGAGCGCGCCTCGTGGTCGGGGACGTGCGGGATGCCGAGGAGGTGACCCGCCTGCTGCGTGCCGAGGCGGTCGATTGTGTCATGCACTTCTCCGCCTCGAGCCAGGTCGGCGAGTCGATGGTGGATCCGGGCGGCTACTTCGCGAACAACGTGATCGGTATCATCCGCCTGCTTCAAGCCATGCGGGCCGCGGAGGTGTCGCGGATCATCTTCTCCTCGACGGCTGCGGTCTATGGCGAGCCGGAGCGCGTGCCGATTTCCGAGGCGGATACGGTCGCGCCGACCAATCCCTACGGGGAGAGCAAGGCGACGGCGGAACGCATTCTGTCCTGGTTTCGCAGGCTTCACGGCTTTCGTTACGCGACATTCCGCTACTTCAATGCCGCCGGCGCATCGGGGGAGCATGGGGAAGACCACGCGCCCGAGACGCATTTGATTCCTCTGGCCCTGCAGGCGGCGGCCGGGGAGCTGGCAACCCTCTCGGTCTTCGGGCGCGACTATGAGACTCCCGACGGCACATGCATTCGCGACTACATCCACGTGTGCGATCTCGCCGAGGCGCACATCCTGGCCCTGAGCCGGCTGGATGCGCTGCAGGAGACGACGTTCAATCTGGGCAACGGGGAAGGTTACTCGGTTCTCGAGGTCATCCGTTCAGCCGAGCGCGTTACGGGCCGCGCCATCGCTCTGCGCGACGCTCCGCGGCGGGCGGGCGATCCGGCGCGACTGGTCGCCGCGGCGCAGCGCGCGCGCCGCCTGCTCGGATGGCAGCCCCGGCGGGGAGATCTGGATCAGATCGTCGGGGATGCCTGGCGCTGGAAGCAGCGCTTTCCGAAGGGCTATGCGGGCTAAGAGGCATGCTCCGCCCGGCTGGGGCACGAGGCGGCAAGATGCGGGATCTATTCGGCGGGCGGGAAGCGCGGGCGCCCTTGGCGGAGCGGCTGCGACCGCGCGCCCTGGATGAGGTGGTCGGCCAGGACCACCTGACGGGCGGCCACGGCATCCTGCGTCGCGCGGTGGAGTCGGGTGAGATCCCATCGATGATCCT
>JAZDGX010000131.1:0-2008 GCA_043806645.1 Candidatus Eiseniibacteriota bacterium | reverse complement strand
CATCTTTGCGGGCAGTCCGGTACTCTGCAGCCTCCGGGGTGGGTTGAGGGTCCCCCGGGATGTTCAAGCGCGCACTCTCTGCGGCGAAGGGAATGTGCGCCTGCCCTGCCGTGCGCGCGCAGTCAAGGCGCGCGCCTCGGGGATCGGGCTGCTCCAGGCGCGCGCCGGTCCCGGGGGACCCTCGACCCACCCCGGAGGCTGCGGAACACTGGGGTGCCTGCAAGGACGCGGATCCTGCCGTCAGAGGATCGCCGGCTGCGCTTCTATCGCCTGTTCACCGGGACATGCTATGGTGGCTTGACGTCACAGTTTGGGGAGATGGCATGAGTATCCGGTCCGCCGACATCGAACGCATCCAGCACGCGGTCCCGCGGGGGGCTCGTCTGGTCGTCCGCCGCATCCAGGAGGCGGGCGGATACGCTTGCCTCGTGGGCGGCTGCCTGCGCGATCTCGTGCTGGGTCGACCGGTCAAGGACTGGGACATCGCCACCGACCTTTCCCCCGAACAGATCCAGCCGCTCTTCGCGCGGGTCTTCTCGATCGGCGCCCGCTTCGGGACGGTGCTCGTGCCCGCGGGAAGCCGCGTCTTCGAAGTGACGACCTTCCGGACCGAGGCGGACTATCGCGACGGGCGCCATCCGGAACAGGTCGCCTACACGCGTTCGTTGGATGAAGATCTGCGCCGCCGCGATTTCACGGTCAACGCGATGGCCTGGGCGCCGGGTGAAGACCGCATTCACGATCCCTTCGGGGGCCTGGCGGATCTCGAGGCGCGCTGCATCCGCGCGGTCGGAGAGCCGCGGGAGCGGTTTCGTGAGGATGCCTTGAGGCTGTTGCGCGCCGTGCGCCAGGCGACCGAGCTCGATTTCGTCATCGATCCCGGCACCCTGGCCGCAATCAAGGAGGAGGCGGAGGGGCTCGGCCGGATCTCCGCCGAGCGCATCCGCGACGAGCTCAACAAGATCCTGCAGACCGCGCGGCCCTCACGCGGGTTGCTCCTGCTGCACGAAACCGGACTCCTCGGACTCGTCCTACCGGAGTTGGAGCAGTGCTACGGCGTCGCGCAGAACCGCTTCCACGCCCATGATGTCTTTCTGCACAGTCTCTACACGGCGGATGCCGCGCCGCGGGACAATCTGATCGTGCGCCTGGCGGCCCTGCTGCACGACATCGGCAAGCCCGACACCGCGGACGATACGGAAGGGGAACGCACCTTCTACAGCCATCAGTCGATCGGTGCGCGCAAGGCGCGCCGCCTGCTGCGACGGCTGCGCTACTCGCGCGAAGAGGGCGAGCGCATCGGGCACTTGATCTACCATCACATGTTCTACTATCAGACGGAATGGAGCGACAGCGCCGTGCGCCGCTTCGTGCGCTCGGTCGGCCTCGAGCACATCCCCGATCTGATCGCCCTGCGCCTGGCCGACATGGCGGGCAACGGCCGCAAGAGCGGCGATCGTCGCCCGCTGGAGAGACTGCTGCAGCGCGTCGACGAGGTGATGACGCGCGACGCCGCCCTGACGGTGAAGGACCTAACGATCGGCGGCCGGGAACTGATGGACCTCGGCCTCGCGCCCGGCCCCGGCATGGGCCGCATCCTGCGCGCGCTGCTCGAACGCGTACTCGATGAGCCCGAGTTGAACACTCCCGAGGCCCTCACCCCGATCGCCCGGGAGCTGATTGAGTCGGGCCATCATCTCCAGCCGGACGAGCACGAACGGCGCCCCACCCCCCACGAATCGCAACCCGACAGAGCCGAGCAGCCCCGTTGAGGATTGCCCGCGGGTCGACTCAGCACGATGCTTTCCGATTGCCCCCCAGCGATTCCCATCGCAGGTTCCACGGGGGGGCGAGGGCGCCGGCTGGAGCTTCCCCGGGATGTTCAAGCGCGCACGCTCCGCGGCGAACGGAGTGTGCACATGCGCTGATGTGCGCGCGCAGTCAAGGCGCGCGCCCCTGAGAATGGGATTCCGAGAGCGCGCGCCGGTCCCGGGGAAGCTCCAGCCGG
>JAZDGX010000130.1:0-14796 GCA_043806645.1 Candidatus Eiseniibacteriota bacterium | reverse complement strand
GCGTACGGGATACAGATCGGCCTCGCCCGCGAAGCACACGCCGCTGCCGGCCTCGAGCCGGGTGATGAAGCGCACACGCTCTTCGGAGAGATCGCGATACTCGCGGTGGAAGGCGATGCCACCGGCGAACCGCAGCACGGGAAACTCTTCCCTGCCCGCCGCCAGGATCCGATCCCAGTTGACGACCTGCAACACCCAGCGTCCGTCCGGTGCGAGCAGCCGGTGGAGTGCCGCCAGAAAGGCCGGTAGGGCCTCCTGTGGCAGGTGGGCGAGCGTGTTGCCGATGCAGAAGACGAGATCGAAGGGGCCCGCCAACGTTCCGATCCCGCGCATGTCGAGGCGTTCGAAGTGCGCGGCCGGATAGCGGTCATGCGCAGCCGCGATCATGGCCGCATCGAGATCGATTCCGACGGCATCCAGCCCCTGTGTCGCAAAGCGCCCGCAGTAGTGCCCGCTGCCGCAGCCCACATCCAGCACGCGCCGCCCGCCCCGTGGCAGCGCGGCGGCCAGAAACGCGAAGGTCTCCTCGCGAAGGGGGAAGATCCGCTCGTAGTGTTCGGCGAAGTCGGTGTAGAAGGACATCGCACCTCCGCCTCACGCGCGCCGCTCGGCGCGCGTGCCGCCGTGCCTTCGCAGCGCACCATACTCGTATCGCACTCTGCCGCAAACAACGGACCGGCTGCAATCGCAGGGGGTGGTCGGGCTGGGACGACGGAACACGCAGACCCCGGCGCAGCGGGAAATCTGGCTGTGCTCGGCTTGGAGTCCGGCTTGCGTGCACGCGACGACTGTTTCCGTGGCGACCCAGTAGTGCTCCGATTCGTCCCATGCCTCTCGCACCCGCGCTCTCTCTTCCCGCAGCGCCGCGGGCGTGGGAAAGCAGACATCCCCTACCACGATGCAGCCGCCAGCCACGAGGTGCACGTCGAACAGGCGGACGAGGAGCCGGACCTTTGCGGACAAGTCGAGGTGGTGGAATGTGTAGGCGGAAACGATGCGGTCGTAGGGGCCGGAAAACTCAGGCGGCCACGGCCCGCGGATGTCCGCTCGCGCCAGCCGCGCGCCCGGCACCTTGTTCGCAGCCACCGCAAGCATCCTGACCGAGAAGTCGATGCCCGAAATCCGGCAGCCCAGGACGGCGAAGCGGGCGGCCAGATTGCCGGTTCCGATGCCGAGATCCAAGATGTGGTGGGTTGCCCGAGGGGCCGCCAGATGGACGATTTGCTCCAGGACCCGATCGTATCCCTCGAAGGGATACCCTTCCAGCCGGCGGACCGACCCGTCGTAGCGATCGGCCCATTCATCGAAGTGCCCGCTGTCGTGCATGGTCTTCCTGCTCGCGTGCGCACGCTGCACGCCGGCGGCTGGACGATGGTTGTCGGGACCGCGTCGCGCCGTGCCCGCGATTCAAGCGGGGCGCGGGGGCCCGAGCGATCGTGGCGCGAATTCGCCCGCTAATTGTATGTCGCCGAGAAGCGCACGCCGAAGTTCGTGCCGCTCAGGTCGCCGTCGGCCTCGGCATCGGGAATCGAATGGAGTCCGAAGTCCCCGGCCAGACCGAGACCCCAGCGGTCCCCGACCCACCACTCCTTGCCCACGGTGAAGTCGAAGGCCACGCCGGTATCGCTCTCGGCCGTGACGGTGGTGTTTTCGCGGCGGGCCTCCAGCTCCAGCGTGGCGGCGCAGACGCTGCCGGAGAAATAGATGTTGGCCGGGTGGACGTAGTAGGTCAGGCCCGCGCCGAAGCCGGAGAGGCTCATGGTCACGTCGTCGGTTTCAAACCCGATCCCGCCGATCTCCACGTCGGGGTCGACCACCGACCAGCCCATCAGCGTCGCATGGAGCGCGAGATTCGGCGAAACGATGGCGCCGATGGCGAAGTTGGCGTCGCCGCTCAAGCCGCTGGCATCCAGGTCGACGTCGCCAAAGCCGGTCGGGAAATCCTCACCCGTCGAGGCCGAACCGATCCCGGCCGACATCCTGAGAAAAAACCCTCGGTCGTGCTGGCGAGGTTGATTCTGCGCCAGCGCATCGGCCGCCGTCATGAGCAGAATCCCACAAACGATCAGCGCGGCCAGACTCGCGATCCGAAGCACTCTGGCTCTGTTCTGCATGGGTCAACCCTCCTTTTCCGCCCGAGATCCGAATCGATCCACGTGCCTGTCTCATCGAGACGGCGCCAGTCGCGGCATCAGGATCCGGGAGGCGACGGGCACTGGCAAGCGTTGATTCGGGCGGGTTGATTGGGGCAGGCCGACTCGGGCGGGCGTATTCGGGCAGGCTGGTTCGGGCAGGCTGATTCACCCGCAATCGGATGGGTGATTCTCCTCCCGGGTGGGCTTATCCTGCACGGGTTCTGGGACCATCGGCGGGCGCTCGAGGCACGGCCGCTCGTACACCTGCCTCAGCCGGGCCGCCGGAGACGACGGCCTCGCCGACCGGGATGTCTCCGCACGCGAGGAGGACTACCCGTGACTACGCCGGCCATCGCCGTTCATACGACGCTGTCGTCGGAGCAGGCCGCTCATGATCTGGCCGCCACCCTGGTGACGGAGAAGCTCGCCGCCTGCGCCCACGTTTACCCGATCGAATCGGTCTACCGTTGGAAGGGCGAAGTGACCCGCGACAAGGAGTGGGTCGTGCTGCTGAAGACCCGGGAGGCGCTCTACGAGCGCGCGGCCGCCCGCATCCGCGATCTTCACAGCTATGAAGTGCCCGAAATCATCGCCCTTCCGATCACCCACGGGCTGCCCGAGTACGTGGACTGGATCGACGCCTCGACCATCCCCGATGGAGGAAAGCGGAGATGAGCGGGAACTACGGCATCGCCCTTCTGCTCACGGCGATTGCGGGCCTCTCCACCGGCATCGGCAGCCTGCTCGGAATCGTTGTGCGGCCGGGGCCGCGCTTCATGGGGGCGAGCCTCGGCTTCGCGGCGGGCATCATGATCCTGATCTCATTCGTCGAGTTGCTCGCCAAGGCCGTGGAGGTCATCGGCTTCGTCAACGCGCACATCGCCTTCTTCGGCGGGATGCTCTTCATGTTCGCGATCGACGTGCTGGTGCCCCACATCTACATGGCCGAAAGCGAGACCCACGAAACCCCGCTGCCGGACGAGGACGCGCGCGCCACAGCGGCGCATCCGGCGGATCAGCAAACGGCCACCGCCCGTCCGGCGGCCCCCGCGGGAACCCTTTCGAACAGGAACTCGGCCGCGCGCATGCGCCGGACCAGCATGCTGCTCGTCGTCGGCATCGGGATCCACAACTTCCCCGAGGGCATGGCCACCTTCGTCGGGGCGCTGCAGGATGTCCACCTGGGCGTGGCGATGGCGGTCGCGATCGCGGTGCACAATATTCCGGAGGGGCTGGCCGTGGCGGCTCCGATCTACGCCGCCACCGGCAAGCGCAGCCGCGCGTTTCTCTATTCCCTCCTCTCGGGAATCGCCGAGCCGATCGGCGCCGCGGTGGGGGCGCTGATCCTGCTGCCCTTCCTGAGCGCGCCCGTGCTGGCCTACGTGCTCGCCGCCGTCGGCGGGCTGATGGTCTTCGTCTCCCTCGATGAACTCGTGCCGGCCTCGAA
Source organism: Candidatus Eiseniibacteriota bacterium (assembly GCA_043806645.1). GTDB lineage: Bacteria > Eisenbacteria > RBG-16-71-46 > CAIMUX01 > WJJG01 > JAZDGX01. Next base: position 11,214 of record JAZDGX010000130.1, on the reverse strand, counting down.
GGAATACGGCCACGAGCATCTGACCATCCTCTCCACGATGGGAGGCATGGCGGTCATGGCGCTGAGCCTATGGCTGCTCCTCTAGTCGCGGCGGGTCCCCGCCCCGCGCCGTTCGCGAGCCTTCTGCTGGCGACTCTCGCCCGCGCGGCCGTGCGGTCGACCCCCCGCGAGGCCGAGACCGCCGGAGCCGCCTTGGGGGATCTGCGGCGTCATCTGCGCCCCGGCGAGGTCCGCGCCGTGCGTGGCAACCTCGCCCTGTTGAGCGTGCGCGGAGCCGCGGCCGACACCCGTGCGCGCGCGATCTTCCACGCCTTCGGCCTCTTCGTAATCGAGTTCCTGCGCGGGTTGGAGACACCGCCGGAAGACATCGCGGCCGGATGGACGGTCGAGGGAATGGAACACTTGCGCACTCTGTCGCACGCGCGGACCGGCTTCATCCTGGCCGGCGCACACACGGGCAACTGGGAACATCTCGGCGCACTGGGCTCGCTGTGCGGCCGGCGCATCGTCTCCCCCACCGGCATTCAACTGCATCGCGGGCTGTCGGCAGCCGTGAAGTCGCGCAAGGCAGGCGGGGGGGTCCATTCCGTTCCGGAGCAAGCAGGGTTGCGCGGCCTCGCCGCGGCGCTCGCGCGGGGCGATCTGGTCGGCCTCCCGATCGACGGCGGATCGTTCCGGCGCGGAATCGCGGTCTCCTTTTGCGGGCGCGAGCTCGCATTCCCGGCCGGGCCGGCCCGTCTCGCGCTGATGAGCGGACGCCCGATCGTTCCGGTTTTCAGCCGCCGCACCGGCTTCATGCGCCAGGATGTCCGCATCGGGGCGCCGCTCTGGCCGCCGCCGGCGGACTGTTTGAAGGCGGACCCTTCGCTCAAGACCCGCGCGGCGCATGAATTGACCGCGCACCTCGCCCGCGCGCTCGCCGAGCACTTGAACGTCGCCGCGGATCAATGGTGCATCTTCCGGCCGCTCGGGACGGCGGCGGGGGGCGGTCGCCGCGCAGCACGGATGCCCGCCGACGCTAGGACCCGCGCCGCTCACAACCCGCGCAGGTAGTCCGCGCCTCCCAGGTGCTGCATCTGTCCGAGGATCCACTCCACACGACGCAGCACATACGCGGACGGGCGATCCGCATGGAGGCGCAGCGGATTCGGCAGAACGGCGGCCAGCAGCGCCGCTTCGCGCGGGCTGATCCGATCGGCCGGCTTGCCGAAGTAGCGCTCGCTCGCCGCGCCGACTCCGAAGGTCCCGGGGCCGAATTCGGCGACGTTCAAGTAGACTTCGAGAATGCGCCGCTTGGGCCAGAGCCATTCCAGCAGGATCGTGAAGTACGCTTCGAGCGCCTTGCGCGCGAAGCTCCGCTGGGGCGCGAGGAAGAGGTTCTTGGCCACCTGTTGCGTGATCGTGCTCGCCCCGCGCAGCCGGCCGCCGCGTTCGTGCCGCTCCCACGCGTCTGCGATCGCCTCCGCATCGAATCCCCCATGCCGGGGGAATTTCTGATCCTCGGCCGCCACGACGGCGACGCGCGCGTGGGGCGAGATCTTCTCCCAGCGGACCCAGCGATAGCGCAGTTCGTAGTCCCGGCCGCCCCAGGCAGCGGCGACGCGCTTCTGGATCATGAACGCGGTCGCGGGCGGGGGCACCCAGCGCAAGACGAGCAGGGTGACGACCGGCAGCAGGAGGAGCAAAGTGCCGAGCGCGAGCGCGAGGCCCAGGGAAATGCGGCGCCACCGGGAGGTGGATCTGCTGCCCGGGCCTGGAGCGGAGCGTTCCGGGCATCCCGCGACGCCGCTGCGTCCAGGCGGACCCTCCGCGTCTGAGGTTCCCGGCGTGGAAGGCTCGTCGTTTCGGGCTTCGCTTTCCGAGGCAGCCATGCCGGCAAACCTAGCAGAGCCGCACCTCGCTCGGCCAGGGGCGTCAGGGCTCGCCAAGGGACACGGCCGCCGGCCCAGGCGGGTTGCCCGAGGTGCGAGGTGCCCGAGGCGCGGCGCCCGAGGTGCGATTGCCCCCGCGCTCCCCGTACGCTACACTCGGCTGTTCGATCTGAAGGTGCTGTCTGTGGCCCAGGGAGGGAGATTCGCCATGAGAACCATCGACCAGATCGCGGAACTGCTCGGCGCCGACGCGGACAAGCTGCTCAAGCACGAGTGCCAGACCGTCACCAAGGACCAGCTGCACCTGCCCGGCCCGGACTTCATCGAGCGCGTGTGGGTGGCCAGCGACCGTCCCCCGATGGTGCTGCGCAACCTGCAGGCGCTCTGCGGGTGCGGCCGCCTGGCGGGGACCGGTTATCTCTCCCTGCTGCCCGTCGATCAGGGCATCGAGCACTCGGCCGGAGCGAGCTTCGCGCCCAATCCGATCTACTTCGACCCGGAGAACATCGTGCGGCTGGCCATCGAGGGCGGCTGCAACGGCGTCGCCTCCACGCTCGGCGTGCTGGGCGCGGTCGCGCGCAAGTACGCCCACCGCATTCCCTTCGTGCTCAAGATCAACCACAACGAGTTCCTGAGCTATCCGAACTCGTACGATCAGATCCTCTTCGCCCAGGTGGAGCAGGCGTTCGACATGGGCGCGGTGGCCGTGGGCGCAACGATCTATTTCGGCTCTCCCGAATCGGACCGGCAGATCATCGAGATCAGCGAGTGCTTCCAACTGGCCCACGAGATGGGCTTGGCGACGGTCCTCTGGTGCTATCTGCGCAATCCCGCGTTCAAGGCGGGCGGGGTCGATCATCACACCAGCGCCGACCTCACCGGACAGGCCAATCACCTGGGAGCGACGATCCAGGCCGACATCATCAAGCAGAAGCTCCCCACGCAGGACCAGGGCTACAAGGCGCTCAACAGCGGCGGACAGAGCTTCGGCAAGTTCCGCGAGGAGATGTACACCAAGCTGAGCTCGCCTCATCCGATCGACCTCACCCGCGTCCAGGTGGTGAACAACTACTGCGGGCGCGTGGGATTGATCAACTCGGGCGGCGCCTCCGGGAAGAACGATCTCGCCGATGCCGTGCGCACGGCGGTGATCAACAAGCGCGCGGGCGGGATGGGATTGATCAGCGGCCGCATGGCCTTCCAGAAGCCGATGGCCGACGGAGTCAAGCTCCTGAATGCCATCCAGGATGTCTATCTGAACGCGGGCGTCACGATCGCCTGAAAGAGCGCGCGGCGGCGCCCGATCACGGAAAGGAATGTGCAGGCCATGAAGACTCTGAGCCAGCTCCAGCCCCAGGTCCTGTGGCGCTACTTCGACGAACTGTGCAAGATCCCGCGCTGCTCCAAGAAGGAGCAGGCAGTGATCGCGTGGCTCGAGAAGGTGGCGCGGGACCATGGCGTGGAGGCACTGCGGGATCGCGGGGGCAACCTGCTCATGCGCGTCCCGGCCACGCGCGGACGTGAACAGGCGCCGGTCGTGGCGCTGCAAAGCCACGTCGATATGGTGTGCGAGAAGAACAGCGACGTCACCCACGACTTCTCGCGTGATCCGATTCGCCCGCTCGTCGACGGCGAGCTCGTCCGCGCGCAGGGCACGACGCTGGGGGCGGACAACGGTATCGGGATGGCCGCGGCGCTGGCCTTCCTCGACACCCCCGACGCGCCGCACGGGCCGTTGGAGCTGCTGTTCACGGTGGACGAGGAGACCGGCTTGAGCGGTGCGCTGGCGGTCGCGCCCGATCTCTTGCGCGCGCGCTTCATGCTCAATCTCGATTCCGAGGAAATCGGCGTCTTCACCGTCGGCTGCGCGGGCGGCCGGGATACCCAGATCCGGGTGCGGGCGCCGCGCACGGAGCGGCCGGCGCTCGCCCCGCACACGCTCACGGTGAGCGGACTGCAGGGCGGGCATTCGGGCACCGACATCCACAAGAATCGCGGCAACAGCATCAAGATCCTGGGCCGTTTGCTGCTGGCGGCGGCCGAGGATGCCGGCGTCTCCCCGCTGCACCTCGGCGCGGCGAGCGGCGGCAGCAAGCGCAATGCGCTGCCCCGCGAGGCGAGCGCGGAGCTGGCGGTCGAGCCGCGGCGCGCCGCCGCATTGAAGGCTGCGATCACCGCGGCCGGTGAGCGCGTGCGGCTGGAACTCGCCGGAATCGACGCCGGGTTGCGCATCGGACTGGAGCCCTCGACGGCGGGCGAGTACGCCGACGCATCCGATTCCCTGCGCGTGCTGCGTCTCATCCAGGCCCTGCCCCAGGGGGTCGCGGCGATGAGCGTCGATCTGCCCACGCTGGTCGAGACCTCGAACAACGTCGGGGTGCTAGAGGAACTGGGCGACGGCTACCGCTTGATCTGCGCGACGCGCTCCTCGGTCGCGCCGGCGCTCGAGGACCTGCTCGCGCGGATCGATGCTACGGCCCGCCTGGCCGGGGCCGAGCCGACGCACAACGACGGGTATCCGGGGTGGAAGCCGAATCTCGATTCGCCGCTGCTGGCCCGTGCGCTCGCGGTCTACGAGAAGCTCTACGCGTCCGCGGGGAAGGTGCAGGCGATCCACGCCGGGCTCGAGTGCGGGTTGCTGACCGAGAAGTACCCCGATCTCGACATCCTCTCCTACGGTCCGGACATCCAGGGCGCTCATTCGCCGGACGAGCGCGTCGACATCGCAACCGTGGTCAAGATGTGGGACTTCACGCGCGCCCTGTTGAACGATCTCTCGCGGGCGTGACGTGATGGCGGCGGAATCCGTTCAGCCCGCGCGTTTCTGGGGTCTCGATCCCGGCGTGCGCCACCTCAACCACGGCTCCTTCGGCGCCTGCCCCACACCGGTGCTCGCCGCGCAGAGCGAGCTGCGGCGGCGCCTGGAAGCGAACCCGGTCGGGTTCATGGTCCGCGAATTGGAGCCGCTGCTCGATGCCGCCCGCACGGAACTCGCGCGGTTCCTCGGAGCCGACCCGGAGGGCCTCGCCTTTCTTCCGAACGTCACGACCGCCCTCAACACCGTCCTGTCTGTGCCGGCCCTCTCGCGCGGCGACGAGGTGCTGACCACCGATCATGAGTACAACGCCTGCCGCACGGCCCTCGAGGCGGCGGCCGAGCGCTGGGGCACTCGCCTCATCGTCGTGCCCCTGCCCTTTCCGGTGGCCTCGCCCGAGGAAATCACCGCCGCGGTCCTCGCGCGCGTGACCTCGCGCACGCGGCTGGTCCTGCTCGATCATGTCACCAGTCCGACCGCGCTCATCCTTCCCGTCGAGACCCTGGTCGCCGAGTTGGAAGGCCGCGGCATCACGACCGTGATCGACGGGGCGCACTCGCCCGGCATGCTGCCGCTGGATCTCACCCACCTCGGCGCGGCGTTCTATGTGGGCAACTGCCACAAGTGGATCTGCGCACCCAAAGGCGCGGGGTTCTTGCTGGCGCGCACGGATTGGGTCGCCCGGACGCGCCCGCTGGTCATCGGCCACGGCGCGAATTCCCCGCGCGCGGACCGCGCGCGTTTCCGCCTGGAGTTCGACTGGCTGGGCACCCTCGACCCCACGCCCTACCTTTGCGTTCCGGAAGCGCTGCGGTTCATGGACGGATTGTTTCCCGGCGGCTGGGACGAGGTGCGTGAGCGCAACCATGCGCTCGCCTGCGCGGGGCGCGCGATCCTCTGCGAACGCCTGGACCTCGCGCCGCCCTGCCCCGAAACGATGCTCGGCTCGATGGCGGCGATCGTGCTCCCGGACGACGAGCCGGGAGTCGGAAGCGGGCAGCCGCGGCGCGGCGAGCGAGAGATGGACGATCCGGGCGCGGCGCAGGGGCATGGGACAACCGCAGATCCGGAAGGGATCCGGGCGGTCCCGCCCGCAGACGATCCCCTCGAGACGCGGCTTTTCGACCGGCATCACTTCGTGGTCCCGGTCTTCCGCTGGCAGGCGCCTCGCAGGCGGATCCTGCGCATCTCGGCTCAAATCTACAATCGCGTCCAGCAGTACGTCGATCTGGCGGAAATACTGGCGAACGAGTTGAAGGGATCGGGCTCGTCGGGCGCGCGCAGGAATGTGTAGCAGGGCCGCGCCTCGAGGACCAGGCGATAGGGTTCGATCGCCTTCCCCGTCACGCTTTCCAGCACCGCATCCCGCTTGAACGGTCCGGTGACCACGACATAGTCGGGCGCGAAACGCCGGATGAGTTCGGGAACGTCGATCTCCCCGGCGGCGTGTTTGCGCAATCTCAGGACCTCGGGCGTCACGATGCCCGCCATGTCGTAAACGTGGCGATCGGCGAGATAGCCGATGTAGCCGATCTCGTTGACCAGCAGGCGGCTGGTGGGCTCCACGCCCGCGAGAAAGCGGCCGGTGCGGCCGTAGCCGGTCTCCATCGCTCCGTAGTAGGGACGGCGCAGGCGATTCCAGGCGTGGAACGATCCACCCAGGACCAACAGGGCGAGCAGGCCGCAGAGCACGGTCCGCAGAATGGGCCATGACGAACCCGCGGCGGGCGGAGGCCGTTGCGCAGGCGGGCCCGCGCGAACGAAGGCGCGCAAGCCATGCACGGCGACGATCACAATGGCGAGCCCCGGCGGAATGACGTACCAACTCGGCCCCAGCGCACCGCGCCCGGCGACGAAGAAGATCACATAGCCCGCGAAGAAAAGGCCCCAGGCGAGATCCGCGCTGCGCTCGCGCCAGAGCGTGCGCAATCCCCAGGCGCCGAAGCCGAACATCAGCAGGACTTCTCCCGCCATGACCACTCGACTAAGGGGTGAGCTTCCCCATTGCGGAACGATCGTGAAATCATGCAGCACCTGCCAGGCGTATGCGAACAGACCTTCCCGACCCCACAGTCCGACATTCCAGCCGCTCTTGGCGACGACGTTGTGGGGAATCGGCGTGCCGAAATAGACGAACCCGAAGATCGCCCAGGCCGCACCCACTCCGGCCAACGGCAGGAGCATCGCCGCCGACCAGGGCCGCTTTCCCCGCCGCCATTCGGTCGCCATCACGGCGGCGATCCAAAGCAACGCCTCCGCGCGGATGAGCACGGCCAGTCCCAGGCAGAGCGAGGCCCAGGCCGGCCGTCGGGCACGCAGGAGGTGCAGCGAGAGCAGCAGCACCGCCACGAAAAGCGTCGTCTCCATCCCCGTCGTCGCGTTGTCGATAAAGGGCAGGTAGAGGGCGAAGATGAGCAGGGGCAGGCAGGCCAGGAATCCGAGCGAGCGTCGAAGCTGCCGGCCGAGAAGCCAGGCCGCTCCCGCCGTCAGAACGATGTTGAAAAGCGTCACCACGTAGCCGATCGCCGACTCCGACCCCTTGCAGAAGGAGACGATCCGCCAGAGGCCCGCGGTGATGAGAACATAGAGCGGCGGCGCGCCCAGGACACGTTCCCCGGTGTTGTAGACCATGCCGCGGCCGAGCGCGAGATTGCGCGCGTAGCGCAGGGTGATGTAGGCATCGTCGATGAGCGTGCCGCCCGCGAGGAGCATCTCGACGACGCGCACGCCCACCCCCGCGATAATCAGGGCAAAGAAGAGGGGTTTCCAGTCGTCGCGCTCGTCGATCATGGGCGGCAAGGTATCAGTCGGTCGGACGAAAGTCCAGGCAGGGCGGGGAGTCTCCAAGCCTAGTCTCTCTCCAGCCGCGCCAGCAGATCCGCGAGATAGCCCACCGCGGCTTGATCCCCTTCCGGCGGCGCCCACGGAGCGAACTCCTTGTCGGTCTGCGGATCATAGGGACCGTTCTTGCCCTCGAAGATCACCGTGTCCGATTCCAGCGCCGCGATGGTGTGCCAGACGCCGGGAAGCAGATCGACCAGCAGCGTTCCACGCCCCGGACCGATGCAGCGCGACTCGAGGAGCACCCCCTCATCATCGAATACGAAGAAGCCCATCTCGCCGCGAACGACGACGAAACTCTCCGACTTCGGCGGCCGGCGATGGCGGTGGGGGCGCACGTAGGACCCGGGCTGCACGATGTTCAGCATGCGCTGGTAGGGATCGTCCAACTCGTGAAAGTTATGGTTGATCCTGCCCCGCGGATGGAGGGCAGCCTCCCCCGCCAGGCGATCAAGTTGCCGCACGGTCACATAGCGGACCGCCCCGGCCGCGGACGATGGGTGCATCCCGAACCCCCTTGCCGTATGTGGGTTGCCCGAGGCTGGGCTGCGGAGATCCCCTGCCCGGCCGCAGGAATCTCCGCTGGACATCTCGGATTTTGTATGCTATCGTGTGAACGTGAGTTCAGGGAACTAGGCAAAGTGTCCGCCGATCCACGGGGACGGCGACACATCGGAGAGCCGTGGCGGAGATGCTTGCCGCCGGGCCCTGCCGAGGGGCGGTCGACGGCGGCTCTCAGACACGGATCTCCCGATGGCCGGGACAGGATGTCCAAAGGGCCTCCGGTTGAGCTGGCCATGGGGATTTGCACCAGGGTTCTGCCTTCGCCTGGAAACACATTATTGGGTTTGCGCGTGAGGCTCCTGGGTATCCCTAAAGGCTGGGGGCGGTCGCGAAAGTGGCCGCCCTTCTCGTTTCCTCTCCCGGATCCTTTTCCGACCGCGTTCGTCATCCCCGGCGCTTGAGCCGGGTTTCCCCCACTCGATCCTCGCTCCTCAGCGCCTGACCTTGCGCCCCAACTCGCGCTCCACGGAGGCGATCTTGCTTTCCAGCCGCCCCTCTCGACCCTTGCGGTAGTCGATCTTGATGGCGACGCTGATCCGCTCGCAGTCCCGGCGCATGCGTTCGAAGCAGGCGGTGACCACCCCGAGCGCTTCGTCCCAGGTCCCTTCCACAACCGTTCCCATCGGATTCATGCGGTACGCCAGCCCCGAGCGGTCGACGACGTCGAGGCTCCGCGACACGTAGTGCGAAACCGAGGCCCCCTTGTCCAGCGGCGTCATCGAGAATTCGAGCAGCGCTTCGCGCGGCGGCACCGCCCTCGGTTCCACTTGGGCATTCGGCCCTCCGACGCGCGAAGTTGGGACCGTGTCGGCTGTCGCGGTGCGCCTCGACTCTGCGGTCCTCTTCGATCCGTGGGTCACCTTTGGTTCTTGGGCCACCTTCGATCCTCGGGTCAGCTTCGGTTCTTGGGTCATCTTCGATCCGTGGGCCTTCTTCATTCCGCGTCCCCCCTTCGGCGCCTCCGGAGCGTCCGGTCATGCGCGCGGGCGATCCTCCGCTTCGCACATTTCCGCAAGATGGCGCACTTCGATCCCGCGCCGGGCAAGACGCCCCGCGAGTTGGATCCGGCATCCCGGATCGGCGGTCACGACGATGCGCGCACCCGTCGCGGCCAGGATCTCCGCCTTCCGCTCTCCCAGGCGCGCGGACATGGCGGGCTGGAGAAGGTTGTAGATTCCGGCCGCCCCGCAACAAAGATCCGCCTCGGGAGCCTGCACGCGCTCGATACCGGACACGCTGTCGAGGACCTCGCGCGGATGATGGACGATCCCCTGGCGATGGCGCAGATGGCAGGGATCCTGAAGAACGACGCGCTCGTTCGAGGAGGATCGTGTCGCCCCGGCTTCATGCGCCTCCGGCTCATGCCCGCGCGCTTCCGGAGCGTCCCGTCCCGCGCGCACGCCGCGGCCATCGCCCTCATTGCGGCCGGCGCAGCGCAACATCCACAGCACCTCGGCCGCGTCCCGGACCCGGGCCGAGAATCGCTCGGCGCGGGCAGCATAGTCGGGATCCGCCGCCAGCAGGTCTCGATAGGACTTGAGCGCCGCCGCGCAGCCCGACGACTCGGCCAGGACGATCCCCTCCCCGGAGGCATCGAACACGTCGATGGTGCGGCGCGCCAGATCCCGTGCGCCCTCGAGATCTCCGAAGTGCATGTGCAGCGACCCGCAGCAGCCCTGCTTCGGCGGATACTGGAATTCGATCTGCGCTCCACGCAGGAGCGATTCCAGCGCCCCGAGGACCTGAGGAAAGAAGACCGGCGTGACACAACCGCGGAAGATCGCGACCGGTTGCGGGATCGCGAGGGCCTCGGCAGTCGCGATGGACCGGCGAAGGGCTGCCTCCGGATGCGGATTCGCGATCGCACGGGTCTTCCCGGCCGCCGGGGCCCGCGTCGGGCGGGAGGCGCGAAGCGAGGCGACGAGATCGAGATAGTGTTCGCGATGTTCCGGGGAGGAGCAGAGCTTCACCGCGGCGCCCGCCAGGCCGGTGCGCGCGCTCCAGCGCACGAATCCAAGGACCTGCCGCAGCAGGCGCGGGCGTTCGAAAACGACCCTGAGCCATTTGAGCGCCGCGCGTTCGCGCCGGCCGTCGCCGTGGGCGCCGGGAAGATGCGTCCGCGCACGAATGAGCAGATCGTTGTACGGTACGTTGGCCGGACAGGCGTCCGCGCACGCGCCGCACAGCAAACACAGATCGAGCGCTTCCGTCAGGCGGGGATTCGCGCGCGCTTCCCGTTCCACCAGGGCTTCGAGCAGAACGACCCGGCCCCGCGCGGAAAGCCCTTCCTCGTTCGTCTCGCGGTAGGTCGGACAAACTTCCAGGCAAAAGCCGCAGCGAATGCATGCCCGCAGATCGCCGGATGTCGGTGAACCCGCCCTCTCCACACCGCACTCCTTCATGGACCCAGCAGTCCCGGGCAGAGGATGCCGCGCGGGTCGAAGACCAGTTTGACGCGCCGCATCCGCTCGCGCAGTTCGCGCGCCGTTCCCCAGACATCCCAACCCCACCACAGCGGCTCGGGAGCGCGGTCGAGGGCCCGGTAGCCTTTGGCTTCGCGCACGGCCTCGCCCATCGCGAGCAAGAGGCGGCGGAGGCTCGGTTCGCGGTACCCGGCCATGAATGCCACGCGGATCAATCCGGCGCCCGGATGGACTTGCAGCCGACAGCTCCAGGCATGGGAGTCCGCCGGATGCGAGGCAGCCGCGTTTCGCTGCGCGTCGTCGGCCTCATGCTCCCCGCGCGCGGAAAAACAGAGGGCTTGCACCCGGCCGGCCACCTCCAAGGCAGTCCCCGGAGAGACGACCAGCCGCACGATGATCGGCGCCTCATTCCACGCCAGCCACTGCGCCATCCACTCGCGCGCCTGGCGCGTCTCTTCCTGTTCGAACCGCTTGATCGTCGCACCGGCCCCGCGGATCGCATCGTCCAGGTCCTGGATTTCGTTTCGCGTGCGACCCTCGCATCCAATCATCAGGATCGTCTGCTCGCCGGCGGCGAGCAGATCGAGCACGGTCCAATCCCCGCCCGCAAGCCGGCCCGCCAGCGCGGCGAGATCGGACCAGGCGCCTCTCACCATCGCCACGGCGCGATAGGGAGCCTGCGGGTAGGTCTCGAGCGTGA
>JAZDGX010000129.1:0-43737 GCA_043806645.1 Candidatus Eiseniibacteriota bacterium | reverse complement strand
CCTACGTCGGACCGCGCATGAACTACGACTGCCTGGTGCTGCTGCCCGAGCTGATGAGCCAGGAACGCTTCGATCTCATCCATTACTATGGTTCCGAGTACATCAAGACCCCGGGCTGCGAAAGCAACGTCAAGGAGATCTTCGACAAGGCCAACGAGCTCGGTCGCCAGCCTCACACCGTGGTCGTTAACCAGTTCGCGGAGTTCGGCAACTACCGCTTCCACTACCACGTCACGGGCCACACGCTGCTCGAGGTCTTCGCGGATCTGCGCTCGCGCGGCGTGGCGCGCCGGCTGGCGGGGTTTGTCTCGGCCATGGGATCGGGCGGGACGATCGCCGCGGGGGATCTGCTGCGCCAGCATGTACCCGCTGCGCGCATCGTGGGGCTCGAGCCGGTGCAGTGTCCCACTCTGTACGCGAACGGCTACGGCGGCCACGACATCCAGGGGATCGGCGACAAACATGTCACCTGGATCCACAACACCGACACCATGGATGCCTTGATGTGCATCGATGAATGGGACAGCAAGCGGGGGCTGCAGGTGCTGGCCGAGCCGCCGGGCTGGAAGGCGCTCGCCCGGGCGGGGATTTCCGCTGCGGTCATCGAGCGGATGGCCACGCTCTTCGGCATTTCCTCGATCTGCAACATCCTGGGCGCGATCAAGACGGCGAAGTTCTACCGCTTCGGCCGGGGCGACGTGATCTTCACGATCGCCACCGATGCGCTCGATCGCTACCATTCGGTCCTGGCGCAGATGCGCGAGCACTTCGGCCCGCTGGACGAGTCCACGGCGGCGGCGCGGCTGGAGGCGATCTATCACCGGCAGGGGCTGGACTACATTCGCGAGGGCACACAGCACGCCCGCGACTGCTGGGCCAATCTCAAGTACTACACCTGGGTCGAGCAGCAGGGAAAGACGGTCGAGCAGCTCAACCGGCAACGCGATCCGGAGTACTGGCTGGCCCACCAGGCGCGGATCCTCGACATCGACCGGCGCATTCTCGAACGCCGCGGGTCCGCGCACGCGGGTCCGCGCGGTTCCGCGCGGGTTGCGGGTTAGGGGGCCGCGGAGTACAATCCGCCGGCCGCGGGTAGGGAGGGCTACGGGACACGATCCGCCGGCCGCGGGCCGGACCGATGGCGCACGATCCACCGGCCGGTGATCCGCGGGCAGCCGAGATTCAGGCACGGGGAAGACCACGGAAAGGAAGACTGGATGTCCACTGCTACCCATCAGCTTCAATACAAAGTCGCCGACCTCGCCTTGGCCGCCTGGGGCCGCAAGGAGATCGCACTGGCCGAGCATGAGATGCCGGGATTGATGGCCGTGCGCGCCGAGCATGCCGCACGCCGCCCCCTGGCCGGGGTGCGTGTCTCGGGCTCGTTGCACATGACCGTCCAGACCGCGGTGCTGATCGAGACCCTGGCGGACCTGGGCGCCGAGGTGCGCTGGTCCTCCTGCAATATCTTCTCGACCCAGGATCATGCGGCGGCGGCGGTGGTGGTGGGCCCGGAGGGTACGCCCGCGGCGCCGCGGGGCATTCCCGTCTTCGCCTGGAAGGGGGAGACCCTGGACGAGTACTGGTGGTGCGTGGACCGGGCGCTCGATTTCGGTTCCGGCCAGGGACCGCACCAGATCGTCGACGACGGCGGGGACGCCACGCTGATGCTGCACAAAGGCTGGGAATTCGAGCAGGCAGGCCGCGTGCCGGAGGCGGACGGGGCCGCGCATGAAGATTACGCCGCACTGCTGCGTTCGCTGAAGGCGATTTATCGCGCGACCCCCGAACGCTGGCGGCGGATGGCCGAGGAGTGCCGGGGCGCGAGCGAGGAAACGACCACCGGGGTCAACCGCCTGTATCAGATGGAGCGCGAGGGCGGACTCTTGATTCCTGCGATCAACGTGAACAACAGCGTGACCAAGAGCAAGTTCGACAACATCTACGGCTGCCGACATTCGGTCATCGACGGGTTGAACCGCGCCACCGACGTCATGTTGGCGGGCAAGGTGTGCGTGGTCTGCGGCTATGGCGACGTCGGCAAGGGCTGCGCTCAGGCGCTGCGCGGCCAGGGCGCGCGGGTAATCGTCACCGAAATCGATCCGATCTGCGCGTTGCAGGCGCTGATGGAGGGCTTCGCCGTGCTGCGCCTGGAGGATGTCGTCGAGACCGCCGACGTCTTCATCACCGCCAGCGGCAACTACCATGTCATCACCGTGGCCCACATGGAGCGCATGAAGGACCAGGCGATCATCGGCAACATCGGCCATTTCGACAATGAGATCGACATGGCCGGGCTGGCGGGGTCGCCCGGCATCCGCAAGACGAACATCAAGCCGCAGTACGATCGGTGGACCTTCGCCGACGGCCACAGCGTGCTGGTGCTCGCCGAGGGGCGCCTGCTCAACCTGGGCTGTGCCACGGGACATCCCAGCTTCGTGATGAGCAACAGTTTCTGCAATCAGGTGCTCGCCCAACTGGAGCTGACGGCCAAGGCGGGCACGTTGCAGCGCAAGGTCTACGTGTTGCCCAAGGAGCTGGATGAACGGGTGGCGCGCCTGCACCTCGACCATCTTGGCGCGAAGCTGACCACGATGACCGAGCAGCAAGCCAAGTACATCGGCCTACCGGTGCAGGGACCGTACAAGCCCGAGCACTACCGCTATTGACTCCATTCCACGAGGATGTCCTCGGCGGGCCAGAACATCCGGGCCTGGAATGAATAGCATCGCGAGCCGGGGGCCTGCTCCGGCTCTGGCGCGGCGGTACGGGCGGCGGACGCTGCCGACCCGGCCGGCGCGCGGCCTCCCGCATTCGCGGCGCACGCCTCCGCTTCGGCCGGCGTGAACGCATAGCTCGCCTTCAGGATTTCCGCTCCCGGCGGCAAGGTGATCGTGAACAGCGCCCGTCGCAGCGGCTTGCCCCAGGCCCGCGTCGTCGTGACGATGTAGCGCGCATAATTCTCGAGCAGCGCCTGACGGTACACCGCGTGGAACTCCAGCGTATCGACCGCCAGCAGGGGGACCTGGAAGCGGCAGGCGGCGCCGTTGGGCAGCATGTCGTGCTCGAGCGGGATCCACGGCCCGGCCGGCGCGCGGACCTCCATGCGCACCGCGCGTGCGCCACCCATGCGCGGATCCGCCGGGAAAGGATAGACTAGATGAGTCGTGCCTGCGGCGGCGTGGCATACCAGCCAGTAGGTGCCGTCCACTTCGACCGAATCCCCGACCACGCGCAGGTGGATCGCCTCGGAATCGAACTCGAGTGGAAAGGCAGCGAGCGCTCCCGCCGCGGCGGGGCCCGGGGGATCGTCTTGCGCGCGGATCCCGGCTGCCGCCGCGCAGAGGGTGAGCAAGGCGCCGGTCGCGACATGTGCAGCACGCAGGCGCCTGGTCCGGGAGAAGAAGCTCATCACGGATCTCCGAGCTGTCCTCGTTCAAGGGTCGCGTTCAAGGTTCGCATTCAAGGTCCGCGTTCAAGGGTCGCGTCCAGGGTCCGCATCCGAGAGTCGCGTCCAGGGTCCGCATCCACGAGTCGCGCCCACGGTCCGCGACCAAGGGTCAAGTCCAAGGTTGGACTCCCGGCGTGGAGAGGTCTAGCGGAAAAGCGACTTCACGGAGCCCCAACTGGTTTCCACTCCGGAAGGGGGAGGCGGAAACACGGAGAAGATGACGCGCACGCATTCGACGCAGTCATCGGTGCCGTGGATCCACGACTCGTAGGTTCCCTCGGCCAATCCGCGCGCATTCGCTCGGACGACGACATCCAGGTGCACCCCATCATCGGCACTGACCGGCGCGCCGACATCGAGCGTCAGCCACTCCGCATCGGTCGTGAACTGGGGTGAGCATCGCCGGCCGCTGTTGACGTGGATCCATCCGCTGGTTTCGGTCCCACTCAGCGCCTGGAGTTCGAGCACCGCGGGCGACAACTCCGGCCGGCAGGGGAGGAGGAGGTCGCACGGTACGTGACAATGGCTGCACTCGACGCCGGCCTGGGCCCATCCGGGCAGGGCCCACCAGACTTCCAGGTCGCCTTCCATCCGCCCGAGCCTCAGGACCGGTCCGCTCGCCAATCCGTTCACGCCGAACCAGCCGCAGTCGGGTGCTTCCAGGATGAATCGCGCGGCGAGCATCAAACGTCCCTCGAAGACGGGTCGCTCGGGCCAGCGGATGCTCAGCTCGGCCATGTCGCGGTGCGGAGTCAATTCTCCCTGGCCACCCTTGCAGCACTCCCAGCTGATCAGCTCCCAGTCCGCGGGCCAGCTCAACGGCAGGTTCAATTCGCCAAGCGAGAGATTCGCTTCGTCACGTTTTGTATAAACAAAGAGATCGAATTCGAGCCGTCCCTTCTCCGGGGTGAACTGGCGCAGCTGCGAGCATTCCCAAATCGCCTGCTGCGAGCAGAAGTCGGCACTGACGGGCTGTACGTGAAAGAGGATGCCTTCTTGAGGAGCCGGAGGCGCAAGGTTGGCCTTCGCCGGGCTGAGGAACATGCCACCGGCGATTGACCAAGCGACAAGGGCAAGAACGGAAGGCAGTCGCACGCCTCCGGCCTTGTCCCAGGGAACCATGGTGCCTCCCTCGAGTCTCCGGGCGCTGCAAATCCGCCAGGAGAGATGTCGTCCCCGGGTGTCCAAGTGATGCAAGCCAGAGAAGTATAACGGCAAAGTGCGATCGTTTCAACCGGGCAGTGGGATGGGGAGCATCTAGCGCGGGGTCGCGGTCGGGGGGGCGGTCTGGAAGCAACGGAGCCGCATGGCATTCAGGCGCTCGACCTCGGCTTCCGGAAGCGTTTGTACTCGGCCCAGCTGATGCGCGTTCAAGAGAATGCGGGCCGCCTGTTCAAGCTTCTCCATCTTGCGGCAGGCATCAATGGCATCTGTGCCCACCGCGATCGCGCCATGGCGATCGAGCACGATCACATCATGGGCGCCGATGATCCCGCGGATGACGCGGGCGCCTTCGCCGGTCGAGGGGGTGGCGTAAGGCGCGGTGGCAATCGGTCCAAGGGAGAGCAGGACCTCGGGGAGGACGGGCAGATCCAGGGTGAGGCCGGCCACGGTGAACGCGGTCACCGTGAGGGGATGGGCATGCACGAGCGCGGCGATGTCGGGTCGCTCTGCATACGCCGCCAGATGCAGGGGCAGCTCGCTCGTCGGCCGCCGCCGAGCGGGCAGGTGATCGGAGGGTGGCCTGCCGGAGAGGGACAGGTCGGTGACGACGATCAGATCCTCCGCGCATAACTCTCCCAGACAGGAGCCTGCCGGCGTGACCAGCAGGCGGCGGCCGGGCAGGCGCGCGCTGATGTTGCCGTCCGTCGCGGCCACCAGACCGCAGGCGTACAAGCGGTGCCCCGCCTCGACGACGCTGCGGCGGATGAGAAACTCCGCCATCATGACGGCGATTTCCCGGACCGGCCGGCCTTGGGCCGGGCGGGACCCAGTCCGGTCCCTGCCGGTCCGCCCGCGCGGGGCGTGCGGCGCGCCGGGTCCGCGTCCGGTATGTCGATGGCATCGATGATCCCGACGATGATCGAGCGCGTGGGAGCGTTGGGAGCGGCAAGCACCTGCCGGGCCGAGTTGCCCTCATCGATCATGAGCACGATCTGGCCGACGCCCGCGTCGACGGTATCGATGGCGACGAGATAGTCATCGAGCGGCGTGCCGTCCGGTGCCAGCTTCTCCACAACGAGCAGCTTGCGGTAATCGAGGATCGGATGATTGATCGTCGAGTAGAGCGATCCCGTCACGCGGCCGATGATCATTGCATGTCTCCCGTGCTACGAATGTCTCCCGTGCTACGAATGTCTTCCGTGCTGCTCCGTCCGGTCCGGTGTCTCTTCTTCCAGGTTGACACCGTCGATGATGCCCACGATGGCATCGTCGACCGGAACGAACCAGGGTTCGAGGGCCAGCGCGGCCTCGCGGCTGCTTTCGTAGTAGATCCACTCGCCCGGCCCCGCCATGCGGGTCGAATCGGCGCAGACGATGGGCCGGCCCCGCGCTTCTCCCCCGGGCGCGAGCGGCTGCACCCACAGCAGTGGCACGCCCGCCAGGCCGTCATAGACGACGCAAGGGACCAGTGTGCCGATGACGCGTCCGATCTTCATCGTTCGATCCGCCTCCCGTCCTTGCGTTCGAGCAACTTCCTTCGCTTCCCGCCCGCGCTTGCGCGATGGACTCACTCCGCCCCGCCCGCCCGCGCGCGGGGCGGGCCCTGCTCTACCAGGCCGGCTCCTCGCCGAGGCCCAGGCTTTCGTCGGCTTCCGCTCCGGTCGGCTCGAGCGGCGCGCAGGCGGCGAAGCGGGTCCCTTCGTTGAGCGCCATGCGCACCGCGCCGTCCAACCGGGGGAGGATTGCGCAGGTGAGCAAGCGATCGTCGGGGATGCGCGAGGCACCGATCTCGAGGGCGGTCTGTACATCGGCCACCGGTCCATCGAAGAGCACGAAGGCGCGTCCGCCCAGGCCGTCGGCAAGGCGGATCTCCGCGATGTGCACCTGCGCGCCCTTGACCGCCGCGTCGGCGGAGCGCAGGAGGCTCGCGACGCTGCGCGTTTCGAGCACGCCGAGGGCGTCGCTCTCGAGCGGGCGCCGCGCGCCGAGGCATCCATCGTGCACCTCGGGATGGACGTCGGGAAGCAGCACCTGGTCGAGCAGGAACGCGCCGCCTGCGTCCAGGCCCGCCCGGTACGACTCGGTCACGGACGCGACCGACCCGGCCAACAGGACCAGATAGTGACCAGGATGGATCGTGCCGGTCTTCAGGAGCGCGATGGGGGCGCGCTTGACGATCGCATCGGCCGCCAGGATGCCGATCGCCACACTCTCGAACTCGAGCAGGGCCAGCGCGGGATGTGCCATGGCGTCCTTGCCCCCGGATCGGTTCATACGATACGGAAATGATCGACGAGCACGCAGCGCCGCAGGCGGCTGAAGCTGCGCGGGCCGGTCAGCCCCTCGCCGGTGGGGCTGGCGATGGTGAAGCTGCTATGCCCCTCGCCCCCGGCCCCGAGGCCGGCGTAGCACGGACCGTTCTTGATGAAGATCGAGCAGTCGATCTCGCGCGCCATGCGGCTCAGATGGTCGAGATTGCGCGAATGCATCGCGGCGGTGTGGCGCATGCCCCGTTCGGCGGCGATGGCCATGTCGATCGCCCGCTCGGCATCCGGTGCCCGCACGATGGGCAGCACGGGCATCATCTGTTCGGTCCATACGAGCGGGTGCTCGGGAGGCACCTCGACCACGACCAGCCGCGTCTCGGGACGGGCGCTCAATCCGAGCCGGGCCAGGATCACCTCGGCGTTCTTGCCGATCAGCTCCTTGTTGATCTGTCCCGGTTCGCGCGGTCCCCGCAGGCTCTCGAAGATCACGCGCTCCAACTGCGGCAGGCGCGCGGGGTCGAGACGATAGGCGCCGTGGCGCACGAGCGAATCGAGCAGCGCGTCGGCGACGGAGGCGACGACGAAGACTTCCTTCTCGTCGACGCAAATGATGTTGTTGTCGAACGAGGCGCCCAGCACGATGTCCCGGCCCGCCCGGTCCAGGTCGGCGCTTTCGTCGACCACCACGGGCGGATTGCCCGGCCCGGCGCAGATCGCGCGCTTGCCGCTCGCCATGGCTTGCGCGACCACGCCGGCCCCTCCCGTCACGACGAGCAGGCGCACGTCGGGATGCTTCATCAGCGCCTGCGCGGAAGCGATCGTGGGCTCGGCGATCGCCACGGCCAGATCGGCCGGCCCGCCGGCCGACATGACCGCCTCATTGATCACTTCTACGGTGCGGCAGCCGACCCGCCTCGCGCTGGGGTGGCAGTTGAAGACGACGCTGTTGCCCGCGGCCAGCATGCCGATCGCGTTGTTGATCACCGTGCTCGAGGGATTCGTGACCGGCGTGATGGCGCCGATCACGCCGTAGGGGGCCGGCTCGACCAGGGTCAAGCCACGATCGCCGCTCACCGCCTCCGGACGGAGATCCTCGAGGCCGGGGGTCTTGCCGGTGACCACGCGGTTCTTGATGATCTTGTCCTCATAGCGGCCGTAGCCGGTCTCCTCGTGGGCCAGGCGCGCGAGGGCCTCCGCCTCCTGCAGCAGCAGCGTGCGCATCGCAGAGATGATGCGCTCGCGCAACTCGAGCTTCTCCCGACTCAGTCTCAGGAACGCGAGCCGCGCGGCAGAGACGGCGGCCCCCACGTCGGCGTAAACGCCCGGCGCGCTTTGGGCCGGGGACGGGGTGGGGGAGGGCGGATGCGGCGGGATGGAGTGAGGCGGGGACGGGGCGGCCTCGGCTTCGCCCAGGGTGGCGGTGGGGGCGAAAGCCACGCCCCGCGCGCCCGCACGCGAGGCGAGGATCCCCGCAATCTGGCCGATCTGTTCGTCCGTCAGTCTACTCATGAGTGATCATCGCCCTCGCCGCGCCGCCTGCGGCGCGGCATCCCGACGGTCAATCATCGCGACCCTTCTTGTAGAGCTCCAGCCCGCCGATCTCCCAGGTGTCGACGATCGCCATCACCACCGCATCGCACGGCCGTTGATCGGTGAGCTTCGTCTGTCGCGCCGAACTGCCGGTGGCGTAGAGCACGTATTCGCCGACGCCGGCCCCGACCGCGTCGGCCGCGACCAGGGTGGTGCCGGTCAGCGCGCGCTCCGGATCGACTTGACCGAGCAGAAGAAACTTCAGCCCTTCGAGGCTGGTCTCCTTGCGGGTAGAGACGACCGTGCCCAGAACCCTCGCGAGATTCATGCGCCGTCCTCCGAATTCTCATGGCCCGATCCGCGGGCCGCCGGCACGGCCCTCGACGCGACCCGCGGATCGCCTGCGGCCTACTTCTTCGCCGGTTCGGCTTGGCGGCCGAGCGGAATCACCAGGTCGACGTTGGCGTGCGGGCGCGCGATGATGTGCACGGCGACCAGTTCTCCGACGCGCGCGCCGGCGGTCTGGCCCGCGTCGCACGCCGCCTTCACTGCGGCGACATCGCCGCGGATGATGGCGGTCGTGTAGCCCCCGCCGGTCTTCTCATAGCTCACCAGTTCCACTTTGGCTGCCTTGACCATTGCGTCCGCCGCTTCCACCATCGCCGGAAAGCAGCGGCATTCGATCATGCCCAGAGCTTCTGCCATGGATCCCTGCTCCTTTGGTTGGATATCACTTCGGCGAACGGCCCTGCGGCCTTCGCCCGCCCCTGCCGGGGCGTGCACCCCGTTGCCACTGCTCCGCCTGTTCCACAGTGCGGGCGAGGGCGACTTCCCTGTCGCCTCCCGCCCGCGCCCCCGGGGGGGCTCACTGCCTTGCGGGTTTGTGTTCCAGGACGCGTCCGCTCAGCCCCTCGATCGCCTTGACGGCGGCCGGCGCGGCAACGTCGATGTCGCGATCCTCGCCGCCCAGATAGACGCGCCCGAAGCTCCCGAATGAGCGAACCTCGAGGATGTTGATCTCGGCCGCCTTCTCGGCCTCGTTGGCCGCCAGCGCGGCATAGGCGGCCGGCTCGCATTCCAGAATGAAGAGCGTCTGCCCGGCGAGGATCATGTTGCCGTGGCGCATCCGGTTGATCAGCTGCGTCTGGTGATCGTCCAGATGGCGCACGATCTGATTCGAGAGCACGCGCGGCTTGAGTCGGTCCTCTTCGCGCACGCCCATTTCGCCCAGGATCGCGCGTCCGGCCTGGCGGATGTCCGCCTGGCTGGGGGAGTGGATCTCGAGCATTCCGTAAAGCCGCTCGACGATCTGCATGCCGGGAGTGACGCGCGTCGACTTCAACGCGACATCGGTAATGCGGTTGATCTCGATCCCCGGAGACACCTCGACGAACAGGCTGGCCTCGCGCTCCTTGGGGAGAAAGCCCTGGGAGACGGTCGCCTGAAAGGAGGCGAACTGGGGCTGGAGGCTGTCGAGAAACACATAGGCTCGCAATTCGGCCATCGACCTTCTCCTCGCTCGATCTCCTCTGACTTGCCGCCGCGGCGCAGCGGCCGAGCCCGATACCCGCTAGCCCACGGGCATCGCGGCCCGTGCCTCCGCTACGATCGCGACCCCTGCGCTGGCGCCGATCCTCGTCGCGCCCGCCTCGATCATGCGCTGGGCATCGGGATAGGAACGGATGCCCCCCCGAGGCCTTGACCTCCATGCCCGCGGGCCGCACCTCGGCCGCCATCAGTGCGACGTCGTCCGCGGTCGCCCCGCCGGGCCCGAATCCGGTCGACGTCTTGACGAAGTGGGCCCGCGCGCGCCGGGCCAAACGGCATGCACGTCGCTTCTCGTCGTCGGTCAACAATGCGGTCTCGAGGATCACCTTGCAGCGCGCGCTGCCGTCGCGGCATGCCTCGACCACTGCACGGATATCGGACAGAACCCCTTCGTCATCGCCGTCCTTGAGCGCCCCGATGTTGATGACCATGTCGATTTCGCGGGCGCCCCCGCGGATTGCGCGGCGGGCCTCCATGGACTTGGCCTCCGGATAGGTCGCGCCCAAAGGAAAGCCCACCACGGCGCAGGCGATCACCCCCGAGCCCTTCAATTCGTCGGCGGCGAGGGCGGCCCAAAGGGGATTGACGCAGACCGCCGCGAAGTGATGTTCGCGCGCTTCGCCGCAGAGGCGGACGATCTGCCCGCGGGTCGCGTCGGGTTTGAGCAGGGTGTGGTCGATGTAGCTGGCGATGTCCTCCGGGATCGGGCCGGGCCGCGGGCCGGGGACCGAGAAGCGCCCGACCCCGAGCTCGATGAACCGACGTGCGGTTCCGGGGCTGGTCGACACGGTCGGCCAGAGAGGCCGGGTGAGCGTCAGGCCCTCGAGAGCCCCGGTCACCGGCGTGGCTTGGGAGGATGGTTGCAGGGGTCCGGACACGGGGGAGTCGGACAGCAGGACCTCGAGCTGGCGGGCGATTCTTTCCATGTCCTCGCTGGAAATCGCGAGCGGCGGGCTTCCGGCGACGGAGCCTCCGACGACCGAGCCTCCGGCTGCCGCCGAAGTCGGGGTGGGCGAGGAGCCCCGGCCCCCCCGTTCGATCTCTGAAATCAAGGCCACCCTTCGCAAGTGTCTGTCTTCTTTGCAGTTGGCAGACAGCCACGCCTCCACGATCTGCCGCGCCAGGACGGGCCCGATCAGGCCCGCGCCCAACGTGAGGACGTTCGCATCGTTGTGCTCCCGGCTGTTGACGGCGGAGGAGATGTCGTAGGCCAAGGCTGCACGAACCCCGGGGATCTTGTTGGCCACTATCGCCGATCCAATCCCCGCCCCATCGATCATGATGCCCCGCTGGGACTTCTTGTCCGCCACCTGGCGGGCGACCTTCTCGGCAAAGATGGGATAGTCGGTTGCTTCGGAGGATGAAGTCCCGACGTCAAGGACCTCGTGGCCCTGAGACCGAAGGTGGGCGAGAAGTTGCTGTTTCAGGGCAAAACCGCCATGGTCAGAGCCCAACGCGATCTTCATGATCCCCTCTCCGGATCGACGGGGTCGTCGCTCGATAACTGTTTATCTCGACCAGACTTGAGATTCATCCTGCTTCCCTTTGGGCTTGGGCGAGGGAGCGATCGTTCCGGATTCGGTCTCGAGGATGGTCCTGAGCTTTCGTACATGAAGTCTGATGGAGGCCAAGCCGAGCTCGGAAATCCGGAATCGAGTCCAAGAGCGTCGCCCCCGTTGTCCGCGGATGGCCTCGATGTACCCGGCCTGCTCCAGCTTCCTGCACTGCACATGGAGGTTACCATCTGCAAGTCCTGATTTTTTCTTCAGTTCCGTAAATGACACGGGAGCTCCCGGAACCAGACACGCGAGAATCGACAGCCGGGCAGAGGAGGTCAGGTTTTCGTCGAATTCCAATCTTCGCTCCCCTTGACGAGAGATGGCCCGGCTGGCGATGCTTTCCAAACGGAAGTTATCGACTCCGACAGAAATCATGTCAAGAAGAAAGTCCCGTCAGAATCGCGATTACTCTCTATTGTGAAGTATTTTCTCGAACATGACATTCCATCGTCGCCTAGGAGCGCGGGTCGCCAGGCAAAGCCGATCGAGAGGGGCACACGCCAGCGGGGCGACTTCCCTCGCGCCCACGGGCGGGAAGCGCCCCCGCGCGCCGAGGTCCAGGCGCTGAGGAAGGAGACTTCCCTCGCGCCCACGCGCGGGAAGCGCCACGGGAATAGCGATATGGTAGATTGGCACATGGGAGCGGCTTGCCCGCGCGTCCGACGAGGTCGAGGGCGGGCAGCTTCTCCGGCCCGCGGCTGGAGGCTGAGCGTGGAGGGTGAGCTCGCAGGGCCGAATCGCAGGATGGAGAGGTTGAGATTGGAAGGAAGACCGGAGGGCTCCGCAGGTCGCGGGTTCGAAGCGTCGCAAGGTCCAATGGAAGCGGGGATGACGGGAATGGACAGGGGCATCTACGATCGGGTTCTCGAGCGGGCCGAACTCTACCGGGATGAACTGGCGGAATTCCTGGCTGAATTGATCCGCATTCCCTCTCTCAGTTGCCAGGAAGAGCGCGTCATCGGTCGCATTCGCGCCGCCATGGAAGGGTTCCATTTCGACGAGGTGCGCGTCGATGGACTGGGCAGCGTGATCGGCCGCGTGGGCCACGGTCCCATCTGCATCGCCATGGACGCGCATGTCGACACCGTCGATGTCGGCAATCGCGATGATTGGAGCTTCGATCCCCACGAGGGCAGGGTCGCGGACGGCCGCGTGTGGGGGCGTGGGGCGGCCGACCAGAAGGGGGGCATGGCGGCGCTCGTCTTCGCCGGCCGCATCTTGAAGGAACTGCATCTGGAGGGGGAATTCTCGCTGTTCGTGACCGGAACGGTCATGGAAGAAGATTGCGACGGCCTCTGCTGGCAGCACTTGATCCGAGAGGAACATCTGCAGCCGGAGGTCTGCGTGCTCACCGAACCCACCGCCTGCCGCGTCTATCGCGGACAGCGCGGGCGCATGGAAATCGAGATCGAAGTCCTGGGGCGCTCCGCGCACGCTTCGGCTCCCGAGCGGGGGAGGAACGCGATCTACCGCATGGCGGAGATCGTCAAGACCATCGAACGCTTGGCCCCCGACCTGCCCGCCGATCCGTTTCTCGGACCGGGCAGCATGGCCGTGACCCACTTCATCGGCCGGGGCCCGAGCCTGTGCGCGATTCCCGACGTGGCCCGCGCGCATGTGGACCGCCGCCTCACCTGGGGCGAGACGCGGGAGTCGGTGATGAGCGCGATTCGCAGCGCCGTGACCCAGCTTCCGGACGCGCGCGAGAACTCGATCCGCATCGGGGTCAAGCGATATGCCCGGGCGGCGTATACGGGCAAGGTCTATCCGACCGATGCTGTCTTTCCCGCCTGGATCGTGAAGCGCGACCACCCTGCGGTGCGGGCCGCGCATGAGACCCGCGCGGCGATCCTCGGCGGCGCCCGGGAGGACGCCGGGGAGGAACGCTGGATCTTCTCGACCAATGGCGTCGCGATTTGCGGTCTGCACGGCATTCCGTGTGTCGGGTTCGGACCCGGTTTTGAAGAGCAGGCGCACGCACCGGATGAATCGTGTCCGATCGATCATCTAGTGAAGGCGGCTGCATTCTATGCGAGCTTTCCGGCGGTCTATGGCGAGAGGCGATGAGGTGTCTTCCGCGGCGAGAGGCGATGAGGTGCCTTCCGCGGCGAGGTGCGATGAGGTGCCTTCCGTGGCGAGAGGCGATGAGTCTCCGGCGTCGGAAGGCCGTGAATGGGGAGTAATCCGCGGAGAGGGACTGCGGCCGGGGGCTGGTAGCCGGGCGCAGTGGTCCCGATCCCGAAATGGGAGGCAGGATGGCAGAAGGGAAAATCTCGTGCGTGAAACCGGCGGAAGGGCCGCTCGGTGAAGAGCCGGCGGCGGAGTCCGTGCGGGAAAACCGAGAGGAGAAGGAGGTCAGGATGGCCGTTCAGGTTGGCAAGCCAGCTCCCGATTTCCAGGTCAACGCATTCGTCGACGGCACCTTCGGGGTCGTGAAGCTGTCCGACTACAAGGGCAAGTGGCTGGTGCTTTGCTTCTACCCCGGTGATTTCACCTTCGTCTGACCCACCGAACTGACGGCAGTTGCCGCCAGGTATCAGGAGATCAAGGCGCTGGGCGCCGAGATCCTCGCCACCAGCGTCGATAGTCACTTCGTTCACAAGGTGTGGCAGGAACACGAGCTGTCGAAGATGATCGAGGGCGGGGTGCCCTTCCCGATGCTGTCGGACGCGGGCGGGAAGGTCGGCCGCATCTACGGCGTCTACGACGAGGGAGCCGGGGTGAACGTGCGGGGACGATTCCTGATCGACCCCGACGGTATCGTCCAGGCCATCGAGATTCTCACGCCTCCCGTGGGGAGAAACGTGGCCGAGCTGATCCGCCAGCTCCAGGCATTCCAGCATCACCGCAAGACCGGTGAGGTCACACCGTCCGGATGGTATCCGGGACAGACGGCCCTTACACCCGCGCCCTCGCTGACGGGGAAGGTCTGGGAGCATTGGAAGCCGCCGAAGCCGCCCAAGGCGGAGAAGTAAGAGCCACGGTATCCGCGGCATCACAAAGACGCGCGGAGAATGTCAATCGTAGAGCCGGGAGATTTTCCTCCCGGCCCTTGTTGTGTGGCTGGCCGGTGTGCGGCGAGGGGGGGGCGAGGCGAGGAGAACGTGGCAAGGAGAGCGTGGCGAGTAGTACGAGACGAATGGAGCGAGGCGACGGGCGAGGGCCTTGCGGGGGTCCGTCGTCTCGGGCATGATTGCCGCATGGACCGGCAGACGAGGGCCTACGCGTACGCGCTGCTTGCGGTGCTCTTCTGGTCCACGGTTGCCTCGGCGTTCGAGCTGTCTCTGCGCAGCCTCAGTCCGGTGCGGCTGCTGTTGTACTCCTCTGCCGCCTCGGCGCTGATTCTCGGGGGTGTGCTCGCCCTGCAGCGGCGCTTCTTCCTCTTCTCGACCTATTCGGCCCGCGACTATCTTCGCTCGGCCCTGCTCGGATTGCTCAATCCGTTTCTCTACTATCTCGTGCTGTTCAAGGCCTACGCCCTGCTGCCCGGGCAGGAAGCGCAACCGCTCAACTACACGTGGGCCCTCGCGCTGGCGTTGCTCTCCGTCCCGCTCCTGAGGCAACGGATCCGGCCGGCCAGCCTGTTGGCGATTCTGATCAGCCTAGCCGGCGTGCTCGTGATTTCGACTCGGGGCAGGATCCTCGCGCTGCAGTTCACCGATCCCGTGGGCGTTTCCCTGGCGCTGGGCAGTTCGATCCTCTGGGCGCTCTTCTGGATCTTCAACATGCGGGACCGGCGCGATGAGACGGCCAAGCTGTTTCTCTGCTGCGCCTGCGGGTTCGTCTTCGTGCTCGGCTATGCGCTCTTGACGGGCGAAGCCCGCTGGCCGGACGCGACGGGACTTGCCGCCGGCGCCTACGTCGGCTTCTTCGAGATGGGAATCACGTTTGTGGTCTGGCTGAAGGCGCTCGGTTTCTCGCGCACGACGGCCCAGGTGTCGAATCTGGTCTTTCTCTCGCCGTTCGTGTCGCTGGTGCTGTTGCACTATGTCGTGGGCGAAGAGATCTACGCATCATCCGTGGCCGGGTTGGCGCTCATCATTGCGGGCATCATCATCCAGAAGCGCACGGCAGGCTGATTCCGGCAAGCGGACACCGGACGGCAGAATCCGATTCCATGGCTTGAGGACGGGCGGCAGGCCGATTCCGGCGGCCGGGCCGGGATCGCGCTAGCGGGCCGCAGGCCGATTCCGGCGACCGGGTCGCGATCGTGCTAGCGGGCGGCCCGATTCCCTGAACGCCACCGCGGATTGTCGTCTCCGGAGCTCCGCCAGGATGAAGAGCCTCCGGGGCCGGAGCGGGGACGCCGGATATAGTCCCCGTTGGGGTAGCGGTCGCGAGAGAGGCTGCCCTCCGTGCTGCGGGGATAGCTTTCCCCGTGTGGAGGCCCTTCCGCGCGCGGGGAGTCCTCCGACCGGGCGGGGCGTCCGCGCTGTGGATCGACGCGTTCGGGAAGATTGGTGTCAATGGCCTCGGAGTCGAAGCCCGGGAGTTTGAGCAATCCGAAGACGGACTTGGCCAACTCGAGGGCGAGAATGAGCATGTTCTTCGCTTCCCGGCCCCCGGCCCGCCCGCCGTTGTATACCGAGTCCTTGATGTCCTTGGCCTCGCTTATTCGCTTGGCGGTGCCCTGAGGAAGCTGTCCAGGCTCGACGAATAGCTTGTCGATGCCCGCCAGAAGTCCGTAGAGATTGGTATCACGGTAGCCGCGAGAGTTGATCGCCGCCCGGGCGCAACGATGCATCGCGAAATAGGCCTGGGTGATCACATCCTCCCAGCGACCCTGGCCATACGCCTGCCGCGCCCGCTCAAGTTCGCCCTTGCAGGTCTCGAGCTCCCGGGCGGCCCCTTCGATGTCGGGCTCGACCTGCTTCAAGCGTCCCTTCTTGAGACAGTCTGCAAAAACGTCCACCTTGCACCTCATTGCCGATTGAGCAACAAACCGGGATCGGGGGTCCGCAGGTCGTGCTCAATAGCAAAGTCGCCTATGTCTACCAATGAAGTTCCCGATCCCGTCTCCCTATACCGCAAGGGGGGCCGTCGGTTTCCCAGGATGCCTAAATTCCTGACTTGGAGCCCCTGCCAGCTCGGGGAGCGGACGGGGATCCGGGGCAATTCGCCATGGCCCACTGGGTTTATGACTCCATTATACCGGATTCCCGAACCGATACACCAAAATAGATCGAGCCTATCGAGCCTGAGGAACGATCGCGAATGTGGCCGCCCCGTCGCAGGGCACGACCCGCGGCGCAGGGTCCGGCGACCCAGGTCGCCAGTGTCGTGCTCGTAACGTATTTCTTGGCAATCGAGTACAAAGAGACCTCTGCGCAAACCCCGCTGGGCGGCGATGCCCGGGCCAGATCCGGTCTGTGGATGAGTCTACGTCGCCGGCGCGCCGGACTTCGCGATCTTCGCCCAGGAGTCCTTGAGCGACACCGTCCGATTGAAGACCGGCCGGCCCGGCCGGCTGTCGACCGAGTCCACGCAGAAATAGCCCTGGCGCAAGAACTGGTAGGCCTCTCCCGCCGTCGAGGCGGCGAGGGCCGCCTCGATCCGGCACCCGGTCAGGAGCTGCAACGACTCCGGATTGAGGGAGTCTTTGAAGTCTCCACCCTCGGGCAGGTCGAGCGGATTCTCCTTGGTGAACAGATGATCGTAAAGGCGGACCTCCGCCGTGGCCGCAGTCTCGGCCGACACCCAGTGCAACGTTCCCTTCACCATGCGCCCATCGGAGGTCCATCCGCCCCGTGAGTTCGCGTCGTAGGTGCAGTGGACCTCGCGGATCTCGCCGGTGGCCGGGTCCTTGACGATGCCCGTGCAGGTCACATAGTAGGCGTACTTGAGCCGCACCTCTTTTCCCAGCGAGAGACGGAAGAACTTCTTCGGCGGCTCCTCGCGCACGTCGTCGCTCTCGATATAGAGCTCGCGACTGAAGGGCAGGCGCCGCGTGCCTGTCGATTCGTCCTCGGGGTTGTTTTGCGCCTCGATCTCCTCGACCTGGCTGGCGGGATAGTTGTCGATCACGAGCTTGACCGGGTGCAGCACGGCCATGCGGCGCGGGGCGATCTTATTTAGATGTTCGCGCTGGCAGAATTCCAGCAGGGCGATGTCGACGATACCTTCGCGCTTCGCCACCCCGATGCGCCCCAGGAAGTCGCGGATCGCCTCGGGCGTGTAGCCGCGGCGCCGCAGGCCGCTCAGGGTCGGCATGCGGGGATCGTCCCAACCGCCCACCAGGCCTTCGTTCACCAACTGCCGCAGCCTCCGCTTGCTGAGCACGGTGCGGCTGATGTTGAGGGGGGCGAATTCGATCTGCTGCGGGTGATAGACGCCCAGCTGATCGAGGTACCAGTCGTAGAGCGGCCGGTGGCTCTCGAATTCCAGCGTGCAAAGCGAATGGGTGATCCGCTCGATCGAATCCGAAAGGCAGTGGGTGAAGTCGTACATCGGGTAGATGCACCAGGCATCGCCCAGCCGATAATGCTCCGCGCGCAGAATGCGGTAGATGACCGGGTCGCGCATGTTGACATTGCCCGAGGCCATGTCGATCTTGGCCCGCAGCACCTTCGCGCCGTCGGGGAATTCCCCCGCCCGCATGCGCCGGAAGAGGTCGAGGTTCTCCTCGACCGGCCGGTCGCGATGAGGGCTCGCCCGGCCGGGCGCGGTCAGCGTGCCGCGGTACTCACGCACCTCCTCGGGGCTCAGCTCATCGACATAGGCCTTGCCCAACTCGATCAGGCGCACGGCATACTCGTAGAGCCGCTCGTAGTAGTCCGAGGCGTAGTAGAGCCGGTCGCCCCAGTCATAGCCGAGCCAGCGGATGTCGCGCTGGAAGGCCTCGACGAATTCGGCGCTCTCCTTGGTGGGATTGCTGTCGTCCATGCGCAGATTGCAGAGGCCGCCGAATTCGGCCGCCACGCCGAAGTCGATCGAGATGGCCTTGGCGTGGCCGATGTGGGGATAGCCGTTGGGTTCGGGCGGAAAGCGGGTTTGCACGCGCCCGCCGTACTTGCCCGTCTTCAGGTCGTCCACGACGATCTGGCGGATGAAGTCGAACTGCTCCTCAGCGTTTCCGGATGTCGCGGGGGGCGTCGGTCCCGCTCCCTCCGTCTCCGGCTTCGCGCGCTTGGTCGCGGAGTCGTCGCGCCTGTCCTTCGTGGAATCATCTGCCGTCGTCATCTTGCCTCCTCGCGTTCGCCGGTTGCGGGCGGCTCGACCCGCCCCGCCGGGGATGATCAGTCCCGCGGGCCGAAAAGAGCCGCGTAGCGGGCCTCCAGCTCCTTGCGCTGTTTTCCGGAGAGGCCGCCCAGCGCCTCGATCGCGCGCCGCAGGCGTACGCGCGTCATGTCCGATCCCAAAATTTCCATCGAGTCGAACAGCGGTGTCCAGGCCTGCCGCCCGCTCAAGGCCACATAGAAGGGGCGCGTGAATTCCTTGAGCTTGATATCGAGCTTCTCGGCCGTCTCGCGGAAGAGCTCGTCGAGCGCGGCCGCGACGAAGGTCCGCTGCGCCTCGAGCCGCCAGGCGACGAGCTGCAGGATGCCTGCCACATCTTCCGCGGTGCGTCCCTTCATTTTCAGATCTTCGACGGGGAGCGGGACCTCGTCGGCGAAGAAGGCGGCCGCCAAATAGCCCCAGTCGGCCAACGTCTCCAGCCGCGGCTGGACGAGGGGCACGACCCGGGAGAAGGTCGTCTCATTCAACCCCCATGCGCGCAGCTTCTCCAGCAGCGTCTCGGGGCTGTAGTTCTCGCGGATGTAGCGGCCGTTCAACCAGCGCAGTTTGTCGACGTCGAAGATCGGTCCGCCCAGCGAGATTCTCTCCAACTGCAGGTTGGCCTGCATGTCCGCCAGCGAGAACTTCTCTTCGCCGTTGGGCATCAGCCAGCCCATCATGCCGAGGAAGTTGAGGAGCGCCTCGGGCAGATACCCGGCCCTCCGGTAGTAGTTGATCGAAGTCGGATTCTTGCGTTTGGAGAGCTTCGAGCGGTCCCGGTTGCGCAGCAGCGGCAGGTGGCAGAAGACGGGCAGCTCCCAACCGAAATACTCGTAGAGCTGCACGTGCTTGGGGACGGAGTTGATCCACTCCTCGCCGCGGATCACATGCGTGATGCCCATGAGATGATCGTCGACGACGACCGCCAGGTGATAGGTCGGGAACCCGTCCGACTTCAGGATCACCTGATCGTCCACCGATGCCCAGTCCTTGCGGATTTCCCCCCGCAAGAGGTCGTGCATGACGCAGGTGCCCTCGCGCGGGATCTTCATGCGCACGACATGGGTTTCCCCTGCGTTGGCTCGGCGCTCGGCCTCCCCGGCCGGGATGTCGCGGCAGTGGCGATCGTACCCGGTGTCGGCGCCCTGGCGACGGCGCATCTCCTCGAGACGTTCCCGCGTGCAGAAGCAGCGGTAGGCATGGCCGTCAGCGAGCAGGCGCCGGGCGTGCTCGTGGTAGATCTGGAGACGCTCACTCTGGCGATACGGCGCATGGGGACCGCCGACATCGGGACCTTCGTCCCAGGAAAGGCCGAGCCAATGCAGCGATTCCAGAATCGCCGTCTCGGATTCCTTCGTCGAGCGCTGCTGGTCGGTGTCCTCGATGCGCAGGATGAAGCTCCCCCCCCGTCCCTTGGCGAAGGCGAGATTGAAGAGCGCCTGGTAGGCGGTGCCTACGTGAGGATCGCCCGTCGGCGAGGGCGCGATACGCGTCCGAATCGGGGTGTCTGCCATGGTGACCTCGATGGTATTCGAAAGCGGTCGGCCCGGCCGGCCGCCCATTGCCCGGCGGTCAGGACGTGCGGATGGTGCGGCGCAGGCGGCGCCTCAGTCAAGGGCCACCTGGGGTCCGCGCGCGGGGCGCTTCAACCCGGACCCCTCGCGCCGCTCGGGCGGAGCCGGTCTCTCGCGCGCCGCTCAGGGTCGCCCGCCGGCGGCGCCGGGAGTGCCCGATTCCGCGGCCGCCCGCTCGAGGATGAGATCCAGAGGACTGGCCCCCGCCAGTTTCCAGCGGGGCAGGAAGCGGCCGTTGACGAAGATCGAGGGGACCGCCGTGAGACCGAGTGAGCGGGTCGCCAGGCAGTCCTCGCGGATCGCTTGCGTGAGTTCGGGATCGGCGAGCGTCCGTTGAAAAGCCTGCTCATCCAACCCCATCTCGCGCGCGGCGGCCAAGACCGCGGCTTCCGAGAACCGCTCGCGGTTCTCGAAAAGCCACGCGTGCATCCGCCAATAGGCCTCGTTTCCTCCCAGACGTCCCGCGGCCTCCGCCGCCCGGGAAGCCGCACACGCCTGCGGGTGCCGGTCGACCTCGGCGATGGGATTGCAGTCGCGCTGCACGGGGAAGTGCCTGAAGGTGTAGCGCATGTTTCCGCGCTGTCCCACGCGTTCGCGCAGGGCCTGGTCCGCCTGCGCCGTGTTCGGCTCCTGATAATCGCCCCACACGACGACCTCGATGGGCGCCTCCGTCGGCCCCAGAGTCCAGGCCGCGCCGTCGTCGCGCAGGTCCCGCCGCGGCTGTTGCCACCAATCGTCCACGTACTTCTGCAGGGCCGGGGGCGGCTGATCGACGGATGCGGTGAGCGGCTGAGGGCTGCGCAGCAGGACCTCCTCGACCGTGCGGGTGATCGCGTTCGGGGAGAAGATGCCCTTCATCTCGACGCCGTTGACGAAGACCATCGGCGTGTAGTGCAGTCCGAGCCACATGCCTTCTTCGACATCGGCGTGGATGAGATCCAGCACCCGCGTGCCGTTCATGAGCGCGGCGAATTCCGTGGGATCGTAGTTCCACTCGGCCAGCCTGGTCTGGAGGCTGTTGCGGTCGAAGGACCCTCCGACCGAGAAGAGCCAGCGGTGCATCTGGAAGAAGCCTTCGCTGCCGCGCAGAATGCCGGCGGCCTCCGCCGCGCGGGCGGCCCAGCAGGCGTTGGGGTGAAGCGTGCGTTCGGCGTTGGGATTGCAGTCCCTGCACATGGGGAACTGCTTGACCGACAAGGACACCTTCTCGCGGGAAGCGAGCAGCCGTTCGATCTCCTGCTCGATGCGGGCGCAATCGCGGCATTGATAGTCGGTGTAGATGACGATGCGCACGGCGGCCTTTTCGGGACCCAGGCGATAGCGGCCGGTGAAGGCCCCCTTCCAGGGGGGCTGGATGCCGCCCGCGAGGCCCGGGTCGGAGGCCGGTGCGCCGGTGGGGGAGGTCTCATCGCCGGACACTCCATCCGCGCCGGCACCCACCTCGCCGGCGCCCACCGCGCCCGCTTCCGGATCTTCACCCGAGTCGGTCGCGTTCTGACCGGCGGCCAGCGTGGCTGCGATGATCTCGGCCGTCGATTCCGTCCGCTCGCTTTCCTGCCGTTGCGCGACGGCCGCCTTCTCCCGCACCTCCAGCAAGGCGAGGACGGCCGACACGATCACGAAGACGAGGGCCAGGCTCACGACGGGGGCCAACGGATGCAGCCAAGCGCCGCGGGTGCGCGCGAGACGAGCGGCGCGCTCGACGATGAAGAGGAAACCGAAGTTGGCGAGGTGGGCGGCCAGGCAGTAGTTGCAGGCGTAGCCCTTGAAGAGCAGCACCAGCAGGAAGCCGGCGGAGATGAGGGCGCCCAAGCGCACGATCATGCGCCACGGACCCACGGCGCGTCCCCGGGCGGCGATCCAGGTGAACAGGGCTCCGGCGAAGTAGGCGAGACCGAGGAAGGCGGTCGGCCATCCGAGCCCCGGAACGCGGCCCCAGGCGCTGGCCGCGGCGCGGGCGCAGGGACTGTCCTGGCCGCATCCGGGGAGGCTGAGCGCTCCCAGGTGTTCAAGAGCGAGCAGCAAGGAAGCGCCCGTGGCGATCAGGAGCAGGGCGATCCCCGCGATGAAAAGCGGACCTCGCGAACTTGCCAAGCGCGCACTCCTTCTTGCTCCGCGCCCCGGTCGCGGCCGGGGGCACCGACGAAACCGGTGCGTGATTCTACCCCCACGCCTCGTCTCAGAAACCGGGGAGGCGGCGCGTCAGGACCAGGAGCACCTGATCCCGACCGGCCTGAGCATGCGATGCCTCCGGCGCCACTTTGACCAGGATGTTGCGATCCGGGAAGACCAACCCGCTCCAGGCCTGCAGCGTGTACTCCGCGAAGATCGCGGCCCCGTAGACGCGGGGCCGCCCGGCCCGTTCGGCTGCCGGCAGGACCCAGGTGGGTACGGGTGGGCCCTCCAGTACGGTTCCCGGAGGACTCTCCGCCAACTGGATTCGGATCTGGTCGAGAAACTGCTCGCCAACCCGGGTCGCTTCGCGCCACTCGTAGTATGGATAGACGAGCGGCGAGAAACGGGCCTGTCCGAGAAGCAGCAGGACCAGCAGCAAGAACGTCCCCGCGGCGATTCCCCGCCCCGCGAGCGAGCGCAAGCCGGCCGCGTGAGTCACGCGCGCACGGTCGGTGTGACGTCCCGCTCCCGCGGGAGCGGGACGGGCCGCGCGCACGAGTGCCTCGCCGAGACCGCCGCAGAGCATCGCCAGGCCCATGGCCGGCAGGAACATGTACCAGGGCGACATCTCGGCCGCGACCGCATAGACGATTCCGATCAGGAATAGCCACGCTGCGCCGAGCGAGGCCATGCGCAGGGGATGGACCGCGCCGGCCGCGAGAGGTGTGATGAGTGGAGCATGCGCGCGCGGCCCGCCCGCCGGCGCCGCGTGGCGTGACGCGGCCAGCAGCAGAGTCGCCGTCAATCCCGCCGCAAGGAGCAGCAGCAGCGCGATCGCCGTGCCCGAGCGTTGCATGGTTTCCTGGGGCAGCAGCACCCACTTCATCATCGCCCCGAAATAGGACGGGAAACGACCGAGCGCGCCGGTCAGGCCCGTCGTGGTATGGCCTCCCCAATGGCCCAACACCGCGAAGCGCGCCAGCAAGGCGATCGCCAACGCGATCGCATGCGGAATCAGGGCCCGCGCCGCCGGGCGCAGCCGGGGGGTGAGTCCCGTGCGGGGAGCGTCGGTGGGCGCATAGAGCAGGATGGTGAGGAAGGCGAGCGCAGGCAGGATGTACGCGCTCTCCTTCGCCAGATAGGCCGGCAAGGCGAGGAGCGCCGGCAGCCACGGCAGTCCGCGGTCGCGCAGGCGGCGCGGGGCGAGGTGAGCGGAAAGCGCCAGGGCCATGAAGAGTCCGCTCAGGAGCTCCGCGTGCCGGGCCACGACCGGAATGACCTCGACATGGCTCGGATGGAGCAGGAAGAAGAGCAGGCCGGCCAGCGGGGCGATGCGTGCACCCCGGCCCGCCAGGCGCGCCATCAGACGATAGAGCGCGGCGGCGCAGGCGGCGAAGAGGATCACGGTCGTCAGATGATAGCCGGCCGGTCGCAATCCCCACACGGCGTGATCGAAGGCGATCGTCAGATTGACGAGCGGGCGATAGAACTCGCTGGGATAGAGACCCTGCATCAGACGTTCCGTGAAGATGCGTGCGAGATCTCCCACCGTGGCGATGCGACTGGTGAGGATGAGAGGGTAGGTGTCCCAGCCGAGCAGGCCGTAGCCTGCGGCGCGCAGAGCCAGCACCGCGGCGGCGACGGCGATCAGCACGACGGCGATCCAGGCGTGGCGATTTCGTAAGGCGGCGGGAACGGGCGACGCAGCGCCGGGCGCATGCGCGTGCGCCCCGACGGGCCCGGCCGGCGGATGTGCGGGCGCCTGCATCAGCCGCCCCCCAGGTATCCGAGGCTGCGCAGCCGCTCGCGCTCCTCCTCCGAGAGGGTTCCCGGGGCCGTTTCGATGATCGCGCGCTGCTCCATTTCCTGGGCGAAGCCCTTCAGGCGTTCGGCCAGTTGCCGCGCCTCTTGCGCCCGGCCGCCCGCCAGGTTCGTGCCTTCGCGCACATCTTCCGTGAACGCGTACAGCTCGAGCGACTGCGTGCGGAAGTCCATGACGACCTTGCGATCCAGCGCGGGATCGATGAGGGCGATCATGAAGAGACCCGTACGCCTGGTCTCCGCGTAGACCGTCAGCGGGGGCAGGCTCCGGCCCTCGAGGGCGGGACGCAGGCTCACGCCCTCGACGCCCGAGGGAATGGGAGCGCCCACGAGATCGAGGATCGTCGGCATTACATCGAGATTGCGCACGACATCCGCGACCACCCGTCCTCCCGCCTGCTTCTCCGGCAAGCGCACGATCAATGGCACATGGATCAGCGTGTTGGTGAGAGACTTCGAATGTCCCCACCGTCCCTTCTCGTTGAATTCCTCTCCATGGTCCGCGGCGATGACGATCAGAAAGCGGTCGAGCAGGCCCCGTTGCTCGAGCGCGCCGCAAAAGGCGCGCAGTTGATCGTCGGTGTAACGAATCTTGCGGTCATAGTCGGCGATGACGGAGGCCGCCTGATCGCGCGCGTCGACCTTGCCGAACAGCGTCTCGTAGCCCGGGGCCGGCAGGTAGACCGGTGGGCGGCCGTATTGATCGAAGTGGGGATCGAAGAGATGGACCCACAGGAAAAGCGAGTCGAGAGGCTGGGCGTCGACGACCTCGAGCGCGCGCGCCAGCGCACAGTCGGCCTTGCCCCACATGCAGTCGGTTTCATTGAACGAATCGAATCCCTGGGTGAATCCCTGGCGCTCGATCAGGTGTCCGTTGGTCGAAACCCCGATCGTACGGTAGCCGTGCGCGCGCAACGCTTCGGCCAGCGTGACATGCGCCTGGGCGAAGATCTCCATCTGCATGTGGGGATTCTCGGGCTGGGTTTCCTCCCCTTCGCGCGGAATCGGGGCGATCCCGTCGCGGATGCCGAAGACCGGCGGAGAAAGCGAAGAAATCAGGGTCAACATCGACGGCAAGGTCCAGGAACACTGCGAAAAGCAGCGCGCGAAGTAGATGCCCTCCCCGGCCAGGCGGTCGAGGAAGGGCGTGGTCTCGCGCGGGTAGCCGCTGCGGCTCAGATGATCTTCACGCAGCGTGTCGATCGTGATGAAGAGAATCGGTGTGCCGGGCGGCAGCGCGCCGAGCGGCAGCGCGCCGAGCGCCGGGCCGCCCGGCGGGGCGGGTGCGGTCCCGCGATTCCAGGGGCGCAACGCGAGGACGACGAGGATGAGCAGCAGGAAGGCCGCGGGAATGGCCCACCACGAACGCCAGAGTCTCCGTCGTGCGCCGGGGCGGCCGGCTGAGGAGTGAGTCCCGCTACCCGATGCTCCCGTCGGGGGAGGGCCGCCGCAATGGCGGCCCTCCGCGCCGGCCTGCGTTTGCCTCTTTTTCGTCATGCTCTCTATTCCCCGCCCGAAGTCTGTTTGCCCGCGCCCGTGTCTGGTTTTGCGGAAACGTCGATGTAGCCGAGCGAGCGCAGGCGCTCGCGGTGCGCGGGCGGCATTTCGGGAGCCGCATCGGCGGGGGCGCGGCGCTCGAGAGCGGCGATGGCGCCGTCGAGGGTCTGGGCCAACCGTGCCACCACATCGGTCTCACCCGCCGCTCGATCGCGCTCCTCGCGCGGGTCATCGCGATAGTCATAGAGCTCGTGGCCGCCGTTCGATGACCAGATGAACTTGTCCCGGCCCTCGATCAACGCTCGCAGCTCCCGATCCCACGGCCGCGGATCCCAGTCGGGATGCATCTGCTGGACCGCCGCGAAGGGATCGCGGAAGACGCCCAGGCCTTCGCTGATTCTGCGGCGCTCCGCCAGGGGGGCGAGCAGGCTGACCGCTCCGCCCCCGGCATCCGGAGGCTCGACGCCGGCCAGCTCGAGCAGGGTGGGGAAGAGGTCGTAGTTCATGACCGGCCCCGGCTCCCGGCCCGGAGCGATCCGCTGCGGGTAGCGGATCACGAGCGGGACGTGGATCAGCGCGTTGTAGAGGGAGTGCTGGTGTCCGAGCATGTGATGATCGCCCAGATGTTCGCCATGGTCGCTGGTCACGACGACGATCGTGTTCTCCAGTTGTCCGTCGGCCTCGAGCGAGGTCAGCAGGCTGCGCAGCAGATCGTCGAGTTCGGCGAGAGCGGCGTCGTAGGTCGCCGCGGTGACGGCGATCTCCTCGTCGCTGTAGTCGGCCCTCCCGAAGGTGTAGCTCCATTGCGAGGCCCAGGAACGGTCGATCTGATAGGAAAGGGCGACCTGGGACGGAGTCATCAGCCGCGCGCGGTACTCCCGGGGAGGTATGTAGGGACGATGGGCTTCCATGTAGTTCAAGAAGGCGAAGTACGGCTGGGCGGGACGGCGCAGGCGCAGCCAATCGCGCAGGGCTTGCTCGGCCAGCTGCCCGCTCGCCTTGATGTCCCACTTGCCGACGCGCCCCTGGCGGATCTTCTCCGGCAGCCCGCTTGAATGATCTTCGGGCTGGACCTTGTCGCGCAGAATCTCCATCGCGGAGCGCAGGTGCTTCTCGCTCCAGGGATGCTCGACGGTGAGAAAGCCCTGGTCGAAGTTCTCTTCGGCCGAGATATTGGGGTTGGCGGAGTAGAGGAAGGTCTGGTAGCCGGCCCCGCTGAGGAGTTCGGCGATCGTGGTCAGATCCTCGTCGAGGTAGAGGTGGTCGTTGCTCGCGCCATGCTGCGAGGTGAGCAGACCGGTGAAGAATGAGGCGTGAGAGGGAACGGTGTAATTGGCCGCTGAGAGGCAATCGTCGTAGACCCGCGCATCGTGCGCCCACGTGTCGAGGAAGGGGGTCGTGGACCGCTCATAGCCGTAGAGGCTAAGGTGATCGGCGCGCACGGTGTCCCACAGGATCCACAGGATGTTCGGGCGCGGGGCCCGCTCGCGCCCGACGCAGTGCACGCCGGAGAGGAGCATCAGCGCCGCCAGGGGGACCATGCCGATCGTTGCCCACTGGTGTGGGAGGCGGATCGCTCCACCGGCTCTATTCATGTTCGTTCTCCGCATGCGCCGATCATAGGCGGACGGTCTCCCCGAGTCCATACCGCGTTGAGGCGGCGGGGTTCCGTCGATCCTCCGTAATGATCGGCCGGCCCTTGAGTTACGCGAGGCAAGTCCCGGTCGCCCGACTCGTTGCGCCACGCGCATCCCGGGCGCATTTCGGGCGAGCCATGCCGGGGCTTCTGGAGTACCCTGACGTCCGGGCCGGCGGTGGTGCGATCCGGTTGTCGCGGCTGCGGGGTGGCGCGGCGGATGCAGGCGCTGCAGCCCAGGCGGCGGGCGCTGTCCCGGAAGGGTAGTGTTGCGGGGCGACGGCACCCCGGGAAAGGAAGCGAATGTCCGGTTTCTTCACGCGCTTCATCGTCACGTTTTTCGCTCTTGGCTTCACGACGGCGCTCATGCCGGGCATTCGGCTGGCCGGCGGAAACGCGATGGCCGACATGCTGGCCTTGGGCGCCGCGGCCCTGGTGCTGGGCGCTCTCAACGCCGTCGTCCGGCCCGTCCTCATCTTCCTGACGCTGCCGCTGACCATCGTGACGCTGGGGCTTTTCATCCTCATCCTCAACGGCCTGCTGCTGTGGTTGACCGCCGCGGTCGTCCCGGCCTTCCAGGTGTCGGGATTCGGGTGGGCCGTGCTGGCGACGATCGTGCTGTCGATCATCTCCGCACTGTTGAACGCGTTCGTGCGCGACAAGCGCGAGCGCGGGTGAAAGCGATCCCCGTCCCCGCGCCTGCGCCGGGGGCCGGGCTTTGCGGTTGCCATTCCCGCGCGGTCGCATCTAGAATGCGAATTCGTTGTCGGCTTCTGCGAACGTCGGCGACCCCGCTTGCGCGTCAATGGAGTGAGAACGCAGGTCGGAGCCGGCGCGGCGGCGCGCCGACGGCAGGCGCCCGGGCCGCCCAGGGCCGGGGGGGCATGCGCGAAAGGATGCGGCATGAGCATGGAGATCTTCCCGATCATCATCCTGAATGGGCGTCCCGCGGCCGGAAAGTCGGAGATCCTCGACTACCTAAAGAAGATTCCCCTGGCGGAGCGGGCCGCGCGCTTTCATGTCGGGGACTTCGAGGAGTTTGACGATTTTCCGATCCTCTGGGAGCGTTTCGAGGACGACGACATCTATGAGCGGCACGGCAAGCCGCGGCTGATCTCCAACACCACCTTCGAGTACGAGGGCCGCTCCTATCCGGGCTATGTCTTCAAGGACCCGTTCTTCTGGAATTTCCTGATCGAGAAGCTGAACCTTTTCTATGCCAAGCGGCTGCGCGACGTGCCCGATTATCATGACCGGCGGACGGCGATTTTCGAGTTCGCCCGCGGCACGCAGCACGGCGGCTTCGCGCAGGCCTACCGCTTCCTCTCGGACGACGTGCTCGATAAGGCCAACACGATCTACATCCACGTTCCATGGGAGGAATCGCTGCGCAAGAACCGCCGGCGGCGCAACCCCGATAAGCCCGACAGCATTCTCGAGCACTCGCTCGAGGACAAGAAGATGGAGTTCCTCTACAAGGAGTCCGAGTGGAATGAGTTCTCGGCGGCGGATCCGGAGTATCTGCTGGTGAAGGGGCATCGCGTGCCCTACGCGGTTTTCGAGAACATACCGGAGAAAACCGACCGGCCCGAGGTCCTGGGGGCGCATCTGGAAGAGGTCTGCGCCCGGCTCTGGAAACTAGGGCAGCGGCGCGCGCGCTGATCCCGAATCCAGGGGCTGATCCACAACCTTCAGCGGAAGGAGTCGGTCGTGGCGGATTTGATCGTCCTGCTCGCCATCGTCGTCGTGGTCGCCCTGTTCACGCGAGCATCCGGCAATCCCATGGGCCATTCGAGCGACTACATGCGCCGGAGGATCCTGAACTGGGTCCCGCTGGGGGTCACCTATGCCCTGCTCTACATGGGCCGCTACAACCTGACCATCGCCAAGATCGCGCTGGGCGATGTGATGACGAAATCCGACTTCGGCACGATCTTCGGAATCGGTACGGTCGTCTATGCGTTTGCCTTCGTGATCAACGGTCCGCTGACCGACCGGATCGGCGGCCGGGCGGCGATGCTGATCTCGGCCAGCGGAGCGGCGGTGGCCAATGGCCTGATGGGGCTTTTCACCTACACCCAACCCAAGACTCACATCGCGCTCATCTTCTCGATCCTCTACGCGATCAACATGTACTTCCAGAGCTTCGGTGCGGTCTCGATCGTCAAGGTGAACAGCCATTGGTTCCATGTGCGCGAGCGCGGCATGTTCGGCGGGATCTTCGGGATCCTGATCTCGGCCGGGGTTTTCTTCGCCTTCCAGGTCGGCCAATCCATCGTCAACTGGCTGCACAAGACGACGCTTCCCGACGGCAGCACCGTGATCTCGCCTCCCTACTGGGTCTTCTGGATCCCGGGCATGCTCCTGCTCGTGTTCGTCATCCTCGATTACCTGATCGTCCAGGATCGGCCGAGCAAGGCCGGGCTGGCTGACATCGAGACCGGCGATGCCTCGAGCGGCGAGGATGACAAGCCCGATCCCACCAGGGTGGTCTTGAAGCGCATCTTGACCAATCCGATCGTGCTCACGATCGCGGCGATCGAGTTCTGCACCGGCGTGCTGCGCCAGGCGATCATGCACTGGTATCCGATTCTGGCGAAGGACCTCGGCTACTACAGCACCTTCTTCGTCACCAAGAATTGGGGCGCGATCCTCTTCGTCGCGGGGGCCACGGGCGGGATGACCGCGGGGTGGATCTCCGACCGGGTTTTCGGCTCGCGCCGCGGCCCGGTGGCGGGCATGCTCTACGCGCTGATGTTCCTGGTCGCGGTGGTCATGGCCTTCGCCATCCCCAATCCCTGGGTGCTCGGAGCCTGCGTGTTCGTGATCTCCTACTGCGTGATCGGCACGCACGGCATGCTCTCGGGCACGGCCTCGATGGACTTCGGCGGGCGCAAGAATGTCGGGACGGCGGTCGGTCTGATCGACGGGATGGTCTACCTCGGCACCGGGTTGCAGTCGATCTGCCTGGGCTTTCTCACCGAGAGCGACAAGGGGTGGAGCTTCGGCGGGTATCTGACGACCGTTCATCCGGGGGCGAAGGAAGCGGCCGGTCGAGGCTGGTCGCTGTGGCCGCTCTTCCTGCTGCCCTTCGCGGTGATCGGGACGTTGCTGGCGATCCGCATCTGGAAGGCGATCCCCGAGGCGGCCAGAAAGCGGCCGCCGGCGGCCTGACGGGGCACCGGGAGCGAATCCAGCCGCTTCAGTGGGACCTGCGCCTCAGGCAAGGCCGACGCGGAATCGTCTCCTCATCGGCCGCCGGACGAATCATCGGGCAGACGAACGATGGTCTCCCTGAAGACGCGGTGGGCGAGGCGGACCTCCAAGTAGTAGACGCCGGGGCGAACCGGGACGCCCGCGTCGGTTCGACCGTCCCAGTGAGCACCGAAGCCCTCGTTGTCGTGTACGGCCGATCCGCCGGCGATGGAGCGGCCCAGGGGGTCGTAGATATGCCACTCGGGGACAGGGCCGGCCTCGCGGACATTGCTCGCAGACATGGCAGAGGGCGGGACGGCCACGCGGAAGTGCAGCACGGCGCGGAAAGGATTGGGCGCACAGGCCAGCTTCATCCCGAAACGGCCTGAGCCCGATTCGGCCCGCCCGCCTTCCCCGCTGCCGCTCCCCCCATCGACGGAAGAAGGATCCGGCTGCACGAAGAGCACGCGTTCCTCCCGCGAAAAGCGAC
Organism: Candidatus Eiseniibacteriota bacterium; assembly: GCA_043806645.1. Taxonomy (GTDB): domain Bacteria; phylum Eisenbacteria; class RBG-16-71-46; order CAIMUX01; family WJJG01; genus JAZDGX01. The sequence continues at coordinate 12,675 of JAZDGX010000129.1, read as the reverse complement.
GGTGTCCCTCCAAGTCGTCGGCGGTCACCCACCAACGGTAGGCGCGATCGGGAGGCAGGGCGAACGGCAGCGTCAGGCTGGAGTCACCGGTCGCCGCGCTCCATTGCACTTGCGGATCGGCGAGATCCTCGATCCACAGATGATACAGCAGCGGATCGCCCTGGTCGGGGTCGGTGCTTTCGCGCCAGGCGAAGGAGGGTGTGTAGAGGGCGGTGATCTCGCTGTCGGCGGGCGCGCAGAGCGAGAAGGGGCGGGGATAGAGCACCGGCGCATGTTCGAGCGCCAGGGCGGCGTCGATCCTGCCCCAGCCATACTGGGAATCCGGCAGGGTTGCTCGATCGGCGGTCGCCATGAGCGCCGCGCGCAGCTCCATGGGGCTCCATTCGGGGTGCGCCTCCAGGAGCACGGCCGCCGCTCCGGCAACCAAGGGGGCCGAGAAGGAAGTGCCGCTGCCGTAGCCGTAGGTGTCCACCTCGATCGCCGAAGCAGTGCGCGTGCGCACCCCCCGCGCGACGACCTCCGGTTTCAGACGATTGTCGAATGTGGGTCCGCAGGCCGAGAAGGTGGCGATCTGGTTGACGCTATCGACGGCCCCCACCGCGATGACGCTGTCCGCGTCGGCGGGCGTGCCCAGACTGCCGAGGGCGCATCCATAGTTGCCCTGGGAATTGATGCACAGGATGCCGCGGGAAGCGGCGATGTCGATGGCGATCGAGATGACCGCGGTGTCGCCGTTCTTGTCGGCAAGCTCATAGCAGAAGTCGTCGTCGAAGCAGAGGTAGCTCAGGCTGGCGCTCGTGACGGCCGCTCCCTGCAGGTCGGCCCATTCCAGGGCGGCGACATAGTTGTCCTCTTCCGCGCGCACCTCAACGCCGATGTCCTCGGTCTTGGCGAGCAGGAACGAAGCGCCGTAGGCGGGTCCGATCAGAATCCCCGGGGCGTATCCCGCAGCGGAGGCCCAGGTGGCGGTGCCGTGGCTGTGCTGGAACTCGAGATCGCCCGGCTCGTTCTGCACGTTGCCGTCCTCGAAGACGAAGTCCCACTCGTTCAACAGATCGGACGAGAGAAAGGCCTGATGATCCTTGCGGAATCCGGTGTCGATCATCATGAGCCGCACGCGGTTGCCCGAGTACCCCAGGAGGTGTAGGGGCGGGATGCCGATTTCCTCGAGCTGTCCCTGGGACTGGCCGTAAGGGAGGGCGCCGTATTGCACCTCGGCCGCGGCGCGCCGGAGTTCGCGGCGGGGATCGAGGACGACCTCGAGGGGCAGTCCCGCCGCGTCGACGTCGGGGCCCAAGGAGGCCGGGCGGGCGACCGCCACGGGACGGATCTCCCGCACGCAGGGCAGCGCCCGCAGCGCGGCGAGGAGGTCCGGATCGTCGTCCAGATCCGCGCTGACCGCGTTCAGCCAGCGGCTGCAATGCCGCAGTCTCCCGAACCGCGCCACCTGATCGACATAGGGCTGCCAGGGGGGAAGATCGTGCCGGTTGGGAAGCACCGAGGATTCCCCCGCGGCCCTGGCGCGCCTGGCCCAGACCTCCTGGGGCAGGGCCCGCGCGATCTCGAGGGTCGGCGCCGGAGCGGGGCCGCGGTCGCGGAAGAAGACCCAGTACGGCGCCGCCGCGGCCGGAGAGAGCGCGCAGGCACCGAACGAGAAAAGCGACGCCAGGAGGAACCTCGCCAGAGGCAAGACGATCCGATCGCGTCGCCGGATCCGATCAACGAACATCATCCGCGGCAACTCCTTCGATGATGGTGGCCTCGGGCGACGTGCCCCGGAAGCGGTCTTGCCGCAATTATAGCGCGCTTGAGGACCGTTCGCGGACTGCCTTTTCGGGGTCGCCCGCGCGCCTTTGCCTTCCGGATCGAGCCGCGCGGCTGCAAAGAGGGGGCGGACCGTCGGGTCCGCCCCCCGGGGTTCAATCCTCGGAATCGGTCATCAACGGGAGGCCTGGGTCCCGGTCGTCCGCGGCCCCGTTGCACTGATCGCGAACGTCGCGTCACTCACATTGGAGTTCGACGTCGAGAGATCGATGATACGTACTTGATACCCTGTCTCGTGGCTGTCGCACTGCGCGGCCAGCCACGCATGGGTCCCGTCGTTATCGGTCGAAGCTTCAATCTGGCCGCAGGATTCCCCGTCGCGCAGCAGCTCCAGCTCGACGTGATCGCCGCAGCAGGCCGTGGTGTCCCAGGTGATCGCGATCCAACTGCCGTTGACGATGCTTTCACCGCCGTCGGGGTAGGAGACATCCAGAGCGCAGGGAGGCCGAATGCTGAAGTCGGTGTCGTTTGTCGCACTGGTGCCGGTGCCGAGATCCGTTACGCGAATGCGGTATCCGTCTTCGACGTCGCCGCACCGCCATGCGGTCCAGGTGTAGCTGCCGTCATTGGGAGTGTCGTCGGTGATCGGATGGCAGACGCCGCCCGCGAGAACCAGGTCGATCGCCATGGAGCTACTGCCGCAGCAGGCGGACGAGTCCCAGGTGATGAGAACCGGTTCGCCCTGGCAGAAGGAGAGTCCCTCTGCGCCGCCGGCATGTTCGGGATCGTGCACTGCGAGCAGGCAGGCGGGACCGACGGCGAAGGCGCCGCTCGAGACCGCGCTGACTCCCGTCTCGATGTCCGTCACCCGGATCGCGAGACTGCCGGGATCTGCGCCGCAGGGCGCGGCCGGCCAGTCGAAGGCTCCGTCGTTGGTGGTCGCTTCACTGATCGTCGCGCAATACAAACCGCCCGCGAGCAGTTCGATCCGCACCGATCCACCGCAGCCGGGATCCGCCGTCCAGCGGATCGGGACGCTCACGCCGGTGCAGTAGTTTTCACCGCCGGCCGGGGCCGTCATCTCCAGCGCACAGGCGGGGAGGATGTCGAAGCCGCCGTAGCTGTCGCCGAAGGCTCCGCTGGCCGGATCGGTCACGCGGATCTGATAGAGACCACGCTGCGTCCCGCACGGGTGGACCGTCCAACTGTAGGATCCGTCGTTGGGTGTGGTCTTGTCGATCACCTCGCACAGCGTGCCGTCGAAGGCCAAATCGATCCGCACGATCTCGCCGCAGCAGGCCGAGCGGGTCCAGGAGATCGTGATCTCGTCGTTGTCGCGGTAGGAAGCTCCATTGGTCGGTTCCTGCACCCCGATAGCGCAGCGGGGCTGGATCGCGAAGGTCGCATCGCTCTCATCGTAGTCGCCGCTGCCGAGATCCGTGACCCGCAGGCGGTAGCCCTCGGTTTCCGCGCTGCACATGGCCGCCCTCCAAGTGTGCGAGCCGTCGTCGGCGGTCGTGGCCGCGATCAGCCGGCAGGGGCTTCCGTCACGGACCAGGTCGAGACGAACGTTACCGGAACAGTCGCCGCTGGTCTCCCAGTCGAGCGTGACGTTCTCGCCCACGCACAGAGATTCGCCGCCGTTGGGCGACAGGACCACGGGCAGGCAGGGGGTGACGATGTCGAAGGAGCGGTTGCTTCTGTCGGTGGCGCCGGTCTCCAGATCGGTGACCCGGACCATGTAGGAGTTGCTTTGGCCGTCGCATTGAGCGGCGGGCCACGCGAAGGAGCCGTCGTTGGGTGTGGATTCGGCCAGCACGGCGCACACGCTGCCCGCGCGCAACAGCTCGATCTTGGCCAGCTCCCCGCAGCAGTAGCCGTGCTCATGGCACTCCGAGGATTCCCAGACGATGGGAATCGACTCGCCGACGGTGAATACCTCGCCGCCGTTGGGTCCCAGCACGGTGACCTCGCAGGTGGGCAGGACCTTGAACGCGATGTTGCTCTCGTCATAGGCGCCCGTCGTGAGATCGGTCACCCGCAGCTGGTAGCCGCCGGTCGCGCCCCAAGGCTCGATGTCTTCCCAAGGCTCGGGTGCGCACATGGCTGCGGTCCAGGGATGGGCGCCGTCGTTGGCAGTGGAAGCGGCGATTTCGACGCAGGGCTCGCCCAAGCGGTACAGGTCGAGCCTCACGAACTCGCCGCAGCAGGGCGAGGCGTTCCAGAGCAACTGGTATTCGCGGCCCGTGCAGAGCAGCTCCGCCCTGCTGGGCCACACGACCCGCACGTCGCAGGGAGTATGGATGACGAAGCCGGCGGGGCTCTCGGCCGCGATCCCCGTCTCCAGGTCGGTCACGCGGACGCGGTAGGGCCCGGTCGCCTCGCCGCACGCCGCCGCCGGCCAGGCATGGGCCCCGTCGTTGGCCGTCGCGGCCGCGATCGTCGCGCAGACCGCATCGTCCAACAGCAGCTCGATCTTGACGTCTGCTCCGCAACCCTCCGCCGTCCAGACGATCCCCACCGGGTCGTCCGGGCAGTACTCGCCGGAGGCCGGCGCCGTGACCAGCACTTCACAGGCCGGTTCGATGCGGAAGCCGACGTCGGTCAAGTCCCAGGCGCCCGTCTCGAGGTCGGTCACGCGGATCTCGTAGCCCTCGATGGCCGCTCCGCACTGCTCGGCGATCCAGGGGAAGCTGCCGTCGTTGGGCGTCGCGGCGGTGATGACGAGACAAACGACACCGTCCAGCAGCAACTCGATCGATGCCGTTTCGCCGCAGCAGTAGCCGAAGTCCCAAGCGATCGGCGCGCTCTCGCCGGCGGTGAGAACCTCCCCGTTGTTGGGGCTCGTGATCGTGATCACGCACGCGGGGTTGATGGTGAAGGTGCCGCCGGTCTCGGCGTACAGCCCGCTGTCGAGATCGGTCACCCGGACCTTGTAGCCCGCGGACTGGCCGGCGCATTGCGCGGCGGTCCAGATGTACTCATAGCTGCGCGACGGCCCGCCGTCGAGTTCGGCGATCAACAGACAGGGCGAACCGTTGCGGACGAGGTCGAGGCGGATGTCGTCGCCGCAGCAAGGCGAGGCATCCCAACGGATGAGCACCGGATCTCCCACGCAGTAGATGTCCCCCGCCTGGGGACGGCTGATCGAGAGGTCGCATGGCGGATGGATGACGAAGGGTCCGTCGCTCACATCGACCGAACCGCTTTCGAGATCGGTGATGCGCACCGTGTAGCCTTCCTCGAAGGAGCCGCACTGCTCGGCGATCCAGTGGAAGGTGCCGCCGTTGCCCGTCGAGGCCGCGAGCGTGCGGCAGACCGTCCCGTCGTGCAGCAGCTCGATCTTGACCGTCGGTCCATAACAGCTGGAGCGATTCCAGCGCATCGTCACCGGCAGACCGCTGCAGATCGTCTCGCCGCCGTTGGGGTAGGAGACGCTCACATCCCCGCCGCCGATCGAGAAGGCCCAATCGATGCCGTTGGCCGCGCCGGTCGCCAGGTTGGTGACCATGATGGCGTAGCCGTGCGGCAGGCCATTGTGCTGCTGGGCGCTCGGCCAGGTGTAGGCGCCGTCGTTCTCGGTAGAGGCGGCGAGCGTGCTCACCAGATTTCCGTAGCGATAGAGCTGGATGCGCACCAGGTCGCCGCAGCAGGGCGAGCCGGGATCCCAGACGATCGCCACCGGGTCGCCGATGCAGAAAAGGTCTCCGTTGCGCGGCGAGAAGAGCTCGACGGCGCAGCCGGCGTGGATGGTGAACGAGAAGGGGCTTTCGCCCGCGACGTCGCTCTCGAGGTCGGTGACGCGGATCGTGTAGCCGCTCGAGTCGTTGCCCGCCTGGTCGGCGTTCCAGGTGAACGCGCCGTCGTTGGCGGTTTCCGCCGCGATGGTCGAGCGCATGACCCCGTTGCAGATCAGCTGGATCTTCACCAGCTCGCCGCAGCAGGTCGTCGGCGTCCAGCGGATGTCGATCGGCGTGCCCTCGCACACGACCAGCCCGGCCGGGGGCGCGGTGACCGTGAGCTGGCAGCCGGGTTCGATGTCGAAGAGCGCGTCGCTCTCGTCGGTGGCTCCCGTCACCAAATCGGTCACGCGGATGCGATAGTCGCCCGTCACGCCCGCGCAGGGCTCGGGCATCCATTCATGGCGGCCATCGTTTGCCGTGGCGGCGGCGATCGTCAGGCAGGCCGTGCCGCCATGGACGAGCTCGATCGAGACCTGGTCACCGCAGCAGGTCGAGGGGGTCCACAGGATGTCGATCGGCGTGCCCGCGCACAGCGGCTCGTCGCCGTCGGGCTCGAGCAGCGTGATCTCGCAGGCGGGATGGATGGAGAAATCGAGAGCGCTTTCGTCGGCCGCGCCCGTCGTGAGATCGGTCACGCGGATGCGATACCCATCCGCCTCTCCGGCGCACTGGACCGGGATCCAGGTGAGCGAACCATTGTTGTCGGCCGCGGCGGCGATGGTCTCGCAGACGCCGCCGTCATGGACGAGCTCGATCTTGACCGTGGCGCCGCAGCAGGATGAACTCGACCAGAGAATCTCCAGCGGATCGCCGGTGCACAGATCCTGGCCGCCGTTGGGAACGGTGAGGTCGATCCGGCAGGGCGCTTCGATGGCGAAGGCGAGCGGGTTCTCGCCGGAGGCGCCGCTGACGAGATCGGTCACCCGGATGGTGTAGCCGTCGGTCGCCGCAGCGCACTGCTCGACCGGCCAGGGGAAGCTGCCGTCGTTTTCCGTCGTGGCCGCGATCACCGCGCAGACAGTGCCGTTCAGAAGCAGCTCGATCTTGGCCGTCGCGCCGCAGCAGTCCACGGTCGTCCAGCTGATGGGGAGCTCATCGGCCCCCGCGCACAGGATCTCCACGCCGGTCGGGGAGGTGACCGCGATGGCGCAGGCCTGTTGAATGTCGAACTCGACCGCGCTGGCGGCCGTCGCCCCCGTGTCCAGGTCGGTCACGCGGATGGCATAGCCGCCGTCGGCCTCCCCGCAGGGTTCGGCGGTCCACGGATGGCTGCCGTCGTTGTCCGTGGCGGCGGCGATCGTGCTGCAGACCACGCCGTCCAGGAGGAGTTCCAGGCGAACCTGATCGCCGCAGCAAGGGGTCGCGGTCCACTCGATCGGCACGCTCGTTCCGGCGCAGAAGGAACCGCCGGAAGGCGCCTGCAGGCTGAGGGCGCAGCCCGGCAGAATGGCGAAATCGGCTGCGCTCTCCGCGACGATCTCCGTGCCCAGATCGGTGATGCGCAAGCGATATCCTTCCGTCTGGTCGCCGCACGGCGCGGGCGTCCAGGAGAAGACGCCGTCGTTAGCGGTCGTGGGGGCCACGGTCGCGCAGACCGTCGCGCCCTGCAACAGCTCGATCATCACCTGCGAGCCGCAGAAATCGTTGAATGACCACCGAATGTCGATCGGCCGGCCCGCGCACAGCTCTGCTCCGGCAGTCGGGGCGAGCAGCGCGATCTCGCATGTTTCGGGCGGGAAGTAGAAGATATCGAGCATCCCGTCGGTTTCGTCGGAGGCGCCGCTCGTGATGTCGGTCACGCGGATGACGTAGCCGTTGGTGAAGTCGAGACACTGCGCGACGGCCCAGTCGAACTGGCCGTCGTTGAGCGTTTCCGGAGTGATCACCATGCAGACTTCGTCGCCGCGCAGCAGCTCGATGAGCGCGAGATCGCCGCACGCGTCGCCGGCGAGCACCCATTCAATGGAGAGGATGTCGTCCACGGTCCAGGTGTTGCCTCCGGAAGGCGCAGTGATCCGCAGGCTGCAGGGCGTGATGATGCGGAAGGGGGCATCGCTCTCGTCGAGGGTGCCCGTCTCCAAGTCGGTGATGCGGATGACGTATCCGTCCGGGCCGTCGCACTGCGCGGCCCGCGTCCAGACAAACATGCCGTCGTTGGCGGTGTGCGTGACCAGGGTCCGGCAGACCTGGCCGTCCTGGAGCAAGTCGATGCGCACTTGCGACGCGCAATCGGACGCCTGCCAGGCGATCAGCACCTGCTCCCCGACGTAGTAGGATTCGCCGCCGTTGGGACTGAGGACCTCGAGCTCGCAGACGGTCTGGATGCCGTGACCATCGCTGTCGTCCGCGGACCCGCTGTCGAGATCGATCACGCGGACCGTGTAGCCGCAGTCGGCCGAGCCGCACCCGTCGACGACCCACTCGTAAGCGCCGTCGTTCGCGGTCGTCTCGCTGATGATTTGGCACAGGGCGCCCAGGCGATAAAGCTCGATGCGCACCTGGTCGCCGCAGGCCTCCGTGGTATTCCAGAGAATGGTGAAGGTCTCACCGGAGACGAGTTGCTCGCCGGCATACGGCCGGGTGACGGTGAGGTGACATTCATTCTGGCTGGCGGGCAGGATCGCGAAAGAGGCATCGCTCAGGTCCCGGGCGCCGCAGGCGGGATCCGCGATGCGCACATGGTACCCGGCGGAGGCCGTCGCACAGCGGGCGGCGGTCCATTCGAAGGAGCCGTCGTTGTCCGTGGCCGCCGCGATCACCGCGCAAACCTCTCCGTCGCGCAGCAGTTCGAGAGACACCGTGGGGCCGGCCGATCCCGCATGATCCCATTCGATCTGCACGCGCGCGCCCTCGATCCAGGACTCGCCGCCGTTGGGCCGCGTCAACTGAAGCGTGCAGGTTCCCGCCTCGCCGTTGCCGATGGTAAAGGTCCCGGAACTGAAGTCGGTCGCGCCGCTCTCCACGTCCGTGACGCGCACGGCGTAGCCGGTCGAGTCGGTGACGCAACGCGCCGCGGTCCAGTCGAAGGCGCCGTCGTTCTCGGTGCTCTCCGCGATGACCGTGCAGGAGGCGCCCAGGTGCAGCAGCTCGATGCGGACCGCGCCGTCGCAGGTCCCGCCGGCCTCCCAGGCGATGGGCACGATCTGCCCCTGGACGAAGCGCGCCCCGGCAATGGGGGCGGCGACGGTAATGGCGCAGGAAGCGGGGGCGGCCGAGATACGGAAGCCCGCATCGCTCATGTCGGTCTTGCGGCTGGAGCCGTCGTTCAAGGTGAGACGGAGGTAGTAGCCCGCGTCCCCCTCGCCGCCCTGGCATTGCCAGGTGTACGAGCCGGTATTGGGCGCGTTCTCGGCGATTGTCGTGCGCACCTCGCCATCCTTCATCAGCTCGATGTCGACGGTGCCGGAACAGGGGCCATCGCTCATCCACTGGATGGAGTAGGCCTGCCCGGCCGAAAGGACCTCCCCCCCGTTGGGGGAGACGACCATCAGGTGGCAGGTGGGGTTGGACGACGAATCGTCGTCGCTGCAAGTCGTTAGGCTCAGAGCGACCGCGACTCCGACCAGAACCGTGAGGAGCCGTTGCGGGCGGGTCATTCTGGGATCCTCCGTTTGCATGCCCGCAGTCGCACGTTTGTGGCAACTGGGGCGGCTGCGGAAACTAGACTGAGAACCGTGCGTCGGGCCCAAGCCCTTCACGGGCAACGATCTTGCCGGTTCCTCGAGAGGGCGGATCAGCCTTTGGACGGCTCATGACACGACCCTTTCCGTCGTCGCGAGGAGGCTCCTCTCCGGAACCCGTGATCCCAAACAATCCCTGTTGAGGCGTCTACAACAAGTCTGCTCCCCGGCGCAAAGCGGTGTCAAGGGTATCAGGCCGTCCGGGCGCTCGATGGCCTGGTAACTCGGGCTTATTGGCTGAGGGGCACCAAGTTCGGCCCGTGGAGGCCCGGCTCACCCGGTCGAAGGCCGGTCCGTTTACCGCACCTGTGCCCGACGAGCGAGAGTCGACACGGACGCCGGACCAGCAAGCCTCGCCTTGTCCATATTCTGCCCACCTGATAGACTTTCCGGTTTCGCGCCCGCTGCGGTCTCCCGGTCGGCGGTGCCGGACCTCCAGGAAGGGATCTGCGCCATGAAAATCCATGAGTACCAGGCCAAGGATCTCCTGCACGCCCATGGCATAGCCGTCCCGCGAGGCATCCTGGCCCTGAGCGCGGAAGAGGCGGAGCGCGCCGCCGTCGAACTGGGCGGGGGGTTGTGCGCGGTCAAGGCGCAGGTCCATGCCGGGGGGCGCGGGAAGGGGGGCGGCGTCAGGTTGGCGCATTCGCCGGCCGAGGTCCGCCGGGTGGCCGGAGAGATTCTGTCGCGGCCTCTGATCACGCCTCAGACGGGGCCGGGCGGCGTGCGCGTGAGCAAGGTGCTGATCGAGGAAGGCTGCCCGTTCGAGCAACAGCTCTACGTGGGCATCGTGCTCGATCGGGCCGCGGAGCGGCCGGTGGTCATGGCGTCGCGCGAAGGCGGGGTCGAGATCGAGGAAGTCGCGCGCGAGCGGCCGGAGGCGTTGCTCAAGGAGCATTTCGATCCGCGCCGGGGGTTGGACGGCGGGGCCGCCGGGCGCTTGGTGCAGGGCCTCGAGCTCGGGCACTCGGCGGCCGGCCAGGCTGCGGAGATCCTCACGACACTCGCCCGCATCTATGTCGAGCAGGATTGTTCGTTGATCGAGATCAATCCCCTGGTCGTTACCGCCGCGCAGCGCGTGATCGCGCTCGATGCCAAATGCAATCTCGACGACAACGCCCTCTTCCGTCACGAATCGCTGTGCGCGCTGCGCGATCGCGACGAAGAGGATCCGCGCGAGGCGCAGGCGGCGGATTGCGGCTTTTCCTACGTCTCGCTCTCGGGGAACATCGGCTGCATGGTCAACGGCGCCGGGCTGGCGATGGCGACCAACGACATCATCACCCTGGCCGGCGGGGCCCCGGCCAACTTCCTCGACGTCGGGGGTGCGGCGGATCCCTCGCGCGTCACTGCTGCCTTCCGGCTCGTGCTCGCGGATGAGCGGGTGCGCGCCGTGCTGGTCAACATCTTCGGCGGCATCGTGCGCTGCGATGTGATCGCCAGCGGCATCCTCGAGGCCCTCCGCGAACTTGACCTCAAGGTGCCGCTGATCGTGCGCCTGGAGGGGACGAATGTGGAGGCCGGCCGGAGGATGCTGCGCGAGAGCGGGCTGGCCCTGATCGAGGCGGAGAGTTTTCTCGCGGCCGCCGAGAAAGCCGTGGCCGCGGCCCAAGGGAGGGGCGCATGAGCATCCTGGTCGATCGCGGCACCCGCCTACTCGTCCAGGGCCTCGGACGCGTCGGGCAATTCTACACGGATCTCATGGTCGAGTACGGCACGCGGGTCGTGGCGGGTACGCGGCCCGGCAAGGGCGGCACCACCTACAACGGCATTCCCATCTTCGACACTGCGGCCGCGGCCGCCCGGGATACCGATTTCAATGCCGCCGTCGTCTTCGTTCCCGCTTCCGCGGCCGCGGAGGCGATTCTCGAGGCGGCCGAGGCGGGGGCGCGGGTGATCGTCGCGATCACCGAGGGCATTCCCGCTCTCGACATGGTCCGCGTCAAGTCCGAGCTGCGGGCGCGGTTCCGGGGCACGACCCTGATCGGGCCGAACTGCCCGGGGATCATCTCGCCGGAGAAATGCAAGATCGGGATCATGCCCGGCTACATCCACCAGCCCGGTCCGGTAGGGATCATCTCGCGATCGGGCACGCTGACCTATGAGGGCGTGCGCCAATGCAGCGAGCGGGGACTCGGGCAGTCGACCTGCATCGGCATCGGCGGGGACCCCGTCGTGGGGATGAACTTCGTCGATCTGCTGCCGCTCTACGCGCGCGATCCCGAAACGAAGGGCGTGCTGATGATCGGCGAGATCGGCGGCACGGCCGAAGAGACGGCGGCCGCCTGGATCAAGAATGGGTTCGACAAGCCGGTGGTCGCCTATATCGCGGGCAAGAATGCCCCGCCCGGAAAACGGATGGGACATGCCGGGGCGATCATCGCCGGCGGGAAGGGTACGGCTGCCGAGAAGGTCGCCGCCCTCGAGGCGGCGGGAGTCACGGTGGTGGAGAGCCCGGCCGGAATGGGCTTGGCGATGGAGCAGGCACTGCGGGAGCGCGGCCTGCGCTGAGGCCGCTGCGCCGCGGGAGTGCGGCCTGCATCGAGGTACGGCGATGCGCCGTGGGGGCTTGAATACGGGGTTCCGGACAGCAGAAGGAGAGATCAGGCGATGAGCAAGACGACCATTGTGAGCATGCCCGGAGACGGGATCGGCAAGGTGGTGCTTCCGGAGGCGCTGCGCGTGCTGGAGAAGGCGGGGTTCCAGGCGAACTACGTGCACGGCGACATCGGCTGGGAATTCTGGTGCAGCGAGGGCAATGCGCTTCCCGAGCGCACGCTGAAGCTGCTCGAAGAGCATCGCGTCGGTCTTTTCGGGGCGATCACCTCCAAGCCCAAGGGCGCGGCGGCCAAGGAGCTGCATCCCGATCTCCAGGGCCGGGGCCATACCTATCGCAGCCCGATCGTCGGGATGCGCCAGTATTTCGGACTGGATATCTGCATCCGCCCATGCCAGTCCTTTCCCGGCAACCCGCTCAACTTCATCCGGCGCGGCCGGGCCGGGGCGATCGAAGAGCCGAAGGTGGATGTAGTCATCTACCGGCAGAATACCGAGGGGTTGTACTCGGGAGTCGAGTGGACCAACCCACCCGAGCAGGTGCGGGCGGCGCTCGCGACCCATCCCCAGTTCAAACCCTACCTGAAGGTCCCGCCCGAGGATCTCGCCGTTTCCTGCCGCATCTTCACGCGCAATGCATGCCGCCGGATCGTCGAGGCGGCCTTCCGCCATGCGCGCGACTTCGGATACAAGTCGGTCACCGTCTGCGAGAAGCCCAACGTCATCCGCGAGACCTCGGGGATGATGCTCGAGATGGGACGCACGGTGCAGAAGAACTACCCCGACATCGCCGTCTGGGACACCAACATCGATGCTCAGATGATGTGGCTGACGAAGAACCCCGAGGACTACGGAGTGATCGTGGCCGGCAACATGTTCGGCGACATCGTCTCGGACGGTTTTGCGGGGCTGGTCGGGGGGCTCGGCTTCGC
>JAZDGX010000128.1:0-2992 GCA_043806645.1 Candidatus Eiseniibacteriota bacterium | reverse complement strand
GACCACGCGGGTCCGAACCCGAGGGAGGGCGCGGTGACGACCGTGTACTGGGACATGACGTCCCGCTGCAACGCGGAGTGCATCTACTGCTCCGCCAAGCTGGATCGCAGAGCCACGCCGGGAGCCGCGGCTCCCCCGGGCTTCGGGTCGCTGGTCCTGGATCGCCTGCGCGTCGCGGGCGCGCGACGAGTCATCCTGTTGGGCGGCGAACCGACGCTGCTCGCAGAACTCCCCGCGATCATCGCCGGTGCCCTGGACCGGGGAATGGACGTCGGCCTGGCCACCAACGGCCAAAGTCACGATGACCGGCTGCGGGCCCTGCTCCTCGATCGCGAGGGGCTGGCCGTCAACTTCAGCCTCGATAGTTTCTTTCCGGAGGAGAATGACGCGGTCCGCGGCAGCGGCTATCACGCGCGCGCGCTCAGGAACCTGCGAAAGCTGCTGGCCGGTCGGGACGCCTGCGGCGCACGCAGCGTGCGGATCACGATTCAGGCCACCTTGACCCGCGTGAATCTCGAACGGCTTGAGGAATCCCTGCTGCGCCTGGCGGACCTGGGCGTGGATGGCATCTTGCTCGATCGCATGCGCAGTTTCGCCTGGCAAGCGCCCCACGTGCGCGATCTCGCTCCCGATCCGGCGGCATGGATCCGCGCGGCGGCCTGCCTGGCTCGGACGGCGCGACGGGCCGCCGGCGGGACCCCGTTGTTGCTCAACTATGGGAACGCCCGCCTGCGCGCGGCGCTTGCCGAACGCTATGATCTTCCGGTCGCGGCCTCCCGTCGCTGCCCCGGGGGACTGCAGGCGGCGGTTCTCGATGTCCGCGGTGAACTGCATCCTTGCCGGCTCGTGCGATCCCGGCCGGTCCCCCTGCGGGCCGATGGGACGCCGTGGTTCGAGATCCTACCGGTGCCGATCACCGCGCCCGGCGCGGTCGACTTCCTGGCGTCCCCCTACTTCGTCGGTTTCTTCAACTTCGCCCACTCGGCCCGCATCTACGAGCGTCTGAGCCTGTGCCGCGAGTGTCCGTACTATGAGAATTGCGAGCCCTGTCCCCTGGACGCGGCCACGCATGGCGAACTCGTCCTGGCGGAATGCCGCCGACTCATCGAAGGAGGGCTGCCATGACTGTTCCGTCGCCCGAGCCGGCCGCCGCGGCCTCTGTCGGTGCCTCTGCCGCCGGGCCCGTCCGGCGCAAGCGCTGGACCCGCGCCTTCGAGAACAAACGTGGGGGTTGGACGCTGATCTCCGCGGCGTGCCAGGCGCTGGATCTGGAGGGCCCCGCGGCGCTGTGCCTGTGGGAGGGTCTCGAGCGCGGGGGCACGCCGGAGGAGCTTGCCGGCCGGCTGGCCGACCGGTTTCCGGATGTCGACCGCGAGCGCTTGCGTCTCGACACGCTCGCCTTCTTGGAGTCCCTTGACGCGCTGGGCGTGCTCGAGGCTGGGCGTGCTCGAGCATGAGCGCCGGCCTCCCGCCAGGCCCGGGCCGGGCCCGTCGTGAAGCGCCTCCCGGCGTGCCTCCCAGCGGACTGGATTCTGCCGCAGCGGGGTGCTATGCTCGCTCGTTCGGTTTGAGTCCGTCCGTTTCATGAGTTGTGGGGGTGTCGCATGGCTGTCAGGGAAAAGGCCAATATCGATTTTGCCAGTCTGCCCTTCTCCTATCACAAGACCGACTACAACCTTCGCTACACCTGGCGCGCGGGCAGCTGGGACGAGGGGGAGGCGAGCGAGAAGGAGACCTTCCCGATCCATATCGCCGCGACGTGCCTGCACTACGGGCAGGCCGCCTTCGAGGGACTGAAGGTCTACGAGGCCAAGGACGGCCGCATCCTCGCCTTCCGCATGGCCGAGAACGCCAAGCGGATGATCCATTCGGCCAACGTCCTGCTGATGGAGCCCCCGCCGGTGGAGCTCTTCTGCCAGGCCGTGCGGCGGCTCGTGAAGTTGAATGCGCGGTTCATACCGCCCTACGGCAGTGGAGCGGCGCTCTATGTGCGACCCCTGCTGATCGGCACCGGCCCGCGCATCGGCGTGCGCCCCGCCGATGAGTACACGCTGCTCATGCTGGTCACCCCCGTGGGGCCCTACTTCAAGCAGGGCTTCACGCCGACGAAGCTGATCATCGAAACGGAGCTCGACCGGGCAGCCCCGCATGGAGTCGGCACCGCGAAGGCGGGCGGCAACTACGCTGCCGGCATGCGCGCAACGGTGCGGGCGAAGCGGGCCGGCTATGGCGAAGCCCTCTATCTCGATGCCCGCGAACACAAGTACATCGACGAGCTGGGAGCGGCGAATTTCTTCGGCATCACGAAGCAGGGCGTCTACGTCACGCCGAAGTCGCCGTCGATCCTGCGATCGATCACGAACTTGTCGCTGCGCGAGCTTGCTCCCGATCTGGGCTACAAGGTCGAGGAGCGCCCGGTCCCGCTCGAGGAGCTGCGTTCGTTCGCCGAGGCGGGTGCGTGCGGAACGGCGGCGGTGATCACGCCCATCGAGAGCATCACGCTCGGCACGGAGGAGATCGTCTATCTACCCGACGGCAAGCCTGGGCCGCATTGCACGAAGCTCTACACCGGGCTGACCGCGATCCAGTTCGGGGATGCTCCGGACAAGTACGGCTGGACCGAGATCATCGAGCTGTAGGCGGAGGATGTCCCCCGGTCGGCGGCGCCGGGCGCGTCCTCTAAATCCCCTTCTGGAAGGCAATTCGCGCCCAACCGCGGGAATATCTGGCCTCCGTTGCTCCTAAGTGCTAGAATGTATGCGGGTTGACAGGTCCATCCACCAGCGTCGCGGAGTCTCTTTTCCCGTTCCGCTCCCGGGCCGTCTTCACCGTACGCGTTTGGCTGCCGGCTGTGCGCCGTCGCGCCGGGCGGATCGTCGCGCCCACGCGCCGCGCAACCGGCATCGTCTTCTGCAACGGGTCGGTCATTGGACAGGAGGTGCAGCGCATGAGACGGAATAGGGACGGAGCGACCGGGAGTGGCGTGGGGCGG